>JAZOUW010000030.1:0-74452 GCA_045658385.1 Faecousia sp.
GAGATGGTCAGTAGGATGTCCCCAGAGGAAAAGGAACGGCTGCTACGACAACATGGCTTTTTATAAACCATTCTTCTTGTTAGGTTTAGGCTAGGTTGTCGAGTGCGATTTAAGCGGCGAATATTTAAGGGATACACTTTCCTATCCACAGCATAAACGATTAAAATAAATTAACTGAGCAGGGCATAAAGCCACTACAAAAGATAACCGGGAGTTACCATTACGACAGCTCCCGGTTGTTCTTTGTTGGCACACAGTATCAGCTGAGAAATTCCATCGCAGATGGACATATAGCGTTGTTATAGCATTGTTGTAGCGTTTCATCGGAGCGGATCACCGCCTGAAGGGGGTTAAATTGCATCATAAAAAGGCAGATGTGTCCACATAGGGCAGACGTTAAAATGAGTCATGTTATCGGAATTTCTCCACGGAATAATATGTTTTCTACCGGTGGTTCTAAAGACCACGGTAGAAAACGACGCTACCTGTGCGCCAATAATCCTTGCTGATCTTCGCTTATCTTGTTTTAAACAATGTCGGAAAATACCGTGGTTAAAACGGGTAAAAATCCAACATTCATTTTTAGGCACTTTTGTACAGAAAAAGAGGATATGAGTTACCCCACATCCTCAATCTCGATTACAAATCCAAAACAGTCCTTGACAAAGAGCACAGGGTTCGGATTTGCACTATTTGGTACGCCGGAAGGGACTCGAACCCCCGACCTACTGATTCGTAGTCAGTCACTCTATCCAACTGAGCTACCGGCGCATACACGCGTCGCTTAACGCGCCTGCATATAATAGCATACCAGCAAATAAAATGCAAGTCTTTTTTTGAAAAAAGCTTAAAACTTTTGTATATATTGACATTTGTTGTATCCGCTTGCGCGCTTGACAGAAAAGACGGTGCTGTTATAAAATATAGTTAATAAATTTGCGTTGAGGTGCAAAATGGAAACGAGCGAAATTTTTGCAAAGCTACCGACAGCTCTGCTGCCTTGGTATCAACAAAATATGCGCAATCTTCCTTGGCGCACCGACCGGGAGCCTTATCACGTTTGGCTTTCGGAGATCATGTTGCAGCAAACGCGTGTTGAGACTGTCAAAGGCTATTATAAGCGCTTTTTGATAGCGTTGCCAACCATTGCCGATTTAGCGGTGGCAGATGACGATTTGCTGCACAAGCTGTGGGAAGGCTTGGGTTATTACAGCCGTGTGCGGAATCTGAAAAAGGCTGCCCGGATCATCATGTGCGACTATGCCGGCGTTTTTCCGGAAGAATATAAAGATGTTTTAAGCTTACCTGGAATCGGTGAATATACTGCAGGCGCCATTTGCTCCATTGCCTTTGGCAAGACTACTCCGGCGGTGGATGGTAACGTGCTGCGGGTAGTTTCCAGATTGACAGATGATGTCACCCCCATAGATTTGCCCCAATACAAGCGGTCTGTTCGGGATTCTCTGGCTACAATTTACCCAAGAAATGCCGGAGACTTTACGCAAGCTCTTATGGAGCTGGGCGCAACGGTGTGCGGACCGAATAGAAAACCGGATTGCGGGAATTGTCCTTGCAAGGGTTTTTGCCTGGGACATTTCCGGGGAAATTGTGAAAAGCTGCCGGTGCGTCTGCCAAAGCGCGGACGCAAAAGGCAGAAAATGACGGTGTTCATTCTGTCTTGTGACGGTTATTATGCTGTTTGCAAACGTCCTGAAAATGGTTTGCTTGGGGGATTATGGCAGTTCCCAAACTGCGAAGGTTATTTGGATACACAGCAGGCTATTCTGGAAGTGGAGCGAATGCATATAAAACCGAGGGAAATATTGAAAACTGTGGAGAGGAAACATGTATTTACACACATAGAATGGCTTATGCGTGGAGTGTATATGGAAGTGGAGGAAAAGAACGACACGCTGTTTTGGTTTGCCGCAGAGCAAATTGAAAGGGAAGTGGCTTTACCAACGGCGTTCCGGCAGTTTTGGGAAGAAATCGATAGATAGAAAAAAGAATCCACCTCCAAAGGGTGGTAATTGGCGGAGTGTGGAGATTCGTTCAATTAAGGTGTTGCCGGCATCTAGCTGCCGGCAAGCAACAGTCCACTGGACTGTTGCATTTAGATGGTTCGAATCTCACACAGATAAAAAGATCACCCACCTCGAAATGAGGTGGGTGATCTTTTTTGGCGGAGAGTGTGAGATTCGAACTCACGGTGGGTTTCCCCATCACTAGTTTTCAAGACTAGCTCCTTAAACCACTCGGACAACTCTCCGTGCGGGGATAATCATAGCACCTTGGGCGATAAAAGTCAAGATTGGCCTTGGGGCATCATTCTGTAAGGCATTAACTGCCTCTACGCTCCAGTTTTCTTTTTGTGCCGTCTTTTTCCACAATATAAGTATTGTCCAACTGACCTGTAAGACTTGCCTTTACAGAGTCAATATAGATTCTGCGCAGCTTATCCCGTTCTGTGGTTTCTTCGGCGGTTAAGCCTTCTGCTTTTGCTTTTTTTGCCAATTCGTTAATTCTGGCAATTACCTGATTCATATCCATTTTTAACCTCATATATAGCGGTCTATCATGACGCTGATCCGGCCCTTTTTTGTCTGGCCGTTGACAGATTTCAGTTGTATTTTTCCCAATCCGCGAACGGAAATTTTTGCACCATCGGGTACTGCTTTTTCTGCTTTTTCAATGGGCAGACCATTGATCGAAACTTTTCCGGCATCAATATACTGTGCAGCAATACCGCGGCTGATACAAAAACCGGAGGAAATAATGCTGTCCAGACGCAAGGAGGCAACGGTGTCCCGAATTTCCTGAACTTGCGGTTGGGGAATTTGCGCTTCATTTAAAGCGATGGACTGCAAATGCAGCTTTGCGCGGCCTGCGCTGGTGAAATTTTGCAAAATATACGGTGCGATTTCTACGCTGACAAAGAAATCGCAGCTACATTTTCCAACACAAATATCGCCCACGGCTTCCCGGGCAATACCGTTGCCCATAAGCGCGCCCAGAAAATCTCTGTGGGAAGGCATATCGGCTTCGTAAAAGGTCGCCCGTAAACACACCAAAGGGCTGTCCTCGGTAACAAGAAAGTCTTCCTCCAGATATTCCGGCAGGTATATGAGCATTTTGCGCTCCGCCTCCGGGTAGCCGCCAAAGCTGTGTAGCCCTTTCAAGTTGCCAAAAAGGTAGTGGGTCATTTCCAGCTGTCTGGGACTTAAGAAACAGCTATAAGAAACAATGTTCTTTCTTATACCGGATTGAATCTTATCCCACACTTTGGCAAGAAGTAGTTTATCCTCTTGATTTTGGGCAATTTTCTCAATATTGCTTCTATCCAATAATATCACCAATGGTATTATACCATAGGATTTTTGCAATGCAAGGAAGTTTTTCTTGTGCCTTGGTCTTTTATGAATTATAATGGTTGTAGGAAAGCAGGTGAGTGTATGATAATCGGTATTATTGGCGCAGGGGCGTCCGGAATGATGGCAGCCTTGAGCGCTGCGGAAAATCCCAACGCGCAGGTGGTACTTTTTGAGCGCCAGGCCCGGGTAGGCAGAAAACTGCAGGCTACCGGTAACGGACGCTGCAATCTGACAAATATGTATGCAGGCAAGACTGGATATCATGGACAGCAGCCAGGATTTTCCAAGGCTGCGCTGGAGAAAATGAGTCCGGAGGCGACACGCCGATGGTTTATGAATTTAGGACTTTTGACTACCGTTGAGCCTTCGGGAAAGGTGTATCCCTATTCCAATCAGGCAAATTCTGTTGTGGATGTTTTGCGACTTGCTTTACAAAAACCGAACATTACGCTATATACCGGCTTTGAAGTGCAGAAGGTAGTCCGGGAGGGAACAGGCTTTTTAATCGCGGGCAATGAACAAACGGTTGTTTGTGACAAAATTATTATCGCATGCGGCGGTCTTGCCGGCTCAAAACTGGGAGGCAGTATGTACGGTTACAAATTGCTTTCTAAATTCGGACACAAAGCAACGAAATTGCGCCCGTCCTTAGTGCAAATTCAGTGCGGATGGGGTGGTGTCGCGGCTCTGAAAGGCGTCCGCGCACAATGTCATGTGCAGATAATGAAAGACGATACGCTTTTCGCCCAAAGCACAGGTGAATTGCATTTCACGGACTATGGATTGTCCGGTCCGGTGATTTTCGAAGTGTCCAGAGATGTGTGCTATGGCGGTGGAAACTGGATTGCACGGCTGGATGTTTTGCCTGCATTCAGTAAAGAGCAATTGCTGGAGCAGCTGCAGCTTCGTCGGTGCAGAAACGTTTTGGCAGAAGATCTTCTTACCGGAATGATACACAATCAGCTTGGTCGTGTTTTAACCAAATCGGCGGGTATTACTGTCGGTACGGAAACCGGAAAGCTGTCAGATACGCAGCTTGCAGAGGTAGTGCGGGTAGTGAAGGAATTTGAGATTCCATTGACAGAACCTATGGGAATGGATAACGCCCAGGTCACGGCCGGTGGGGTGCTGACCCAGGATTTCTGCCCGGAAACTATGGAAAGCAAGCTGATTCCCGGTCTTTATGCATGCGGTGAAGTGCTGGATGTTGACGGTGACTGCGGCGGGTATAATTTGCAGTGGGCATGGAGCTCCGGTTATCTTGCCGGTCTGCATGCGGGAAAGGAAACCTTATGATTCGATTAAGAGAGATATCTATGGCACCGGAGCATAATATCGCTCAACTGCAGTTTGAAGCAGCCCGCATGCTGAAAATTCCCAATTCCAAGGTGCACAGAGTCAAGCTGGTGCGCCGCAGTGTTGATGCACGCAAAAAGCCGGATGTCCGCATTGTCTACACCATTGACGTTGCAGTGGACGGTAGCGAAGAAAAAATTTTACGAAACAGTAGATGTAAGCGTGCTGCAATTGCGCCGGTTTCTTTTTACCGTGTACCGAAAACAACGGCGGTGGATGCAGACAGACCGGTGGTTGTCGGCTTTGGGCCGGCGGGTATGTTTTCAGCCCTTGTACTGTCCTTGGCAGGTCTGCGGCCAATTGTTTTGGAGCGAGGCGAGGACGCCGTCTCCCGGAATGAAAAGGTTCAACACTTTTTTAAGACCGGACAGCTGGATCCCAATTCAAATGTGCAGTTTGGTGAGGGCGGCGCCGGAACATTTTCCGACGGCAAGCTCAATACCGGTGTAAACAATCCCCGAATCGGTTGGATTTTAGAGCAGTTTGTGGCAGCCGGCGCCCGGGAGGATATTCTGTTTGATGCCAAGCCCCATGTTGGAACGGATGTGCTTTTGACAGTGGTACAGAATATTCGTAAAAGGATCATTTCCCTCGGTGGACAGGTGCGTTTTTCCAGTCATGTAACGGGAATCAATCGGCAAAATGGAAAACTTGTAGGACTGAAGCTTGCAAACGGCGAGGAAATTTCTTGCACGAAGGCAATTTTTGCTATTGGCCACAGCGCCAGGGATACCTTTTCAATGCTTTATGATTTGGGCATTTCCATGGATGCCAAGCCTTTTGCCATGGGCGTGCGAATCGAGCACCGACAGGAAATGATTGATTGCGTTCAATATGGAAAATGTGACCCGGTATTACCGCCTGCTGATTATAAACTGGTCAAGCATCTGGAGCAAGAGACGGTGTATACATTTTGCATGTGTCCCGGCGGACACGTTGTGGCAGCTGCGTCGGAACGGGGCGGTGTTGTAACCAACGGCATGAGTAATGCTGACCGGAATGGGAAAAACGCGAACGCTGCGTTGCTGGTTACACTCAATCCCAAGGATTTTCCCTATGCCGGACCGTTGGGCGGTGTAAAATGGCAGCAGGAGATTGAATCCAAGGCCTTTGCTGTTGGCGGCGGTAACTACTGCGCGCCGGCCCAGCGGGTGGGGGATTTTTTGAAAAATAAACCCAGTGAAGCTGCCGAAACAGTGCAACCGACCTACCGCCCGGGAGTGACTTGGTGTGATCTGCACAGCTTTCTGCCGGAAAAGATTACCGACGCATTAAAGAAAGCAATCCCTATGTTGGATGGAAATCTGAAAGGCTTCGCAGAAGCAGATGCGGTTTTGACCGCGCCGGAGACCCGCAGTTCCTCCCCGGTGCGGATCAATCGGGGCGATGGCAAGCAATCTGTAAGTCTGCAGGGACTTTATCCCTCGGGAGAGGGCGCCGGTTATGCCGGTGGCATTATGTCGGCGGCGATTGACGGCATGCTTTGTGCAGAATCGCTGATAGAAAGCTTATAAAATAGCGCCATCGTTCAACCGATGGCGCTATACAGCATTACAAGAACAATCACTTGTACTGCAAGAAGAATGGGTACTCCCAAAGCAAATATTACATGATTTGTTTTGTGCCGCACAGCGTACATACCTCCAAGACAGCCGAGGCTGCCGCCCAAAAGGGCAACTGTAAAAAGCGTTTTTTCCGGAATGCGCCATTGCTTTTTTCTGGCTTTTCTTTTGTCGATAAGCATAAGCGCAAAGGAAAGCGCATTGATTGATAACAGATAAACGAACAGTGGCTTCATGGGAAGCTCCTTTCAGGAGGTACGAATATGAAAACATTTTTGGTAGTGATGCTGTTGGCGCTGTTATTGACTGGCTGCAGCGGGCAGCAGACAATGGAAACGATTACCGATGCTTTTGATGTTTCGGCAATGGCCCAGATGCAGCAAATTCAGCTGGCACTGCCGGAGGAGGCGGTACTGGAATGTCTGGAAAGCGAGGATGCAGGTAAACTGTATTTGTGCGATGGATACTGCGTGAGTGTCCAAACGATGGAGGCGGGGGACTTGGATCGGACACTGCGTCAGACAACCGGTTTTTCCAGGGATAAGCTAATGGTGATGGAAACAAGAGCAGGTGACTTTTCCCGATATGACTGCGCCTGGACTTCCGCCGGTGAAGCTGGGGATCAGACCTGCCGCGCCGTTGTGCTGGATGATGGATATTATCACTATGTAGTCACAGTAATGGCAGATGCATTAAAAGCAGGACAGCTGACTGCAACGTGGCAGCATATTTTGGATTCTGCAACCCTTAGTGTTCAACGCCCATCAGACTAACGGTACTGGTTAAGCGCTTCCTGACAAAGGACCTTGCATTGGTCAGCAACAGATTGGGGGTAGACTATCTTTGCCTTGCTGCCAAAACCGATGACCCAGCTTAAGAACATAGGTGAAACCGCGACGGATACTGTAAATGTAAAATAGTCACCACCGTCGGGAATTAACATTATATCCTTGCCAAAACGGTCCACGACAACGTTGATCAGATCCCGGTGAAAGCGTAACTTAACATCTACTTTGTCACCGGCATACATTTGGAAAAGCTGATTTGCATGGCTGTTCAGGGCCTTTCCGGTAAGCTCCGGGCAGGGAACTCTTGCACTGCTGAGCAGCTGAATGTCTGTCATTCTGTCGACCCGATAGGCGGTAATGCCGTGGCGATCGGAATAGGCAAGTAAATAACAGTTTTCGTTATCCTGGCAAAGTCCGTAGGGACTTGCCAGGTATTCTTTTTCTCTGTAGCGGCGTTTTCCACCCAGATCCCAGTCAAAATAACGAAACGTAATTTGCTTGTTGGTAACAATTGCCTCCTGAATGGTATCTACACTATAATAGATCGTTTCGTTCATGCTCTTTACCCGACCGGAAACCAGCATGTTTCGTTTCATCAGACCGGCATCGTGTTCGTTGCACAGGTCGCAAAGCTTTTCGATCAGTTCCCGGGATTTCTTCTCTGTCAGATAGCGGCTTGAAAGGACTGCATCAATCAGCAGCTTCAGTTCCGGCAGTTCAAAATTTCTGCTGCCGATGTAATAGCCGCCATTCTTGCCGGGAATGGATATAATATCAACGCCGTATTCCTGCAATGCGGCGATGTCGGAGTAGACAGTTTTTCTGTCGCAGGAAATGTTATGCTCCCGGTCTAACATGGAAATGAGTTTGGATGCGTTGATGGGGTTGTCTTCGTAAGAATTGCGCTCCAAGTAATCCAATATGTAAAAAATCTTTAATTTTTGGTTGTCAGATTTTGGCATAAACCAGCCCTCCGTGCAGTTTGTTGATGGCTTTTATGGGGTCTGAACGTATTATATCATAAAATGTTTGGCAATGGGAATGAAAATTTGATTTTTCTTGGGAAATATGTTATTCTATGAAACAAAGGAGTGATTGACGTGCTTTATGTTGGATGTCATTTGTCTGCAAGCGCAGGCAATCTGCAAATGGTGCGCGTTGCGGAGTCTATTGGCGCGAATACGTTCGCATTTTTCACCCGCAATCCCCGGGGTAGCCAGGCCAGAAAAGAAGACCCTGAAGATTGCGCAAAGGCTGTGGAGGCGCTGAAGGCCGGTAATTTTGGCCCATTGGTTGCCCATGGCGCATATACAATGAATTTGTGTACGGCGGATGCCGCCGCAAGAGAGTTTGCAGCCGGTGTTTTGTGCGATGATTTGCGTCGCATGGCGGCCTTGCCGGGCAACTATTATAACTTTCATCCGGGCAGTCATGTGGGACAAGGCGCGGACACAGGAATTGCCCAAATTTGCGATGCGTTGAAAAAAGCCCTTGCGCCCGGTTATCCCGTCACAGTGCTGCTGGAAACCATGGCCGGTAAGGGCAGCGAAATTGGCGGACGTTTTGAAGAACTGAAAGCCATTATGGATGGCGTGGGGGATGAAAGCATTGGCGTTTGTCTGGATACCTGCCATGTGCATGACGCGGGATATGATATTGTGAATGATTTAGACGGTGTGCTGGCGGAATTTGATCGGGTGATTGGTCTGCATAAATTGCGGGCTTTGCATGTGAATGATTCCAAGAATCCCTTTGAAAGTCATAAGGACCGGCACGAGATTTTGGGCGAGGGCAGCCTGGGCGTAAGCGCCTTTGCTAAAATCGTAAATCATCCGGTGCTTTCCAGGCTGCCGATGATTTTGGAAACACCCAATGAGCTTTCCGGTTATGCTAAAGAAATTGCCATGCTGCGACAACTTGCCGGCGAATAATTATTACAAATAAGAATGTAAGGGAGGTGGCAGTATGAATGGCGTTCTTACAGAAATTATAAATGCATCGGATACCTATGGAAGGGTGTTTGTTGGATTGATGCGGTGGGTTACCCCAGTGCTGGTGTTTATGTTGCTGCTTCGTTGCATAAAACCGCTGCTCACATTCCGCAGAGAACCGGAGATTTGGGCGTGGCTATGTCTTTCCAATGAAAAGAAGCTTCCGGTTACCCATTGGGAAAATGTAATTGGAAGAAATAAAAACAGCGATATTGTGATAGAACTGCCTACAGTGTCCCGGAACCATGCTGTTCTGACCCGTTACGACGACGGCAGCTGGACGATTTCTGATATTGGCTCGAAGGATGGTGTTCTTGTCAATGGCAAGCGTGTTGGCATTCATGCGCTGAAGCCGGAGGACATAATTTCTATCGGCGGAATGGAAATGAAGCTGCAGCCGATTTCACAACGGCAAGAGCAGAAGCTTGCTCAACTGCGCACAAAAGGCGCTTCGTTGTTTTCCAGTTTTTTGAACGTTTTTTTGCTCACTGTTTTCCAGATTCTTTGCGCAATGGCGTTTCTTTTGGGAAGCGGAACGGAAAATGCGTTATATATTGTTGCGGGCTTTGGCGGCATTATGGTCTGCCAATGGCTGCTGCTACTGTTTTATGTGTGTATTCGCAGAACTTCCTTTGAAGTGGAAACGATTGCTTTCTTTCTGTGTACCATGGGTATGGCGGTAATTGCCACCATAGACCCGACGGAGACGTTTAAGCAATTCATTGCCATGGTGTTGGGAATTACTTTGTTCCTCACAGTTGGTTGGTCTGCCCGGGATCTGGAACGGGCAAAGAAGGTCCGTTATGTGGCGGCGTTTGCAGGCGTTGGATTTCTGGCGATAACGCTCCTGTTTGGAACAACCTATTATGGCGCAAAGAACTGGCTTGTAGTCGGCAATTTGTCCCTGCAACCTTCTGAATTAACCAAGGTTTGCTTTGTTTACATTGGCGCATCTGCCATGGATAGAATTATGACAAAGCGAAATCTGATTTTGTTTATTGGATATTCTATCGTAATTTGCGGATGCCTTGCTCTGATGAATGATTTTGGTACAGCCCTAATCTTCTTTTGCGCGTTTTTGGTAATTGCCTATATGCGCTCCGGTAGTGTGGGTACGATTGCGTTGGCGTTGACTGCGTTGGGGTTTGCCGGTGTTGTTGCGCTGCGTATTGCGCCTCATGCCCTTCAGAGATTTAGCTCCTGGCGGCACATTTGGGAAATGCCTTTAGAGGGCGGCTATCAGCAGACTAGAGCATTGATGTGCATGGCTTCCGGTGGCTTCATGGGCCTTGGCGCGGGAAAGGGTTGGATGAAAAATCTTTTTGCCGCTGATTCCGACATGGCAGTTGCAACCATTACCGAAGAGTGGGGCCTTTTTATGCTCATCATGCTCATCTTCTGCGTAATCGCCCTAGCAATATTTGCGGTGCGGTCAGCAGGGGTGGGTCGCAGTAGCTTTTATACCATTAGCGCGTGCACAGCGGCCAGTATTATGTTGGTGCAGGTTATTCTGAATGCCCTGGGAACAGTGGACATAGTGCCGCTGACAGGTGTTACATTTCCGTTTTTATCCAACGGCGGCTCCAGCATGATTTGCTCCTGGGGACTTTTGGCATTTGTTAAAGCGGCGGATACCAGACAGAATGCCAGTTTCGCGGTACGTCTTGCGATGAAAGGAGACGTTGAGGATGAATAAAATTGCCAAACGCGCCGGCATTGCAATGCTGCTGGTTATATTTCTCCTCGCTGGCTTGACTTTCTTTCTCCTTGAATATGTTATTAAGGCCGGGGATTGGGTCATTTTTGCAGGATCACCCCATGTTTACACCGGGGGGAATATCGGTTGCGGAACAGTTGTGGACCGGGATGATATCCTCTTGCTGGATATGAATGATGACCGTCAGTATTCTTCTTCGGAGGATGTGCGAAGCAGTACGGTTCACTGGTTGGGAGATCGGTATGGCAATATTAGTGCACCTGCGCTGAAAGAGTACGCATCAGAACTGGTGGGTTTTGATCTGCTTGGTGGGGTGTACGCCTACGGGGAAGCCGGCGGTGTTGCACAGTTGACGCTGTCTGCATCTGTTCAGACGGCTGCATTGGAGGCAATGGGAGATTACAAGGGCACGGTTGGTGTTTATAACTACAAAACCGGCCAGCTGCTTTGTGCAGTAACAACGCCTACTTACGACCCGGATAATGTTCCAAACATTGACAAGGATACAGTAGGAAAGTATAATGGACTTTACGTTAATCGGTTTACCCAGTCCAGCTATATCCCCGGTTCTATTTTTAAAATTGCAACTTTAGCTGCGGCACTTGAAACAATTCCCGATATCCAGGATCAGACCTTTGATTGCCGGGGTAGCTATCAGGTTGGCGCAGGTAAAGTCACCTGTGAGGATGTGCATTGGAATCAAGATTTGAAAACAGCGTTTCGTAATTCCTGCAATGTTGCTTTTGCAAAAATTGCTGAACAACTGGAAGGGGATACGTTGCAAAGATATGTAGAACAATTTCAAATAACCGATAGCGTTCAATTCGATGGCATTACCACAGCAAAGGGTAATTTTGATGTGACGGATGCTGACCCTGTAGATGTTGCCTGGGGCAGTATTGGACAGTATACGGACCAGGTCAACCCCTGCGCGTTTCTTACCTTTATGGGAGCTGTTGCCAACGATGGAAAAGGTGTGCTGCCCTATCTGGTTGATAATGTTTCTGCTGATGGAATTAAAACCTATTCCGCTAAAACGCGTGTCAATGAGAGAATTATGTCTGCTTCCACTGCAAAGGCCTTGCAGGAGTATCTTGCATTTAATGTTACGGATAAATATGGAAGTGAGAATTTTCCCGGCTTGACGGTCTGCGCAAAGACCGGCACCGGAGAGGTTGGCGGCGGTAAAAAACCAAACGCCATGATTGCAGGATTTGTGGCGGATGAAGAATATCCTCTTGCGTTTATTATCACGGTTGAGGATGGCGGATACGGCAGCAGCGTTTGCGTGCCTATCCTTTCCCGGGTTCTTGCAGCCTGCAAAAATGTAATGGATAATTAGATTGTTGTAAATTTTCGAAAGAATGAAAGGTGAATTTATGTTAAACACGATGGATATTTCTGCAACGCCTACGATTCACATTCCGGCCCAATCCGTTGCGGTGGTTGGCCACGAGTGGAATCTGTATTTTGATAATGTTATCATTTGCGATAATATACAAAACTACGACATTCGTTGCGATATCAAGCCGAAACTAACACAGTGGGGCAATTTTGGCGAATTTTTACGCATTACTCCTACTGCTGCCGGTGTGCACACGGTAACGCTTTATGTTTATAATAAATTTTCTAATCAGCTCATTACAACCAAGTGTTTTACACTGAATGTAATTGAGGACAAGCCTCTGACAGATAAGAAGGTTATTTTCCTTGGGGACAGTTTGACCTACCTTGCTTGCTATCCTATAGAGATCGAGAAAAATCTGTCAAGAGGCGGGATACGGTCGTTGGGAACCCTTTCATCCACAACGACGCTGAACGGTAAGGAGTTTACCATCAATCACGAAGGCCGTCCCGGTTGGGCAACCTGCCATTACCTTTTAGAATGCGCTGATAACACAGTCAATCCTTTTTATAATCCCGCGACTGCCAAATTCGACTTTTCTTATTACATGAAAAATCAGAAATATGGCGATATTGATGCGGTTTCCATTTTTCTGGGAACAAATCGTATTTTTGACACGGATCAGGCAGACAATATCAAAGTGATGATTGATAGTATCCACGAATATGACCCCGGTATTATTGTACTGGTCAATTTAACACCGATGCCTGCGTCTCAATCCGGCTATGGTTATGGCCATTTCAACAGCGGTCTTCCTCATTTTGCAGATGCAGCTTACAATGTCAAGTATGCGACAATTGCGCTGGTAGATAGATATATCGCTAGCTTTGACGGCGTTATGGATAATGTTTTTGTTTCTGAAGTTTATTTTAATCTGGATACAAAACGGGACTACAAAATAACAAAGATTCCTGCCTCTGCCCGCAACACAGAAATGGAGATTACGGTGAGCACTGACAATGTCCATCCAAGCGTGGCCGGACATTTAAAATTCGCCGATGTCATTTACAATAATCTTTTATATCACCTGACCAAATAACAAAAAAGTACCGTCCCTGCTGCTCAATCTGTGCTTGTTGAGAAGCATTTTGGACGGTACTTTTGATATAAAAGGTACGCTGATTGGATTTTCCGAACAGTTTGTTGTGCTTTTGCACGAAAATCAATCACTGAATCAATTCTTTTTGTTAATTCCATAGAAAACAATCGCTTTTTTAAGAAAAATGTATTTTTGCGGTTGACAAATGTTCGTCACGCAGATACAATATGGTAAACTGATTCATGATTATTTGGGACGAATGTTTCCAAATGAACGCATCCGCCGTAAGATAATTCATGGTCAAAAATGAAAGGATGATTTTGTTATGAAAAAGTTATTCGCTTTAACAATGGCTGTTCTGATGGTCGTGGCAATGCTTGCCGGCTGTGGCGGTCAGAAAAACTATGCTGAAAACAACACCGAGTTTGTCATTGGCATGTCCGGCCCGCTGACCGGTGGCGCTGCTATTTACGGTACGGCTGTCGCCAACTCCGCCCAGATGGCTGTTGACGAGATTAACGCTGCCGGCGGTTTGAATGGCGTAAAGTTTAAGCTGGTTGCTATGGATGACAAACACGATCCTACGTTGGTTTCCGGCAACTACTCTGCTCTGCTGGAGCAAGGCATGCAGCTGTCTTTGGGCACGGTTACCACTGCACCCGGCTTGGAGTTTAAGAACCTGTCAAAAGATGACAATGTATCCTTCCTGACTCCCTCTGCATCCGGCGATAAGATTCCTGAATTTGACAACGGCTACCAGATGTGTTTTGCTGATGGCAACCAGGGCGCTGTTGCTGCTGACTTCGTTAACCAGAACTTTGCCGGTCAGACCATTGGCGCTTTCTACAAGTCTGACGAAGACTACTCCAAGGGTATCTTCCAGCAATTTAAGAAGAATCTGGATGCATCCGTTACTGTTGTTGAGACTTCCTTCACCGATGCCGGCGCTACCGACTTCAGCACCCAGATCGACACCTTGAAGGACTGCAAGTTTATCTTTATGCCCACTTATTACCAGCCTGCATCTCTGTTTATGACCCAGGCCAAGGATGTCCTGAGCGAAGATGCTGTTTACTACGGCTGTGACGGATTTGACGGCATTGACGGTCAGGAAGGCTTCGATATTACTACGATTCCTCAAGAAATTACCATGCTGTCTCACTTTAACTCCAAGGCTACAGAAGGTAAGGCAAAGGAATATATCGATAAGTATGTCGAAAAATTTGGCGCAGATACTCTGAACCAGTTCGGCGCTTCTGCCTACGACTGCGTTTACGCTTTGCTGGGCGCTATGGAAAAGGCCATTTCTGAAGGCAAGAAAATTCCTGTTACAATCAGCGCATCTGATCTGTGCGAGATTCTGAAGGCACAGTTCTCCGGCGGCTATACTGTCACTGATGCCGTTACCGGCGCGGAAATCAAGTGGGAAGCATCCGGTTACGTTAACAAAACTGCTATCCAGTACGTCATTAAAGAAGCTGGTGCGTAATATCTTTGCGAATAAACAAAACCTGTACATACTGACCTCCGGGTCGGTATGTACAGGTATTTGCGGTCTAATGGGGATTTGTTCCAATCGCCGCATGACTGCTTTTTAGCATACAAAATCTAGAGTATAAGTTGGGAAAACTATGGAAGTAATTTTTTCTACACTGATAAATGGCTTGAGCCTGGGCGGTATTTATGCGATGATCGCATTGGGCTACACCATGGTCTACGGTATTGCAAAAATGCTGAACTTTGCCCATGGCGATGTCATTATGATCGGTAGCTATTTGATATTTGTGTTTATGGCAACAAACAACCCGCTTTTAGCAATCGCGCTTTCTGTTTTAGGTTGTATGCTGCTGGGCGTCACCATAGAAAAGGTAGCGTATAAACCGCTGCGTGGCGCATCTCCTTTGGCTGTTTTGATTACAGCAATCGGTGTCAGCTATCTGCTGCAAAGTCTGGCGCAGATCATTTTTGGTTCTGCAACAAAGATGGTGACTGTGTACGAATTTGGTGCTATTAAGCTTTTGGGCGCTACAATTCAGGTTTCTGCATTGGTAACATTGGCGGTAACTGTTGTGGTTATGGTTGTTCTGACCTTATTTGTCAAATATACCCGTTTGGGCAGAGCAATGATCGCGGTTTCCGAAGATAAGAGCGCTGCACAGCTGATGGGTATCAATGTGAATGCGATTATTACCGTAACTTTCGCCATCGGTTCCGCGCTGGCGGCATTGGCGGGCCTTTTCTATTTGCTGAAAGCCCCGGCTGTTTCCAACACCATGGGCGCTATGCCTGGTATCAAGGCGTTTACTGCTGCGGTCATCGGCGGTATCGGATCCATTCCCGGCGCTATGCTTGGTGGTATTCTTCTGGGTGTTGTAGAAAGCGTTTCTTATAAGATCACGGCTATCGCACCCTATACCGATGCGATTGAATTTTCTATTCTGATCATCATTTTGCTGGTCAGACCTACCGGTTTCCTTGGTAAGAAACGGAGGGAGAAAGTATGAGATTGGGAAAAATCAAGGTCAGCCACTACATGAATTATGTTGTAATCGGATTGCTCACACTGGTGCTTGGTGTCATGGCACTTGCGGGCAGCCGGTTTGACAACTCTCTGCTGTTTCTTTTGGAAAAAATGGCGATTAGCATTATTCTTGCGGTATCGCTTTCTTTGGTAGTTGGCTTTTTGGGCGAGCTTTCCTTGGGCCATGCAGGATTTATGTGCGTTGGCGCATATTTGGGTGGTAAGGTCGCAAGTTTGCTGGAACCTGCCATGGGTAACGGTATTGCTGTGTTTTTGATTGCATTAGCTGTTGGCGCTGCGGTTGCTGCGGTTTGCGGCATTATTATCGGTATTCCCGCATTGCGACTCCGGGGTGATTATTTGGCAATTGTAACATTGGCATTCGGTGAGATCGTAAAAACATTGTTCCAGAACACCTCTGACGAGAGCTTTGGCGGCACCCTCGGTTTGGATACTCCGCGATTCGATAAGAATTATCTGTTTATTATTGCCTTTGTCCTTGTACTCATCACATTGGCGTTGGTTCAGAACTTTATTCGCTCCAAGCATGGCAGAGCTGTTACTGCAATTCGTGACAATGAAATTGCTGCCAAGGCGACCGGTGTAAATGTGACCAAGTATAAGCTGATTGCGTTTATTATGTCTGCTGCTTTGGCAGGTGTTGCCGGTGTATTGTATAGCTATAGCAACTATACTGTGCAAAGCGCCAAGTTCAGCTATAACTATTCTATCGAAATCCTTGTTATGGTGGTTTTGGGCGGCATGGGAAGTGTCAATGGCGCAATCATTGCAGCAGCGCTTATTACATGGCTCAACACATGGCTGCCGACACAGTTGACCGGCGAAATGGCTGTTCTGCAGAATTTGCTGTATGCGCTGGTGCTGATTGTAATTGTTATATATAACAATGCGCCCGGCCTTGCTATGATTCGAGAAAAGTATAATTTTAGCGCAGCCCTGCGCAAGATGATGAAGCATTTGAATGATCCGGCCCATATCCATGACGATAAAGCGAAATGGGATGTCGTACCCACCAAGATCAGCATGGATGAGGTTTTGTCTGTAGATATGACTCCACAGAATGACAAAACGGGGAGGGCTGACTGATGGCTGAATATATTTTGGAAACCAAAGACCTTGGCATTTCTTTCGGCGGTTTGAAGGCTGCGCAGGACGTAAATATCAAGATCAGGAAAAATCAGATTTATGGCTTGATCGGTCCTAACGGCGCAGGTAAAACCACAATTTTCAACCTGTTGACCGGTGTTTATAAGCCCAGCGCAGGTACGTTCTATTTGGACGGGGAGGAGCTAAAGGGTTTCTCTCAGGAAAAAATTAACCACAAGGGTATTGCCCGCACATTCCAGAACATCCGCTTGTTTAATAACATGACAGTTGTTCGTAATGTTATGGTAGGCTTGCATAACAGACCGGAGTTTAAATGCACGGTTTTGGAGTCGCTGCTTCGCTTGCCCCGACATTTTAAAATGGAAAAGCAGATGCGGGAAAAGGCAAAGGACCTGTTGCGGATTTTTGATTTGGAACAGGAACGTAACAGTTTGGCATGCAATCTGCCCTACGGAAAACAGCGGAAATTGGAAATCGCCCGCGCCCTTGCGACCAATCCCAAAATCCTGCTTCTGGATGAGCCGGCAGCTGGTATGAATCCCCAGGAAACAGAGGATCTTGCGAAAACGATTCGCTTTATCCGGGATCATTTTGACATGACGATATTGCTGATTGAGCATGACATGAAGTTCGTTGCCGGTTTGTGTGATGAATTAACAGTTCTGAACTTTGGCACCATGCTTGCGCAAGGCGAAACAAAATCTGTGCTGCAGGATCCTGAAGTTATCCGCGCATACATCGGAGGTTAAATTATGGCATTGTTAGAAGTAAATAACCTCACGGTGTACTATGGCGTTATTTGCGCCCTTAAGGGCATCAGCTTTGCGGTAGATGAAGGACAGATCGTGTCTTTGATCGGTGCTAACGGTGCTGGCAAGACGACCACAATGCAAAGTACGGTCGGTTTGATTCCCAAGAAGTCGGGAAGCGTTATTTTTGACGGTAATGACATTACGAAAACACCCTGTCATAAAATCGTTCATATGGGCATGACCCAGGTTCCCGAAGGCCGTCGCATTTTCCAGGAATTGACGGTTTATGAGAATCTGATGATGGGCGCTTACTCCATGAAGGATAACAGCCTGTTTAAAACAGATCTGGAATCTATTTATGAACGTTTTCCCCGGTTGGCAGAACGGCGCAATCAGATTGCCGGTACGCTTTCCGGTGGCGAACAGCAGATGTTGGCCATGAGCCGTGCACTGATGAGTCACCCGAAGCTGCTGATGCTGGATGAGCCCTCTATGGGCTTGTCTCCGCTGCTTGTAGATCAGGTCTTTGAAATTATTAAGGATATCAACCGTGACGGTACTACTGTTTTATTGGTGGAGCAGAATGCGGGTAAATCTCTTGCAATTTCTGACCGGGCCTATGTTTTGGAAAATGGCAGCATCGTGCTGTCCGGAACCGGCGCTGAATTGGCTGCAAGTGAACAAGTTCAAAAAGCCTATTTAGGCGGTTAAAAATTCAACACCCCCTGCATAGAATCATGCAGGGGGTGTTATTATGTGCCGACATAACCAACTGTGGGGCGGCGTCCTTCTTGCTTTTGGCCTTGGCGTTTTGATTGGTATATGGATTGAAAGTGGGTTTCTCGCCCATTGTTTTGGTTTTGCACTGATTATTTGTGGCATTTGTATTGGTAGAAGGAAATAGGAATATACTTGTCCACCGGTGAATATAATGCAGTAACATAGTGGGGATTACCCCGCAGACTAAGGAGTGATTTGCTTGGAGCTGCAGTTTAATAAATCCGTAATTTCCTGCATACAGTCAGCAACGCGGGAAATCCAAAATCAAGAGCTGACCCAGGAAGTGCGCCTGACAGACGGGATGCCGGATATCGGCAAAGTCCTGACCTGTTGGGGTCAGCTGCTTGTTCGGGGAAAAGAGTGGCATTCCGGGAATGTTGGTGTTTCCGGTGGCGTTATGGCATGGGTGCTGTATCTGCCGGAGGATGGCGGGCAGGCACAAAGCGTTGCAACATGGTTGCCTTTCCAAATGAAATGGGATATCGCTGAATCCCAACGAGATGGCATAATTCATGTTAATGCCTTGCTTCGCGGTATTGATGCCCGCAGCATATCTGCAAGAAAAATCGTGGTGCGCGCCGGTTTGGGTTTGTTGGCAGATGCTATGATAGCGGAGGATATTGAGGCTTTCTCTCCGGTGGAGATTCCGGAGGATGTTCACCTTTTGAATAACACATACCCTCTTCGAATTCCGGTGGAAGCGGGGGAGAAAGTGTTTGTGATTGATGAGGCAATTTCACTTCCGGATACGGCTCCGGCGCTGGAACGCTTGATTCGTTATGAGCTGCAGCCGGAAATTCTGGAACAAAAAGTCGTATCTGATAAAGTAGTGTTCCGGGGTGTTTCCAACTTGCACATTCTTTATGCTGCTGCAGACGGGAAGTTAAACAGTTTCAATTTTGAACTGCCATTTTCCCAGTATGCGCAGCTGGATAAAGAGCATGATGCAGAAGCCACAGCACAGGTTTGTCTTGCGCTGACCAATCTGGAACTGGAGCAGGGGGAAGAAGAAAACCTGAATTTGAAAGCGGGTGTCATTGGCCAGTACGTGATTTTTGACCAAACTATGATGGATTTAACAGAGGATGCTTACAGTAATCTGCGGGATGTAAAACCACAATTTTCCGGGTTGCATATACCTGTTCAGTTAGACAGTCAGACGGATGTGATTGTTGCAAAGCAAACTGCGCAGTTGGGGAACATTCGTTGCGTTGATTTGTCGTTTTATTCGGATCACCCGCGTATGTATACAGAGGAAGATACAGTTACCGGGGAAATGGCGGGTGTATTCCAACTGCTGTATTATGACGAAAATGACGCACTTAACAGCAATACCTTCCGGTGGGACGATGTGTGGAAGACAGATGCATCGGAGCATACAAAAGTCGCGCTTACTGTGCAGCCGAGAGGGAAACCCCAGATTTCGGTATCCGGCGAAAGTGCAGTAATGCAGGGAGAGATGATTGGACAGGTATTCACTGTATCCAAGCAGCCCCTTTCAATGATTACGGGTCTGGAACTTGGAGAAGTGGGGCAACCAGATCCTAACAGACCAAGCATCATTTTGCGCAGAGCAGGGGAGGATGGTCTTTGGGATTTGGCAAAAAAAGCAGGTTCAACTGTGGATGCAATCAAAACGGCAAATAATCTACAGCATGAACCGGATAGCAATCAAATGCTTCTGATTCCAGTTGTATAAATATTAAATTAAAAAGCCGCCGCTGCGTAAAAGATGCGCAGCGGCGGGTTTGGCGGTTTGTCGCATTCGGGGAGAATGTCCGCCTGCTTATAGGATAGCCATAAGTCAAATGTAAAAACAAGAGAAAACTGTCGAGGACAAAGATTATTTTGACTTGTCTTTAACGCATTTCAGTGGTATAATATATTGGAAATTTTAATGGGAAGGTGCGTAAACATGACAAAAATCGATATTTTCTCCGGCTTTTTAGGCGCCGGCAAAACAACATTAATCAAGAAAATGATTTCTGAAAGCTATGGCGGTCAAAAATTGGTGCTGATTGAAAATGAATTTGGTGAAATTGGTATTGATGGTGGATTTTTGCAGGATGCCGGCATCAATATAACCGAAATGAATTCCGGATGTATTTGCTGCAGCCTGGTGGGCGATTTCAGCAAAGCGTTGACCCAGGTGATCAGCGAATATAACCCAGACCGGATTTTGATCGAGCCTTCCGGTGTTGGAAAGCTTTCTGATGTAATTGGCGCGGTGGAAAAAGTTACCAATGACAACGTAACGCTTGGCTACACTGTTGCTGTTGTAGATGCGGGCAAAGTGAAAGTGTATATGAAAAACTTTGGGGAGTTTTATAACAACCAGATCGAAACGGCATCCACCATTGTGCTTTCTCGCACAGACACCATCGCACCGCAAAAGCTGGACATGGCGGTAGAAATGCTGCGCCAGCACAATGCCCATGCAACCATCGTAACAACGCCGTGGGACATGCTCACCGGCAGCCAGCTTATAGAAGCAATGGAGGGGAATGCATCCCTCGCCGCCGATATGAAGCAGTTAATGCAAGCGCAACATGATGAGCATTGCTGCCACGGACATGACCATGAGCATCATCACGAGCATGATGAACATTGCTGCTGCGGTCATGACCATGAGCATCATCACGAACATGATGAGCATTGCTGCTGTCATGAGCATGAGCATCATCACGAGCATCATGACCATGACGGTCATTGCTGCTGCGGTCATGACCATCATGACCACCATGCGGATGAAGTTTTTGCTTCCTGGGGCGTAGAAACCACAAAACAATTCACCTTGGAGTCTGTCGAGGAAGTACTGAAAAAGCTAGACTCCCGGGCACATGGTTTTGTTTTACGGGCCAAGGGAATTGTAGCGGGTCAGGATGGCAACTGGATTCATTTTGACTATGTTCCCGGAGAAACCAATGTTCGTACCGGCAGTGCTGCTGTGACTGGAAAAATTTGTGTAATTGGCTCTGAATTGCATACTGACGATATCGCAAATCTTTTTGGGGTGTAATGTATGGCGCGTATTCCTGTATATGTATTTACCGGCTTTCTGGATTCCGGTAAGACGAAATTTATCCAAGAGACGTTGGAAGATTCGCGATTTAATTCCGGAGAACGTACGCTTTTGCTGGTGTTTGAAGAGGGCGAGGAGGAATACGATTTCTCTGCATATCCTTACCAGAATGTGTATTTGGAGATTCTGGACCAACAGACGGTTACGACCAGGCAGCTTCAGGCGTTGGCAAAGAAATATAGAGCCCAGCGCGTGGTGGCGGAACTGAACGGCATGCAGCTGGTGGGTGATTTATACAGTCGTTTTCCGGATGATTGGGAGGTTGCCCAGGAGGTCATGTTTGCAGATACCACCACATTTATGACCTATAATGCCAATATGCGCAATTTGGTTATGGACAAGCTTGTTGGCGGCCAGATGGTGGTGTTCAATCGTTTGAAACCAGGCGAAGATTATATGCCCTTTCACAAGCTTGCAAGAGCAGCAAACCGCCGTATTGATATACTCTATGAATATACGGACGGTAGTTCTGCCTTTGACGATACAGAAGACCCGCTGCCCTTTGACATCCAAGCGCCGGTTATTGCGCTTAAGGATGAAGATTATGCTCTTTGGTATCGGGATGTAACGGAAGAACCGGAAAAGTATGATGGAAAAACGGTAGCATTTAAGGCGCAAGTGGCAAAACTGCGTCGGGAAAGTGAAGGCATGTTTGCCCCGGGTCGCTTCGTTATGACCTGCTGTGCAGACGATATTCAGTTTTGTGGGATTCCCTGTAAGTATGCAGATAGCGCAAAATTAGATCCCAGAGGTTGGGTCATGGTTACTGCAACTGTTGCTGCGCAAAAACACCCGCTTTTTGGCGGTGAAATTGGGCCTGTACTCACTGCAATTTCTGTTTCCCCAACAGCACCCGCTGTGGAGGAGGTTGCCACTTTTTAATTGTTAGATTGGAGGAAATCTTATGTACCAACCCCTTGCAGATTTGTTGCGACCCCAGTCTCTTGATGAAGTGTTTGGCCAGGAGCATATTCTGGGGGAAGGTGCAATTTTGCGTCGGATTGTCCAGTCCGGTAAGATTCCCAACATGATATTTTACGGTCCTAGTGGTACTGGTAAAACAACAGTTGCCAACATTATTGCAAAGCAAACCAACCGTACGCTTTATCAGCTTAATGCCACTACGGCATCTACAGCAGACATTAAAAATATTGTTGCCCAATTGGATACATTTATGGCGCCAAATGGGGTTTTGCTGTATTTGGACGAGATACAATCCTTCAATAAAAAACAGCAGCAATCTTTGCTGGAGTATATTGAAAACGGAAAAATCACATTGATTGCATCTACAACGGAAAACCCTTACTTTTATGTGTTTAATGCTATTTTGAGCCGGTCTACTGTGTTTGAATTTAAACAGATTTCCGCATCTTCCGCGCTGGAAGCAGTAAAGCGTGCGGTTTCTTTCCTGGAAACACGGACGGCTTTGCGGGCGCAGCCGGAGGAAGGCGCACTGGAATATATTGCAGGGGCTTGCGGCGGCGATCTGCGTAAGGCCATGAATGCGGTAGAAGTGCTGTTTACTGCCGGAAAATCGGTTGGAGATAGGCTGATTTTAACGTTGGAAGACGCAAAGACGGTTACCCAGAAAAGCGCTATGCGCGCAGATCGGGATGGAGATAACTTTTACGATTTATTGTCGGCATTGCAGAAGTCCATTCGTGGTTCTGACCCGGATGCGGCTGTCCACTACCTTGCGCGTCTTTTGGAAGCAGGACAGATGCAGGCTGCTTGCCGTCGTTTGATGGTGATTGCCTGTGAGGATGTGGGTCTTGCCTATCCCATGATTATCCCCATTGTGAAGTCATGTGTGGATGCAGCACTGATGCTGGGGATGCCGGAAGCGCGAATTCCCTTGGGTGATGCTGCGGTTTTGATGGCGACCTCTCCAAAATCTAACACAGCACATGTGGCGCTGGATGCGGCTATGGCGGATGTGCAGAAGGGTAAAGGCGGTGATTTTCCGCGTCATTTGCAGAATGTTCATGTGGATACCTATACCCAGGAGCGCGAACAAGGCTATAAATACCCGCACAATTATCCCAACCAATGGGTAAAACAGCAGTACTTACCGGATGAACTGGTGGGCGCCCGGTATTATACCTACGGAACCAATAAGCTGGAGCAAGCAGCAAAGCAATACTGGGATGCGATTAAGGGGGATAAGTAATGGATATTCGTTTAGGTGATGTTTTGGTTATGAAAAAAAACCACCCTTGCGGCGAAAAGAAATGGCTTGTCCTGCGTACCGGTGCAGATTTTCGCTTGCGGTGTTTGGGCTGCGGGCATGAGTTGATGACCCCGCGGTTCAAAGCAGAAAAAAACATCCGCAGTATACAGCGGGATGAAAAATTATCGACAGATACAAGCGGCAGCTGATTGATTCAGCTGCCGTATTTTTTATTATCTGGGGATGTGAAGCAGAAGCGGGTAAGTGAAGGGGCGATTCTTGGGGTTGAAAGCCTCCGCTGAAATGACGTATTTTTTTACAGCGGGCAGATATACTCAAGGCATAATCTTTTCATAGGAGGTGCTGCCTTTGACAGTTTATCTGGATGTGGTGATAGCGCTGAATTTCTTGGTTGATTTGCTGCTCTTACTTGGGACAAACCGTCTGTGCGGCTATCCCCCGGGTTTGGGCAGAGCGCTATTGGCTGCAGGGATCGGTGGGATCTACGGAGGGGTATGTATGCTTCCGGAATTTCACTTTTTGGGGAATACCCTTTGGCGCGGTGTCAGCCTGTGTATGCTTTCATGGGTTGCATTCGGATTATCCAAAAGCGCATTGCGCAGAGGCGCGATATTTTTGCTTTTGAGTATGGCTCTGGGGGGCGTAACGCTAGGCTTTAGGGACAGGGGCCTGCTGTCTGTAATTGCAGCAGCAGCTGCCATTTTCATCATTTGCACAATTGGTTTTCGCGGAAAAATCGGGTCATCAACATATGTACCTGTGGAGTTAAACTTCGGCGCGCATAGCCTGCGCCTAACGGCGTTGCAGGATACGGGTAATCAATTGACGGACCCGGTTACCGGTCGTCCGGTTTTGGTAATTGCAGCAGAAGCGGCGGAAAAACTAACCGGTCTTACGCGCCAGCAGCTTTCCAAGCCTGCGGAAGCCATTCTGACGGCAAAAATGCCCGGATTAAGGTTAATTCCTTATTATACAGTTGGACAGCCTGGCGGCATGCTCCTGGGTGTGCGGATGCAGGATGTAAAAATAGGAAATTGGAAGGGCAGCTCCCTTGTGGCTTTTGCGCCGGATGCGCTGAGCAGGGAGGGTGCGTATCAGGCATTAACAGGAGGTGTAGCATGATTCAAATCCTTTTGCGTCTTATTGAAAAGTTATTTATAAGAAAACCCGGGGAATTATACTACATAGGGGGTAGTGATGTTTTACCGCCACCGTTGAAAGGGGAACGGGAACAAGAAGTATTAACCGCACTGGAATCCGGTGATGAGAGCGCAAAACAACTATTGATTGAACATAATCTGCGCCTGGTGGTCTTTATTGCGCGACGGTTCGAAAATACCGGTATCAATTTGGAAGATTTGATTTCCATAGGAACGATCGGCTTGATTAAAGCTGTGGGGACATACCGCGGGGACCGAAATATTAAACTGGCTACCTATGCCTCCCGCTGCATTGAAAATGAGATTTTGATGTATATTCGTAAGATTTCCAATCAGAAAACGGAAGTATCCTTGGATGAGCCAATCAATATGGACTATGATGGCAATGAGCTTTTGCTTTCGGATATATTGGGTACCGATGAAGATATGATCCTGCGACCTCTGGAGGATGATGTGGATTTGTATCTTTTACGGAAAGCAGTTCGGGAACTGCCGGAAAGAGAACGGGAAATTATAGTAATGCGCTTTGGCCTTGAGGGCAGAAAAGAGCTGACACAAAAAGAGGTCGCCTGCAAATTGGGTATATCCCAATCTTATATTTCCCGTTTGGAAAAACGTATTATGCTCCGCTTGCGTAAAGAAATTGTGCGTCAGACCAGCTGCGTATAAAGTACTTGCAAAATATAAGTTCCTTTGTTATAATCGATATAAATTCATATCGATATGATTTTGTATCGATTAGAAAGGGGAATGTCTGTGGAGCATAGAGAGATTTCAAAAGCCGTCTTAAAACGTTTACCTGGATATTTGGCGTATTTAAAAAGCATCCCCGAGGGTACAAGCCCATACATTTCTGCAACTTCGCTGGCCAATGCCTTGAATATGGGTGAAGTGCAGGTTCGAAAGGACCTTGCAATGGTGTCTAACGGCGGCCGGCCCAAAATCGGTTATTTGCGGGAAAGCCTTATTGAGGACATCAGTCAGTTCCTTGGCTATGACAACACTACCGACGCTATTTTGGTAGGCGCAGGTAAGCTTGGTCAGGCGCTTTTGAACTACAGCGGCTTTGCTGCCTACGGGCTGAATGTGCTTGCTGCCTTCGATGCCAAACCTTTTGGCGATGAAACGGTAGATGGCAAGCCGGTATATCCCATGGAGCAAATGGAGCGTTTTTGCAGGGCAAATAAGGTCCTTATGGCAATTATTACCGTTCCGGCCCAGCATGCCCAGCAGGTATGTGACAAACTGATTACCTGCGGCATTAAGGCTGTTTGGAATTTTGCGCCTACGCATTTGGATGTTCCGGCGGGCATTTTGGTACAGAACGAGAATATGGCAACATCACTCGCAGTGCTTTCTATGCATCTGCAGGCACAAATGAAGGATAGAAAATGATGGAATACAGAGTACTTGGAAAAACAAATTTGAAGATATCCCGCTTGGGTTTTGGAGGAATTCCCATTCAGCGCATTGATGCCGAGGGAACAAAAGAAATCTTACTGAAGCTTCGGGAGGCTGGGGTTAATTATATTGATACCGCTAGAGGCTATTCCGTCAGCGAGGAGTACATTGGCTATGCGATTGAGGGAATCCGGGAGGATTTTATTCTGGCAACGAAAAGCATGGCCCGGTCCAAAGAGACAATGGCTGCAGATATTGATTTGAGTTTGAAACTGCTGCGTACCGATTATATTGATTTGTACCAAATTCACAATCCTTCTCCGGAGGATTTGGAACAGGTACTTGCTCCGGGTGGCGCGCTGGAAGCTTTGCGTGAAGCGAAGACAGCGGGGAAGATAGGTCACATCGGCATTACCTTGCATACTGCCCCAATGTTTGAAAAGGCTGTGGAGCTTGATTGGGTGGAAACCATCATGTTCCCATATAACCTTATTGAAACGCAAGGGGAAAAGATGATACATATCTGCTCGGAAAAGAACATCGGTTTTATTTGCATGAAGCCTCTTGCTGGCGGCGCGATTGACGATGCGCCCTTGGCACTGAAGTTCATTCTGAACAACCCGGATGTTACTGTGGTGATTCCCGGTATGGCCAGCCTTGCAGAGGTGGATCAAAATGTGCAGGCTTCCAACAATGTAGACAAGCTGACAAAGGAAGATTTTAAGAAGATCGATGAGATTCGAACTTCTCTTGGTACAGAGTTTTGCCGTCGTTGCAACTACTGTAATCCCTGCACGGTGGGTATCACAATTTATTGCCAGTTCCTCTTTGAAGGTTACTACAACCGCTATAATCTGAAGGAATGGTCTACGGAGCGTTATAATGCCCAGGCTAAGAAGGCCTCGGATTGTATTGGCTGCGGTGTTTGCGAAGAACGTTGCCCCTATAATCTGCCCATTCGGGATATGATGAAACGAGTAGCAAAACTTTTTGAAGGATAGACTGAGGAGCAGGCAATGCCTGCTCCTTATTATATTCTTCTTGCATTGGAAAATCCTGTGTGGTAGAATGTGGTTAATATATGAGGAGGGTTGCCCGCGGGCATTCCTTTGTAGGTGAGAAGAATGAAAAAGAAGGATTACCCGGCGCAAATCAGGAAGGATATTACAAAAGTATCCCAATGGTTTTTGAGCCTTTTTTTGGTGATATTTCCCTTGGCCGTTATTGATTACGGCAATATCACCGCAACAAAGTATATTACATTTTTGGCGCTGGCCGGTGTGTTTTTCTTTGCCTGCCTTTTTTCCTTTGGCGGCACACTGCTGGACGGCTACCGACCGGTTATAAGGTTGGAAAAGTCCTTTTTCAAAAAGCCGGAGTTCTTCCTTCTGTTGTATGTCCTTGCCGGGGTGCTTTCTTTTGTGTTTTCTCCTTATAAGGACCTGAAGAACAACAGCGGACAGGCGGTGTTTTGGTTTGGCTCCGGTAGATACGACGGCTTTATTCTGCTGGTGATGTATGCTGCGCTGTTTTATCTTTTGAGCAATTTCGGTAATTTCGAGAAAGGGCACATTCTGTTGATCGGCATTGTTACCATTGCAATGTGCATTGTTGCCGTTGTGCAACTTTGCGGTGTGAATGTTTTTGCGTTATATCCTAAGTTTAACGGAAAGATCACAAAGTTCATTTCTACCATCGGCAACATTGATATGTTCTCCGGCCTTATGTGCGTGTTTATCCCCATTGTCGTTACGGCGTATCTGGTTTTGGACAATTCAAAAATCGCCAACATTGCGTTGCTGACAGCGCAGGTGCTTTCCATATACACGGTTTTGGAATTGGGAGTAAGTTCCGGAAAACTGGCATTGTTTGTTACGATGCTTATTCTCCTGCCGTTTATGTTCCGGGATGAGAAACGACTGTTTAAATTGGCAGATTTTATGGCTGTACTGGCCTTTACGCTGTTTTTACATCGATTTATTGAATACAAATATATAAAGGCTCTTGAAAAAACGCAAATACAAATTGTATTTGACAGTGTGTCCGGTATACTGTTGCTGCTGGGCGCGGTGCTGCTGGCGATCCGGTGCATATTGCACAGGCTTTATACGCGCCGGAAGCTAACAGTTCCGGTCCTTCGTGGGATCACCATTGGGGAAATTGTCATTCCGGCCTTGCTGATCGCAGCTATCAGCTTTTCTCTGATTCCCATTGGCGCAGAAGGGGAATTGGGTAAACTCAATTTGGATATTATTGGCGGCGCAAGCTTACAAGAGGAGATCGCGGATCTTTTCGCCGGTAAGCTGACCGATGCCTCCGGTACATACAGAATTGGCATTTGGCGAAATGCCTTGCAGATGGGTTTGAAACGACCTGTATTTGGCACCGGCATCGGCACTTTTTTAGAGGCCTTTAAAACCTATGCTGACAAAGCGGGTTTGACCGAGCGGTTGGGTCTGATCGACACCGCCCATAATGAATACCTGCAGCTGTTTTGCACCGTGGGTCTTTTCGGTCTCGTGCCGTATTTGATCTTTTTGGTGCTTTTGGCGGTCAAGAGCTTTCGTCGTATTTTCAAAGACCCTTATGTACTTATTTTAGGGGCGGCAGTGCTTTGCTACTGCGTGCAGGCGTTCTTTAGTTTTAGTGTTGTAATTATAGCGCCATATTTTTGGATTTGTATGGGCCTACTAAATAGCAGAATCAAACAAGGAGAGATGAAAAATGACAAACAGCAGTAAAAGAATGTTGGCTTTGTTGCTGGCGGTGGTAATTACCGTTGCTATGTTCCCGGTGACCGCATCCGCAGCAACAGTTTCCGGTGGGGATGCCTATAGCGGCAGCTATCAGTCTTATTGTACTGCCACCGATTACTATGGTCAGGTGAATTGGAACTTCGACAAGGATACCGGAACGCTGACCATCAGCGGCACCGGCAGTACGAACAAAGCATACGATGGCTCCTACGAGCAACCATGGAATGTTTTTCGAAATGCCATTCAAACGGTGACCATCAAAGAAGGCATTACCAACATTGGTGCCCTCGAGTTCAAAGGCTACAGCAACCTGACTAGCGTAACGATTCCGGATAGCGTAACCAGAATTGGTTATCGTGCTTTTCAATCCTGCACCAAGCTTAAAGACGTGATTTTGGGTAACGGTGTAACATTGATTGAAGAGTATGCGTTTTATAACTGCGACAGCCTGACTTCCATTTCCATTCCGGATAGTGTAACATCCGTTGGTTATAATGCCTTCTATAGCTGTGATCGGCTTCAATATAATGTCTATAATAATGCAAAATATCTTGGCAATAGTAAAAATCCTTATATGGTATTAGTAAAGGCAAGCTCTACCTCAATTACCTCGTGTGATATTTATAATGACGCAAAAATTATATGTGATTCCGCATTCTATAACTGCAGCAAACTGACCAGCATTACCATCCCGGACAGTGTCACCACCATTGGCTATTCTGCGTTCCGTTCCTGCGATAGTCTGACCAGTGTGACCATCGGTGACGGAGTCACCACCATTGGCGACTATGCGTTCTATTCCTGCGAAAACCTGGCCAGCGTGACCATCGGTGACGGCGTAACCACCATTGGCTATTCTGCGTTCTATTATTGCCGCAAACTGACCAATATTACCGTTCCGGAGGGCGTCACCACTATTGGCGATTATGCGTTCTATTACTGCCGCAAACTGACCAATATTACCATTCCGGACAGTATTACCTACATTGGTGATTCCGCATTCTATCGCTGTAATAACTTAGAATACAACAATGATAATAATGTAAGATATCTGGGTAACAACAATAACCCATATGTGTTGTTGGTATATGCTACAGGAACGGATTTTACTACTTATGAAATTCCGGACGGAACAAAGGTTATCTATGATTCTGCGTTCCGGAGCTGCTACGACCTGACCAGCATCACCATCCCTGACAGCGTTACCACCATTGGCGATGGTGCGTTCTCTGGGTGCGAAAGCCTGAAGAGCATCACCATTCCGGACGGTGTCACCGCCATTAGCAGTGGTGCGTTCCGTTACTGCGTCAGCCTGACCAGCATCACCATTCCGGACAGCGTTACCACCATTGGCGAGGATGCGTTTTACTGCTGCTACCAGCTGAAAGATGTGTATATTACCGACCCCAGCGCATGGTGTACAATTGCTTTTGACAGTTCTTATGGCAATCCAATGTATTATGCAGATAGTGTGCATATCTTGGATGCAGATGGAAAGGAAGTTACCAGGGTTATTCTGGATAATACTGTGACAGAGATTCCTCGCGGAGCATTTAGTAACTGCGACAGCCTGGAGAGCATCACCATCCCGGATAGTGTCACGCGTATTGCCTATTATGCTTTTTCCGGCTGTGATGGATTAACCAACATTGATATCCCGAAAAGTGTGACTTCCATTGATTTGGACGTATTTTCTGATTGCAACAATCTGCTCAGTTTCTCGGTGGATAAGAACAATCCGAATTATGCCAGTGAGGGCGGCGCACTGTTTAATAAGGATAAGACCGTTTTGCTGACAGTTCCCGGCGCAACAGTGGACTACATTGTGCCTCAGGGCGTTACGACCATTAATTCTTACGCCTTCTCCAGTAATTATGTCGACGACTACGATAGAACGGGATGGCGCAGTGTGAGCATTCCCACCAGTGTGACTACCATCAAGGATTTGCCACCCAGTTATTATAGTGGTATTAAAATCTATTATACAGGCACGGAGAGCCAGTGGAAATCCATTGAAGGCGTTTACGGCAATGAAAACGTTGAGTATAACCATACCCACGATTATTCCCTGTTTCCGGCAAAGCCGGTGGCGGCGACTTGCACTGCATACGGTTACACCGAGCGCACCTGCGCCTACGGCGAAACCTTCCGGCAGGTGACGGCTGCAGCCCTGGGACATGACTATTCCGGAACGGTAACCGTTGTGCCCTCTACCTGTGAAGCGCAAGGTTATACCCAGACGCAGTGCATCCGCTGCGATGCGGTGAACAAGACTGATTATGTGGACTCTTTGGGCCACAAGATGGTAGCAATGGCCGCTAAGAAAGCTACCTGTACGGAAGACGGCAATACAGCAGGCGTTGCATGCGAACGGTGCAAGAAGGCCGGCGCAAACTTCGCCCTTTTGCCGGCTACCGGACATAGCGACGAGAATGTGGACGGCATTTGCGATTCCTGCAATGTGGAAATCAAGAGCGACATTGCGCTAAATGAACAAAAACAGATTCAAGGGTCTTATGATATCACATATCTGCTGTTTGTTCCCCAGCGGTCCGGCAACTATACCTTTACGTCCATTTCCAATCGTGATACCAAGGGATACATTTTCGATGCGAAAAAAGCGCAACTGTATTACAATGACAATAGTGGTGATGATAACAACTTCTCCATTACATGCCATTTGACAGCGGGCAAGATCTATTATTTGGGCGCTCGATTGTGGGATGGCTCCGGCTCTTTCAATGTCAAAATCACCTACGAGGGTAATAGCTGCAAGCACGCGAACTGGGAGTTCTTTGATCAGCAGGAGCCCACCTGCACAAAGGTTGGTTATACCGCCGGAGTGTACTGTACCGACTGTAAGGAGTGGGCGGCCGGACACCGGAAAATTGTTGCCAAGGGTCACAGCTATGCAAAGGCTACCTGCACCAAGGCGAAGACCTGTATAAACTGTAACGCAACAGAGGGTAAGGCAGCAGGCCACAAATATACCAACGACTGTGACACCGCTTGTGATACTTGCGGCGCAAAGCGTACCATAAAGCACAATTACCAGACCAAGACCACCAAGGCGACGACAAAGGCCAACGGTAAGATCGTTAAGTCTTGTAAGGTATGCGCAAATGTGGCTTCTACCACAACGATCTACCAGATCAAATCTGTGACCCTTTCTACCACTAAGTATACTTACAGCGGAAAGAAGAAAACACCTTCCGTAACGGTCAAGGACTCTAAGGGTAAGACACTGAAAAAGGATACGGACTATACTGTAAGCTATGCTTCCGGCAGAACGAATGTGGGTACATACACAGTGGCGGTAACCTTCAAGGGCAACTATTCCGGAAGCCAGGCACTGTCCTTTACCATCGTGCCCAAGGCTCCCAGCATCAACAAGCTCACCGGCAAATCCAAGTCTATCGAGGTCAAGCTGAACAAGCAGACCACCCAGACCAGCGGCTATGAGATTGAATACAGCACTTCTAAGAGCTTTAAATCCTCCAAGAAAACTACGATCTCCAGCAACAAGACCACTAAGAAGACCATTAAGAGTCTGAAGAAGAAAACCAAATACTATGTACGCGTCCGCGCATACAAGACTGTCAGTGGTAAGAAGATCTATTCCAGCTGGTCCGGCTACAAGTCCGTAAAGACAAAATAAGCAAAAAGAGCAGGTGGTGTTCCACCTGCTCTTTTTCTGCATAGAAAAGCATATGAAAATGTAATTGCGGCGCACCTTTCGATGCGCCGCAAAAGCTTATTTTGTGGGTTTGAAGCTGTCCTTCAAGCCGACGGAGCGATTGAATACCAGATGCTCGGGGGAGGAGTCCTTGCTGTCCGGGCAGAAATAGCCAATGCGCATAAACTGATAGGACGCGGGAGCCTTGGCATCCTTCAGACTAAGCTCAACCTTGCAGCCGGTGAGAATCTCCAGGGAGTTGGGGTTCAGACAGGCGAGGAAATCCTTGCCTGCAGCGTCAGGATCTGCGTCATCAAACAGATTGCTATACTGACGGACTTCTGCCTCTGCGCAATTGTTGGCATCTACCCAGTGGATGGTAGCGCCCTTGACCTTGCGTGCATCTGCAGGATCTCCACCATGGGAATCCGGATCGTAAGTGGCAAGTACCTCGGTGATGTTACCGTTCTCGTCGGTATTATATCCGGTACAGGTGACCAGATATGCGCCTTTTAAACGACACTCCGGTCCATTGGGATAGAGCCGCTTGTATTTGGGTACAGGCTCCGCAAGGAAGTCGTCAGCTTCGATCCAAAGATTCCGGGAGAAGCTGACCTGCCGCGTACCGGCATTGGGGTCATTGGGGTTATTTTCCACTTCGACCAGTTCGGATTTGCCTTCCGGATAGTTAGTGATAGTCAGCTTGATCGGTTTCAGAACAGCCATAACGCGTTTGGCTGTTTCGTTCAAATCTTCGCGCAGGCAGTACTCCAGGAAAGCGTATTCGATAGTGTTGGGTGATTTGGCAACGCCAACCCGGTCGCAGAAGTTGCGAATGGCTCTGGGCGTATAACCACGGCGGCGCAAACCGCAAAGCGTCGGCATCCGCGGGTCATCCCAACCGGAAACATAGCCGTTTTCTACCAAGGCTCTTAACTTGCGCTTGGAAAGCACCGTGTGATCGATACCCAACCGGGCAAACTCAATCTGGCGGGGTTTGTGGGGTACGGACACATTTTCCACAACCCAATTATAAAGAGGACGGTGATTCTCAAATTCCAAAGAGCAAAGGCTGTGGGTAATGCCTTCCAAAGCATCCTGAATGGGGTGAGCAAAGTCATACATAGGATAAATGCACCATTTGTCTCCCTGACGGTGGTGGTGCATGTGACGAATACGGTAAATAACCGGGTCGCGCATATTGAAATTGCCGGAGGCGAGGTCAATTTTGGCCCGCAAGGTGTATTTATTATCCTCAAATTCACCGGCACGCATCCGGGCAAATAAGTCAAGGCTTTCTTCAATAGGCCGATCCCGGAAGGGTGAGATTGCGGGAGTATTCAAATCACCCCTGTATTCCTTGAACTGTTCCGGTGTCAATTCGCAGACATAGGCAAGACCTTTTTTGATCAGTTCAACGGCAAATTCATAGTCTTTTTCGAAGTAGTCAGAGCCGAAATAGAACCGGTCGCCCCAGTCAAAACCCAACCAGCGAATGTCTTCCTGAATTGCGTCTACAAACTCCACATCTTCCTTGGTGGGGTTGGTATCATCCATACGCAGATTGCACAGACCGCCAAATTTTTCGGCAGTGCCGAAGTCGATGATCAGCGCCTTGCAGTGACCGATATGCAGGTAGCCGTTAGGTTCAGGAGGGAACCGGGTATGGACAGTCTGACCTGCATACGCGCCACCTTCTGCAATGTCTTCTTCAATAAAGGCGTGGATGAAATTTTTACTCTCTGTGATTTCAGCCATTTTTGCCATCCTCTCTTTTGGAAAATTTGGAAATATTATAACCGATTGCCATTATTTTTGCAACCAAAATCAAGAATATTCTCTTTGAGAAAAAAAGAAATGACTTGATTTTTAATTTTTCTAAAAGAATTTTATAAGTTTTATAAATTGTTGTTGTCAATTTGCGAGAATTATTATAAAATAGGTGGTAATAGGAAGGAGTGATTTGCCATGGGCAAAATTATGTATAAACGCATTCTGCTGAAAATCAGCGGTGAAGCACTTGCCGGGGATGCGCACCGGGGTTTGGATTTTTCCGTAATCAACGCTGTATGCGAAGTGATTCGCAAGTGCCATAACGAAGGCGTCCAAATCGGCATTGTTATCGGCGGCGGTAATTTCTGGCGTGGCGTGAAGGACGGCGCTGACAAAATGCAACGTTCTCACGGCGATGCTATGGGTATGCTGGCTACGGTTATGAACTCCATTGCTGTTGCGGACGCGCTGGAAAAACACGGTATGGATGCACGGGTACTTACAGCTGTGGAAATGAACAAGTTTGCCGAGTATTTCACACGGGATACGGCGGACAGATATCTCAATGAAGGCAAAATCGTTATTTTTGCTGCAGGAACAGGCAATCCCTATTTCTCCACCGACACCGGTGCAGTGCTTCGGGGTGTGGAAATTGAGGCTGATGCCATTTTGATGGCAAAGAATGTGGACGGCATTTATTCAGCTGACCCCAATGTAGATCCTACCGCGGTAAAATATGATTCGCTGACTTATGACGAAGTTCTGGCTAAACATTTGAAAGCTACGGATACCACCGCTATGACGCTGGCTATGGACAATCACATGACATTAATCTGCTTTGCGTTGGCAGATCCTGAAAACATTTTCCGCGTAGTCTGCGGTGAAAAAATTGGTACTACAGTTAAGGAGGAAGCAGTATGAGCGTTGATTTTAAGGAATATGGTGTAAGAATGGGCAAGGCTCTGGACCATTTGGCAGAGGAATTCGGCGCTGTCCGCGCAGGTCGCGCCAATGCAAAAGTTCTGGATAGAATTTCTGTAGAATATTATGGAAGTGAGACACCCCTGAACGGCGTTGCAACCATCTCCACGCCTGATGCAAGAACGCTTGTCGTTCAGCCCTGGGATACAAACCTTCTCAAGGATATCCAAAAAGCAATTCAGATGAGCGACCTGGGTATTAACCCGCAAAATGACGGCAAAGTGATCCGTCTGGTATTCCCCCAGCTTACGGAGGAGCGCCGCAAGGAACTGACTAAACAGGTCAAGAAGTATGCCGAAGAGGCGAAGGTCGCTATGCGCAACATCCGCAGGGACGGCATGGACTATGTTAAAAAGTTGAAGAAAAATTCTGAAATTACCGAGGATGAGCAGAAAAAGGCAGAAAAGGATCTGCAGGATATGCTGGATAAGTATATCAAGCAGGTTGATGATGCAACTGCAGCCAAGGAAAAGGAATTGATGTCCATTTGATATTATTTGGGGGCGCTTGCGCCCCCAATATGTTAGTTTGAAAGAGGGATCTTTATGGATCAAACAGAAAAAAAGATAAAGTCACCCCGCCATGTTGCAATTATAATGGATGGCAATGGCCGTTGGGCAAAAAAACGGGGCTTGCCCCGTAACGCTGGGCATGCGGCCGGTGGCGAAGCGTTTCGACGAATTGCCAACTATAGTCGGACGATCGGCATGAAGTATTTAACTGTTTACGCCTTTTCTACGGAAAATTGGAAACGACCTGAAGACGAAATTAACGGTTTGATGCGCCTTTTGGGTGATTATGTGCGGGAAGCTTTGCGGGATATGGCGAAAAATCATGTCCGGTTTAAGTTTTTTGGGGATTTGAGCCGATTGAGTCCGGAGCTGGAAAAGCTGTGCCGTGAGGCAGAGGAGCAGTCCGCGCAATATGAAGGGGTTCAGGTGAATTTCTGCTTAAACTACGGTGGTCGTGACGAACTGGTTACAGCGGCAAAGGCTTTTGCAAAAGATGTTGCCAATGGTAAATATGCAGCAGATGATTTAACGGAGGAACTGCTTTCTTCCTATTTATATTCTGCCGATGTTCCTGATCCGGAGTTAATCATTCGACCCTCTGGCGAGATGCGCACCAGTAATTTCCTTCTGTGGCAATCTGCATATTCAGAATATGTCTTTATGGATGTTCTTTGGCCGGATTTTGGTCCGGAGGATTTGAATAAGGCGATTGAAGAGTACTGGCGACGCAATCGTCGGTTTGGAGGGGTGTAAGCTATGAAAACGCGCGTGATTGCTGGCGTTACGCTATTGCCGCTGCTTCTTGCAATCGTTTTGTTTGCCCCAAAGATCTGTACCGCTATTTTGTTTGGGTTGATGGCCGCTATTGCAGTTTATGAGCTTATGGTGGGTGCAGGCTTTGTGAAATCCTTGCGTCTTTGCTGCTATAGCGCAGTATTTGCTTTTTGGTGTATGCTGTGGTGTGGCCTTTCTATTGGTTATGCGTGGCTGCTTTTGGGAATACTGGTATTCTGGGCAGCGATGTTTGCCGAAATGATGATCAGCCAAATGAAGCTGCCTTTTGAGAAAATTGCGGTTTGCTTTTTTGCAGGTGTGATTTTGCCCCTGCTTTTAGGTTCGCTTGTTCGTATCCACAGCAATGAAAATGGCAGAGTATTTATACTGATACCTTTCGTTTTGGCATTTTTGTCTGATACCGGTGCTTATTTTGCAGGCTTGAAGTTTGGCAAACATAAGCTGGCACCTACGATCAGCCCCAAGAAAACCATAGAAGGTGTCGTTGGTGGTGTTTTGGGCGCCACGGTAGGCATGCTGCTTTATGGTTTAATAATGGAAGCGTTTTTCGGCCTTGAGACAAACTACCTCTATGCGCTGATTTATGGAATTGTTGGCTCCTTAACGGGCGTGTTCGGTGATTTGTGTTTTTCAGTAATTAAGCGGCAAACCGGGATCAAGGACTATGGAAATGTGATTCCCGGTCATGGTGGTATTTTGGATCGTTTTGACTCTATGATGCTTGTAGGACCTGTTGCAGAAGTGATGTTGCTTCTGCTGCCAGTGGCGGTGAAATAATGGTTAAATGTTTGAGTATTTTGGGATCTACCGGCTCAATTGGGCGGCAGAGTCTCGATATTGTTGACAATTTGCAGATTCCTGTGTGTGCTTTAACCGCCGGAACAAATGTGGAAAGAATGGCCCAGCAGTGCCGCAAATACCGTCCGGATTTGGCAGTTATGGCTACTCAGGAGGCTGCTGATCTGCTTGGTACGGAATTGTCCGATTTGCCTATCGAAATTGCATGGGGTGAGGAGGGACTGATCCGTGCTGCATCTATGGAGAAAGCGGACTGTGTTATCACGGCTGTGGTTGGCATGGTCGGCTTGAAACCGACTCTTGCAGCCATTCGCACCGGAAAACGCATTGGTCTTGCCAATAAAGAAACACTGGTTTGCGCCGGTGAACTGGTAATGGCGGAGGCAAAGAAATATGGCGTGGAGATTATCCCGGTGGACTCCGAGCATTCTGCGATTTTTCAGTGCCTTATGGGCAGTAACGATAAACGGGAGATAAAACGTTTGATCTTGACCTGCTCCGGCGGACCGTTTTTTGGCATGGATAAGCAGCAACTTCGCACCGTGAAAAAGGCGGACGCACTGCGGCATCCTAACTGGAAGATGGGCGCAAAAATTACTATCGATTGCGCCACCCTAATGAACAAGGGCTTGGAAGTGATTGAGGCTATGCGCCTTTATGATGTTCCGCTGGAACAGGTGGATGTGGTGATCCACCGACAAAGCATTGTGCACAGTCTTGTGGAATTTACGGACGGTGCGGTAATGGCCCAGCTGGGAAGTCCGGATATGCGATTGCCCATTCAGTTGGCAATGACATATCCTGAAAGAATGGAATGCCCTGCTCCGGCACTGGACTTGCTTTCCTGCGGCGATTTAAACTTCAAGGCGCCGGATATGGAAGCGTTTCCTTGTTTGTCGCTTGCCCGCGCCTGCGCCGCTGCAGGGGGTACAGCCTGTCCGGTGATGAATAGCGCTAATGAGCAAGCTGTAGCAATGTTTTTGCAGGATGAAATTGGCTTTTACGATATTTATGATTTGGTATCAAAAGCTGTAGATGCAGTGTCTTTTGTGAAAAACCCAACGTTAGAGGAAATCCTTGCAGCGGATAAAATGGCAAGAGCCGTCGTTGCAGGAACAATGATATCTGTATGAATTGAGGCGTAATATGAGCGTATTTTTCTCCATTGTATTTGCTGTTTTCTTGTTTAGTTTGTTGATTTTTGTTCACGAACTGGGTCACTTTGCTGCTGCAAAGCTGTCCGGTGTCCAGGTCAACGAATTCTCCATGTTTATGGGTCCTGCCATTGCAAAGTGGCAAAGAGGGGAGACTTTATATGCCATTCGTACGATTCCCGTTGGTGGCTATTGCGCCATGGAAGGAGAGGACGAGGATACAGATAATCCTCGCTCTTTTCAGAAGGCAAGCTGGTGGAAACGGCTGATTATTCTGGTTGCCGGTTCATTTATGAATTTTGTGACCGGCGTTTTGATTGTAGCAGTTGTGCTTTCCTTTCAGCCCGGCTACGCCACTACTGAAGTGACGCAAATTGAACCCTGGAGTTCTGTGATGGAGGGTGATGGCCTGCAGCAAGGCGATGTTATCTTGGAATTTAACGGAGAAAAGATGCATATTTATGAGGACTTTTCTCTGGCCACTATGCTTCTTGCTGACGGTAATTATGATATTTTAGTAGAGCGCAACGGTCAAAAGGTGCTTTTGCAGGATGTTTCCATGGTGCGAAAAGCTGTCGATGACGGAAACGGTGGGAAACAGATGCTGTATGGTCTGCAATTTGCTTATAAGGAAACAACAGCTGCATCGGTTCCCGGCAGAGTTTTGCCTACGGCATTGAACTATGTAAAGTCTGTGTTTGTCAGTTTGCGTATGTTGTTTTCCGGCATGGCGGGTCTGCAGGATATGACAGGGCCTGTGGGCATTGTTCAAATCATGTCTGAAAGTGCTTCTGCTGCGCAGAGTGCCGGTGGTGCGCTTTTGAACATGCTGTATTTTGGCGGTTTTATCGCCATTAATCTGGCTGTTATGAATATGCTGCCGATTCCGGCTTTGGATGGTGGACGTGTTTTAGCACTGCTGCTGGTAACGGCTGTTGAATCGGTCACACAAAAGAAAATTAATCCCAAGTACGAGGGGTATATCCACGGAATCGGAATGATTTTACTGCTCGTCTTTATGGCAGTAATCATGTTGAAAGATATCGTTGTAATCTTTAAGGGGTAAATTATGTCAAGACAGATAAAAGTAGGAAATGTTACTATCGGCGGCGGCGCGCCGGTGGTGATTCAGTCTATGCTGAACACGAAGACAACTGATGTTGCGGGCTCTTTGGCACAAATTCAGAAACTAAAGTCTGCCGGTTGCCTAATTGCGCGCCTGGCGGTTCCCAATAAAGATGCGGCAAAGGCATTTGCTGAAATTTGCAAGGAATCTCCTCTGCCGCTTGTTGCAGATATTCATTTTGACTATAAGCTTGCATTGGCTGCAGCCGAGGGTGGCGCATCAAAAATCCGCATCAATCCCGGCAATATTGGCGGGGAAGATCGGGTTCAAGCTGTTGTTGAGGCGTGCAAAGACAAGAAAATTCCTATTCGCATTGGCGTTAATGGCGGCAGTTTGGATAAAAAATTATTGGAAAAGTACGGTCATCCCACTGCCGATGCCTTGGTGGAGAGCGCTTTTGATCATCTGGAGCTTTTGGAAAAGTTTGGATTTTATGATACTTGTGTTTCCATGAAGTCGTCTAATGTGCCGACAATGGTGGCTGCAGCCAGATTATTCCACAGCCAATGTGATTATCCGATACATATTGGCGTAACGGAGACCGGTCCGGTGCGCATGGGACTTATGAAATCTGCTATGGGTATCGGGGCATTGCTGTTAGACGGCATTGGTGACACCATTCGCGTCAGCCTTACGGATGATCCAGTGGAGGAAGTGTACGCAGCAAAGGATATTTTGAAAGCCGCAGGACTCCGGAAAGAGGGCGTTAACATCATTTCCTGCCCAACCTGCGGAAGAACGAATATTGATTTGATTGGGCTTGTAAATCAGGTGGAAGCTGCACTTAAGGACTGCGAAAAGCCGATTACTGTGGCGGTTATGGGCTGTATTGTTAACGGACCTGGTGAAGCAAGAGAGGCAGACATCGGTATTGCCGGTGGTGATGGTTGCGGTATGCTGTTTGCCAAAGGACAGCAGATTGAAAAATTGCCCTACGATCAGCTTTTGCCGGCATTACTGAAGAAAATTGACGAATTTTGAGGAAAGACATGAGTGAGCAGATCACATTCTTAAATATGTTCGCGCAGTACCAGCCGTCTGAGACGCTTTTTGAAGCATTGAATCAGACGGCCGTTCTTGCTGCAGACATTGATCCCGCATCCCGCTGGATATCTGTTAAGATTTACAGCGACTGCTATATTCCACAGCGCCTTTTGAATCAGATATCTCATGAAATTTGTGCAGTGTATGGCTTGCGTGGCATGACCCTGACTGGGGTGCATCCTGCTCATCAAATTATTGAAATTGAACCGGAAGAATTACTGTCGCTTTTTGTGGAAAGCAATTCGATGACCCGGGGCAGTCTTGCCGGCGCAAATTGGCGCTGGGAAGGGGAAACCTTGCACATTGACCTGCAGACAAACGGAGTGGCTGTGCTTACCGAATGCGTTCCCAAAGTCAAAATGGCACTGCGGGAGCGGTTTGATACGGATGTGGAGATTGAAATCCATGCCGGCGAGGTCCTTGAGGGTCAGCAACTGCTGGATGCTATGGAGAAAATGCGCAGCAGTATGTTGGACGAACTGCCAAAACCGACATACCAACCGAAAAAAGAACAGACAAGGGAAAATGATGCTATTTATGGTAGACCCTTTAAAGGAACACCGGTGCCGATGGATGAGATTTCTCTGGATATGGGCACAATTGTTGTGGAAGGAAAGGTGTTCAGCAGCAAGGATGACCATAAAGACCTGACCAAACGCAATGCAAAGGTCATAAACTTTGATATCACGGACAACCGTGGCGCTGTGCGTGTCAGCCGATTCCTGGAAAATAAGGAAGCCGACCCCATTCTGGAAAAGGTGAAGACCGGCTCTGTGATTCGCGTGCAGGGCAGACTGCAGGTGGATAATTTTACGAACGAAATTGTTCTCAAGCCCGTTGCGATTATGCCCGGCTCGATGCCAAAACGGGAGGATACTGCCGCTGGACAGAAGCGTGTTGAGCTGCATCTACATACCCGCATGAGCATGATGGATGCTTTGACCAAGACGGAGGATGCCATTAAACAGGCTGCAGCCTGGGGACATAAGGCCATTGCCATTACGGATCATGGTTGTGTGCAGTCTTTTACGGATGCATTACATGCTGTGGAAGCGCGGGGTGGCGGGCCGAAGGTTGCCGGCACGGATCAGGTTATCAAGATCCTCTATGGTTGCGAGGGCTATTATATTAACGATGTGGACGATCGTTTGGCGGTCCATGGTGAAGCAAATATGCGCTTTGATGAGGAGTATGTTGCTTTTGATCTGGAAACTACCGGCCTTTTCCGTCAGGACACCATTATTGAAATTGGCGCTATCCGGATGAGGAACGGTGAGGAGATCGACCGATTCCAAACCTTTGTGGATCCCCACCGCAATTTGCATCCCAAGACAGTGGAATTGACCGGCATTACGGACGAGATGCTCCGTGGCGCGCCGGATATAGTCCAGGCGTTGGCGGAATTTAAAGAATTTGTAGGCTGCAGTGTGTTGGTTGCGCACAATGCGGACTTTGATGTGAATTTTGTCCGTCGGGCTTGTCAGGAACTTGGAATCCAGTGGGATATGACAAGCGTTGATACGCTGACAATTTCCCAGAACATGCTTCCCGAGCTGCATAAATTCAGTTTGGACATAGTGGCAAAGCACTTTAAGTTGGATGATTTCAATCACCATCGCGCTGGAGACGATGCGCTTGTTTGTGGCAAGATTGCAGGCAGGTTGTTTGAAATGCTTCAACAAATAGGTGTCTTGGATGTGCAATCCATCAATAAGGCAATGGAGCCTTTACGCCCTGAATTCCGGCGAAATCATCCCACTGCCATGCGTTGCCAGCATATCGTTTTGTTTGCGAAGAACCAAATGGGTCTGCGTAATCTCTACCAGTTAATTTCTGAAGCAAATCTTTATCACTTTAAACGGTTCCCCAGAATTTTTAAGTCAGAATTGCTGCGCCTTCGTGAAGGGTTAATTATTGGCTCGGCCTGCGAGAATAACGAGCTGTTTCAAGCGGTAGTCAGCGGTAAGGATGACGGGGAGCTGGAACGGCTTGCTTCCTTCTACGATTATTTGGAAGTCCAACCCATTGACAATAACCGATTCATGCTCCGTCCGCAAAAGGTGGATAAAGACGGCAGGGAAGTTGAGCCCCCCATTGCAGTGAGCGAGGATCAGCTGCGGCAATTTAACCGGGAGATCGTAGCGCTGGGCGACAAGCTGAATAAGCCGGTTGTGGCTACCGGTGACGTGCATTTTATGAATCCGGAAGATGAACAGTTCCGCCATATTTTGTTGGCATACAAGGGATTTTCTGATGCAGATCAGCCGAATCCGCTGTATTTCCGTACAACAGATGAGATGTTGGAGGAATTCTGTTATCTGGGTGAGGAAAAAGCGTTGGAGATTGTTTGCACCAATCCCAACATGATTGCCGACATGTGCGATGAAGTTCGCCCGGTTCCGCATAATCTGTTTGCACCCAAAATTGAGAATTCTGTGGAAGATCTAAAGCAGCTGGTTTATTCAAAAATGCACCAGCTTTACGGCGAAAATCCTCCGGAATTGATTCAAAAACGTGTGGATGCAGAAATGACAGACATTATTAACTGTCATTACGATGTTATCTATATGTCTGCCCAGAAATTAGTGCAGAATTCTATGGAAAATGGCTATCTGGTAGGCTCCCGTGGCTCGGTTGGTTCATCAATTGTGGCCTTTATGTCCGGTATTACAGAGGTCAACTCTTTCCCGCCTCATTATCGCTGCCCCAATCCTGCGTGTAAGCATACTACATTTGATGTGCCAAAAGGGTATGAATGTGGCGCTGACCTGCCGGATGCAGTTTGCCCGGAATGCGGAACGCCTTACGCGAAAGAGGGCTTTAACATTCCCTTTGAGACCTTCCTTGGCTTTGGGGGCGACAAGGTGCCGGATATTGATTTGAATTTCTCCGGCGAATATCAGGCAAAGGCCCACGCATACTGCACGGAAATGTTTGGTAAGTCTCATGTTTTCCGTGCGGGAACGGTTGGTACTGTTGCAGATAAAACGGCTTATGGCTATGTAAAAAAATATCTGGAGGAACGGGACAGAACAGTCAGCAAGGCAGAAGAATCCCGTTTAATCCACGGATGTATGGATGTACGGCAGACAACCGGTCAGCACCCGGGTGGTCTTGTGGTTATTCCCCAGGAAAATGAAATCTGGGATTTCTGTCCGGTACAGCATCCGGCTGATGACCCCGACAGCGATCAGATCACGACCCATTTTGAATATCACTCCATGGAAGAAAATCTCCTGAAGCTGGATATGTTGGGGCATGACGACCCTACAATGATCCGCAAAATGGAGGATATGACCGGTGTAGATGCCAAGACTATCCCCTTGGATGATAAAGATACAATGTCACTATTTACATCTTCCAAGATTTTGGGGTACGAGGATGACCCGATTCTTGGACCTACCGGTGCCGTGGCTGTGCCTGAATTTAACACGCGTTTTACCCGTGAGGTACTGCTGGATACCAAGCCTACAAAGTTTGACTTTTTGGTGCGAATTTCCGGCTACACCCACGGAACAGATGTGTGGCTGGGAAATGCCAAGGACTTGATCGTGTCCGGTACTGCAGCAGTTGACCAAACCATTGGCTGTCGTGACGACATTATGATTTATCTGATTTCCTGTGGTCTTCCCGAAAAAAGGGCATTTAAGATTATGGAATCTGTCCGAAAGGGTAAGGGTCTGCCGGAAGGCGCAGAAGAAGAAATGATTGCTGCCGGCGTTCCGGAATGGTATATTGATTCTTGTAAGAAGATCAAGTATCTGTTCCCCAAGGCCCATGCCGTTGCCTATGTTATGATGGCTTTCCGTATTGCCTGGTTTAAGGTCAATCATCCTTTGGCATTTTATTCTGCTTATTTTTACCGCCGTAGTCAGAAGGGTAATTTTGACTCCGCGCTGATGACCGGTGGACTGGAAGCGGTAAAGGCAAATATCAAGGCAATCGAAGCAATGGAAAAGCCAACAGCCAAGGATAAGAATCTGTTGATTACGTTAGAAGTGGCGTACGAGTATTTCCTTCGTGGCTTTGAATTCTTGCCCATTGATATTTATAAAAGTGATGCGCTGAACTTTTTGATTGAGGACGGAAAATTGCGACCGCCCTTTGTGGCTGTTGCAGGTCTGGGTGAAAGCGCTGCATTTGACATTGTGTCAGGCAGAGAAGGCAGGCAGTTTATGTCCATTGAGGAGTTTAGCGTATATTGCCCCAAGGTGTCGAAAACCCACATCCAAATGCTGAAGGATTCCGGCGCATTTGGTTCGCTGCCGGAGACCAATCAGGTTAGCTTGTTCTAAAGGAGAAAGGAATATGCAAGATATTGGTATGCAATATCATATTCACTGCAAGGCAGGGGATGTTGGACGTTATTGTTTCTTGCCCGGTGACCCGGGTCGCTGCGAAGCCATTGCCCAACATTTTGAAAATGCTGTGCATGTTGGATCCAACCGTGAGTATAACATTTATACCGGATATCTGATGGGTCAAAAGGTCTCTGTTTGCTCAACGGGTATCGGCGGCCCATCAGCGGCAATTGCCATGGAAGAACTGGCGGCTATTGGTGTGGACACATTTATCCGGGTTGGCACTTGCGGCGGAATCGCTATGGACGTTTTGCCTGGTGATGTAATTGTAGCAACCGGAGCAATTCGATATGAGCATACGTCATTGGAATATGCGCCTATCGAATTTCCTGCTGTGCCGGACTTCTCTGTTACTGCGGCTTTGAAGGCTGCGGGTGAGAGCTTGGGTTATCACACGCATACCGGTATTGTGCAATGCAAGGACGCCTTCTATGGTCAGCACAGTCCGGAAAAATCTCCGGTATCCTATGAGCTTTTGCAAAAATGGGAAAGCTGGAAGCGTCTGGGTGTGAAGGCAAGTGAAATGGAATCTGCCGCATTGTTTGTTGTGGCGGCAGCTTTGGGTGTTCGCTGTGGCAGCTGTTTCCATGTGGTTTGGAATCAAGAACGGGAAAAGGCCGGTCTTGCTCAACCAATGACGGAAGATACCTCCGGGGCAATATTGGTGGGTATTGAGGCAATGAAAGCGATCATTTCACAAGATGTTAAATAAAATCATATCCCCTGGCATAGGCCAGGGGATATTTATGCTTTTACTTTTCTTTTTACCGGGATTTGTGAGAGAATTACAGCAATGAACAAAAGAATGCAGCCGATCGTTTCCCAAAAAGTCATGGTTTCACCCAAAATCATCGTCGCAAATACAACTGCGAAAACAGACTCCAGACTCATAATTAAAGATGCCGCTGTAGGCTCCAAATGCTTTTGTCCCAGAATTTGCAGCGCGTAGCCTGCGCCCATAGACAGAAAACCCACATGTATTAATGGAATTGTACTGCGGAGGATTCCATCGCCAGTGGGTTTTTCGAAAAACAGCATCAGCACACAGGATAATACTGCGCAAACAAACGATTGGATGGTATTCAGCCGCAGAGCATCCACAGAACCGGCAAATAAATCAACGAAGGTAATTTGTATGGCAAACATAAGCGCGCAGCCTAGAGTGAGCAGATCGCCTGTGTTGATTCGGGTAGCGCCAACGCAGCTAAGGCAATACAAACCAACAACCGCAAGTAAAACGCTAATGGGCACAAGAATGGACGGCTTTCTTTTTAAAAAGATACCGATTATAGGTACGATCACAATATACATTGCGGTGAGAAAACCGGATTTTCCGGCATCCGTATCCATAAGACCCATCTGTTGCATGTTACATGCAAGAAAGAGTGGAATACCGCAAAGTAGACCGGCTTTCCAAAGCTTAAGATCACACCACCGGCTCCAGAAGGTTTTCCTGTCTTTTTGAAAACGGTCTGTAAACGCAATTACTAAAAGTAAACCGATGACTGCAAGAAAACACCGTATTGCCTGGAAGGCAAAAGGTCCCATATTATCCATCGCAACGCTCTGGGATACAAAGGCTGAACCCCATATAATTGTTGCAAGAAGTAAAAAAGCGCTGCCGCGCAACTGTTTATTCATTTTCATCACCGAGCAATACTTTAGCATATTTTGGACATATTTGCAAGTGGCGTATGTTTGCTTTTTTAGTATTTCGTGTTATAATAAACAAAAGCAATTCTGGAGGAACTCTATGGATAAAATGATGAAAATTCCTGAACGGTCCGAAATTCCCCTTGCAGACACATGGGCAATTGAAGATCTGTATTCCAGCGACGCGGGTTGGGAGAAGGAACTGTCCACATTAGAAGAAGATAAGGAAAACTTGCTTTCTTATGCCGGAAAGCTTGGAGACGGTGGGCAGATGCTATATGAATATCTCTATGCTTCAGAACAGGTTCATGTAAAAGCGCAGCGCCTTGCAAATTACTGTATGCGCAAGGCAGATGAAGATACCCGCAATGCTGCATATCAAGCTATGACCGGCAGGTTTATCAGTACTGCGGTTGCACTCAATACGGCAACCAGTTTTGAAACACCGGAAATTATGGCCATTTCTGAGGAGGATTTGGCAAAATTTTACCGGGATTTTCCAGAGCTGAACAGGTATCGTAGATACCTGTCAGATCTGCGGCTGCATAAGGACCATGTTCTGTCACAAGAAGAGGAAAGAATTTTGGCTGCGGCCGGTGAAATGGCGCAAGCACCGGATAAAATATATGGTATGCTGACAGATGCGGATTTAACCTTTTCCGATGCAGTGGATGCAAATGGCGTACACCATCCTTTGACGCAGGCAACGTTTGTGCAATATCAGGAAAGTGCGGACCGCGTTCTCCGCAAAAGCGCCTATGAAAATCTGTATAATGGCTTTTCCGGTATGAAAAACACTGCTGCTGCGTTGCTGGATGCGCAAAATAAGCAACTGAAGTTCTATGCGCAAACCCGCCATTATCCAAACGCATTTGAGGCATCTCTGGCATCAACCAATGTGCCTACCGATGTGTATTTGAATTTGATTGACACGGTGCATAAAAATCTGGACAAGCTGCATAGATACATTGCTTTGCGTAAGAAGTTGCTCGATGTTGACAGCCTGCATTTTTATGACATTTATGCGCCTCTTGTAAAGGATGCAGACAAAAAGATGCCTTTTGATGAGGCAAAAAAGACGGTTTATCATGCGCTAGCACCTCTCGGTGATGAATACCGGAAAATTTTGCAAGCCGGATTTGAAAATCGCTGGATTGATGTGTATCCCAACGTTGGCAAGCGCAGCGGCGCTTATAGTGCAGGCGCGGCAGTTCACCCCTATGTACTACTGAACTATAGCGGTACGCTGGACAGTGTGTTTACCCTTGCCCATGAAATGGGTCATGCGCTTCATTCTTATTTATCCAATAAAAAGCAAAATCCGGTGGATGCCGACTACGTCATTTTTGTAGCAGAGGTTGCATCTACCTGCAACGAAGCGTTGCTTATGGAATATCTCTTATCCAAAACTACCGACAAAAAAGAGCGGGCGTATTTGATTAATCATTTCCTGGAGCAATTTAAAGGAACACTATTCCGTCAAACACTCTTTGCTGAATTTGAACTGAATATCGGTAAAATGGTTGCAGAAGGAAAAACGCTTACGGCACAGGCTTTGGATGATGAATACCGCCGCTTGAACGAAATGTATTATGGACCGGATATTGTCATAGATGATTATATTGCATCGGAGTGGACACGGATTCCCCACTTCTATTATGATTATTACGTTTTTCAGTATGCAACCGGTTATGCTGCTGCAATTGCCTGCTCCCAGCGGATTCTGCTTATTGGAGAACCTGCTGTGGCGGACTATGTTGACTTTTTATCCGGTGGTTGCTCCAAAAACCCTATAGAATTATTGAGGGGAGCAGGTGTAGATATGACCACGTCTCGTCCTGTCGAAAACGCATTGGACTTTTTTGGTAAATTGTTGGATGAAATGGAAAAAATAACGGAGGAATAATATGCCGGATATTTACTTGCCGACACTGCATAGCTTTGCTATGAATAATATCTTTACAGGCTCCTGGAAGGAACTTCGTTTTCGAATCGTTCCCCAGGTGGAAAAGAAAACTGCAAAGGAAGTAGATTTTGAAAAGAGCAGTATCCATGTGGAGTACTGGCACGGCCCGTTTTGCTATGAGAAAAGTCAGATTGAAGGACAGGAAACCTTTCCCATGAGTGAAGAAGGAAGACAGCATATGAAATCCTGGCTGGAATCCCAAATTTAATAAAAAGAAAACCACATCTGTCAAAGACAGATGTGGTTTTATGGAGCGGGTGACGAGGCTCGAACTCGCTACCTCCACCTTGGCAAGGTGGCGCTCTACCAGATGAGCTACACCCGCGTAACAAGAGGTATTATAACAGATTTTAAGGATATGTCAATACCTTTTTTAAAAATAACAAAAATGGGTTCGTAAAAACGAACCCATTTTTTCATTATAAGACTTTGGACAAGAACTCTTGAAGTCTGGGATTTTGGGGATTGTTGAAAATTGCATCCGGAGTGCCTTGCTCGACGATTTTGCCTTCGTCCATAAACAGCACCCGATTACCGACTTCCCGGGCAAAACCCATTTCATGGGTAACGACTACCATGGTCATACCGTCACTGGCAAGCTCTTTCATTACTTCCAAAACCTCGCCCACCATTTCCGGGTCCAGAGCGGAGGTTGGTTCGTCAAAAAGCATCAGTTTTGGGTTCATTGCCAATGCGCGGACAATGGCAATTCTTTGTTTCTGACCACCGGAAAGCTGGCTTGGATATGCATCTGCTTTATCTTCCAAGCCTACTCTGCGCAGCAGCTGTGTAGCCACATCATTTGCGTCTTCCTTACTCATGAGCTTTGTACGGATCGGCGCAAGGGTAATGTTTTTGCGAATCGTCATGTTGTTAAACAAATTAAAATGCTGAAACACCATGCCCATTTGCCTGCGAATCAGATCCAGATTAATCTTAGGGTCTGTAATATCCATTCCATCGAACAGAATACTGCCGGAGGTTGGGATTTCCATCTGATTCAAACACCGCAAAAATGTAGATTTACCGGAGCCGGAGGGTCCAATAATAACAACTTTCTCACCGGGATAAATATGCTCGGTAATGTTGTCCAGAACCAAATTGTCGCCAAAGGACTTGGATAAATTTTTAACGGCGATCACTTTGACGCAGCCTCCTTTCCAGCTTTTCCTGCAGCCAGGTGAAGATCATAACCAGCGCTAAATACATGACGGCAGTGCCGAGTAGTGGGAACATCTGCTCATAGGTACGACCGTATACACCTTGCGCGGCGTGAAGAAGTTCTTTGCCGCCGATAACGGTAATCAAAGATGTATCCTTTAAAAGAATAATAAACTCGTTGGCGAGGGAAGGCAGGATCGCCTTAAATGCCTGAGGAATTACGATCAGGCGCATGGTGTCGATGTAATTAAGACCTAAGCTGCGTCCGGCTTCCGCCTGACCGGGATCCAGGGACATCAATCCACCACGAATAATCTCGGCAACATATGCACCGGAGTTAATACCTAATGTGAGCGCGCCGATGGATGTAAAATCCCGGCTGCTGGAGAAAATAACCAGACCCATGATCAGCATTTGCACCATCATCGGTGTGCCACGTATAATGGTAACATAAACTTTGCAGACCCAGTTGACAATACCAAACAGAAAACTTCCAAAAGGATTTCCTGTGCCAGGACGACGCTGATCGTAAGCAGTGCGGATTACTGCAACGATCACGCCCAAAAGGATACCGATTGCCAAAGCCATGGCAGTAACCAGCAGGGTAGTGCCCAGGCCTTCCAGATACTGTAACCACCGATTATTTTCAATAAATGCCTGATAGAACTTCACAAAGAACTCCTTCCAATAGGGGAGCTCCTCGCCGGAACGAATCAGGTTTTTCCATAATTCATAATACTCTGCCACAAAAAACCTCACAATTTCTTCACACCAAAAAGGGCGGCACAAAATGCCACCCTTTTGATAGGTTTCTAACGATTATTCAGCCTTGATGTACTTATCCACAATTTTCTGAACAGTTCCGTCGGCAATCAGTTCGCCAAGGGCATTGTTGATTGCTTCAACCAAAGCGGTATTGCCCTTATCACAGCCAATTGCATAATCTTCGGCAACCCACTCGCCGTCCAGAATTGTCAGACCGGTATTTGCCTTGACATACTCTGCTGCAGGTGCGCTGTCAATGATAACACAGTCTACCTGACCCTTAATAAGCGCCTGAACAGCAGTTGCGCCGTTGTCATATGCCGTGACATGGTCCTCGCCATATCCACCGTTTTCCGGGGTGTCAGATGCATAGATATAGCCGGTAGTACCGCGCTGTGCGCCGATCATTTTTTCGCCGAGATTGTCCATTGTGACATCGGAACCTTCCTTGACAATAACAACCTGCTTGCCGGTAGCATAGCTATCAGTGAAGTCCATAACCAGCTTGCGGTCTTCGTTGACAGTAACACCGGCCATAACGATATCGCTCTTGCCTTCGTTGACAGCCAGCAATGCGGCATCAAAGCCCATATCCAGGATTTCCAGCTCAAGTCCCAGCTTCTTGGCAATCTCACCGGCGATTTCCACGTCGATACCGGCAAAGCTGCCGTCGTCGTTGGTCATTTCATAGGGAGGGAATTCTGCGTTGGTGGACATGATCAGCTTACCGGCCTCAATCGTATTCAAGCTGTTGCTGCCATCGTTATCGGTTTTGCCACATGCACAAAACAGGCCGAGCACCATTACAAGTGCCAATGCCAATGCCAAATACTTTTTCATAATGCGTAACTCCTTTTAAATTAAGTTTTTATGGATGTATTATACAACGTATAATATTCACAGTCAACTGGAAAATATGAAAAGTATTCACAAAAATATTGCACAGAATTTAAGTAAAATCAACAAAAACATGCAAAATGTATTGGATAACTGAATATTTCACTAGAATTACTATGAAAACATAATGAATATTATACAGAACTACAATGCATAGTTTATTTGCGGGTTTGTAGCTGTCGAGGGTACAAATAGCATTATTCGTAATAAAACTAGTTGTAAACAATAAAAAAATATTATATAATAATTAAGTTATTGTAATTTCATAACTTCTGAGGAGTTTAATTATGATGAATCGAAGTGAAGAACTGAAAAAATATTTGGTGCCGGGTAAACATGTGCATCTGGTAGGCATCGGCGGCGTTTCCATGCGCCCTCTTGGGCTGGTGCTGAAGGATATGGGCATGTCTGTAACCGGATCTGATATGAATTCGTCTGTCTCCACCGATGAACTGATTTCCAAAGGTATTCATGTTGCAATTGGCCATGAGGCCGGTAATGTTGCAGGCGCTGATTGTGTGATTCGTACAGCAGCTGCCCATAATGATAATCCGGAAATCGCTGCGGCCCGGAGCCGGGGTATTCCAACTTTCGAGCGGGCAGAGGCTTGGGGCGTTATTATGCAGGGCTACAAGAATGCCGTATGCATTTCCGGTACCCATGGCAAAACGACCACAACCTCGATGGTTACTCATATCCTTATGGCAGCAAATTTTGACCCCACAGTTATGATTGGTGGATATCTGCCTTTGCTCCATGCGGGACATCGGGTGGGAAATGGTGACACGATTGTCTTGGAAAGCTGTGAGTATTGCGACTCTTTTTTGAATTTTTACCCCACGTTGGCGGTTATACTAAATATTGAAACGGATCATCTTGACTATTTTAAAGACTTGCAGGATGTGGAAAAATCCTTCCGGAAGTTTGCGGAGTTGTCCACAAACGGCATTTTGGCCAATGGTGACGATCCTCATGTGGTAGAAACACTCAACGGGTTGGATTATGTCACTTTTGGTCTTAATAAATCTAATCGGATCACTGCAGATAATATTTGTCCTGATTGGAGACATTTTGATGTCATTTGCGACGGGGAATTTTATTGCCGCCTTGATTTGCAGGTTTTGGGTAAGCACAATGCGCTGAACGCGTTGGGTGCTGCAGGCGCCGCGTGGATGCTCGGCGTTCCTGGTGATGCCGTTGCAGAGGGCTTGTCTACTTTTGGTGGCGCGGAACGGCGCATGCAATTTAAGGGTAAGTTTAACGGTGCAGATGTGTTTGATGACTATGCGCACCACCCGGATGAATTGGCTGCTACCATTGCTGCAGTTCGCACACTGGACTATAAGCGCATTATTGTTGCTTTCCAACCCCATACCTATACCCGCACAAAGGCGTTGTTTTCAGATTTTGTCAGGGAACTGAAAAAGGCTGATTTGGTTATTCTTTCAGAAATCTATGCTGCAAGAGAACGCAATATTATCGGCATATCATCAGCGGATCTTGCACAACAGATTCCCGGAAGTGTATACTGTGAGACATTACCTAAGGTTACGGACTATCTGAAGCAGGTTGCCCAACCGGGTGACGTGATATTGACGGTGGGCGCAGGAGATATCTATAAATCCGGAGAAGCGCTCCTGGGCACATAATTTCTCCCAATGAAAATGAGGCGGTATATATGAAGAAATTAAATGTTTGCATTTTGTTTGGCGGTATGAGCCCGGAGCACGAGGTATCACTTCGTTCCGCGGAATCCGTTTTAAATAATATCGATCAGGAAAAATACAATGTATTTCCTGTAGGCATTACCAGAGACGGTCAGTGGCTTCTATATAAGGGAGCGGATTATTCGGATCTTCCCAGCGGTAAGTGGATGGAGGAAGCACTTTCCACAAAAGTGGCAATCTCTCCGGTTCGAAAACAAGGGCTGCTGCGTTTTGAAGGCGAAACAGTCACCTGTGAGACCATTGATGTGGTTTTCCCCGTTCTTCACGGTGAAAACGGTGAGGATGGTGCTATGCAGGGACTTCTGAAGATCGCAGGGATTCCTTATGTTGGCCCACATGTGGCACAATCTGCCGTTGCAATGGATAAGACGTTGACGAAGCTGGTAATGGATCAGGCAGGAATTCCCCAAGCTGCCTGGGTTTTGGTGAGAAACAGTGACCTGGATGCGCGTATGGATGCCGCTTTGGCTTGTGTTGAGGCGCGTTTTTCCTATCCTGTATTTGTAAAGCCTGCCGGTACAGGATCTTCTGTAGGCGTGTCGAAAGCAAATGATCGCGACCAACTACAGGATGCCCTTATTCAGGCAGGCCGCTATGACGAAAAGATCCTGGTGGAAGAATGTATTTTCGGCAGGGAGGTGGAGGTTGCTGTTCTCGGCAACGGTCGCCCTGTGGTCTCTGTTTGCGGTGAAATTGATTCCGGTGCAGAGTTTTATGACTACGATGCCAAATATATCACGGATACTTCTGTTGCCTATATTCCTGCACGGATTTCGGAAGAAACAGCCGAGCAAGTTCGGGAGCTGGCAGTAAAGGCTTATCAGGCAATTGGCTGTCAGGGACTCAGCCGGGTGGACTTCTTTGTAACCTACGAAGGTGAGAAAATTGTGTTTAACGAGATTAACACGCTTCCCGGCTTTACTTCTATTTCCATGTACCCCAAGCTTTTTGCTGCCAGTGGGATTGAATATTCACAACTGATCGATGAGCTTTTGCAGCTTGCATTGGAGGCTGCAAATTGAAAATACCGGTTATATTATCCATTTGTGGCAGACAAGCCTATCAAGACCAAGAGCCGGATACCGTCGAACTTGTAACCGAAGGAACTCTGGAGTATCGCGACGGCGGTTGGGATATTCAATATGAAGAAAGTGACCTCACCGGTCTGCAAGGCGTTAATACGTTGTTTCGGGTGGAGCAGCATAAGGTTGAACTGATAAGACAGGGAAAACTCCATTCCCACATGGTATTTCGCAAGGGCGTGCCCCATGAATCCTTGTATCAAATGGAGTTTGGCGCGTTGATGATATCCGTTTGCGCAAAACAGATCTTTGTTCAGTTGGATGAAAATGGTGGCATGATTGATCTTGTCTACAGTATTGAAATTGAGCAAAGCGCAGCAGGGGAAGTGGACTACCACCTGGAAATTCGTAAAAGAGCATAATAAATGTGCCGCTGAAATGTTTCTGCGGCACATATATTTTATTCTGGCGGCAATGCACCGGGACTTTCTGAAACACCGCCTCCGCCAATTCCGGCTCCGGAATTATTGGGCGTTTGCGTTGAATTTTCAATTACACAAATCACGGCATCCCGTTTGCGGTAATTGGAAGTGGCTTCAAAATCTTTTGTGATGCATTCGTCTGTTTCTTTGCTGTAGCGGCACCGGTATGTTTTGATGTCATAGCCGGTAAATGGCTCTGTTATGTAGTCGCCATCTTTATAGCCCTTGGAATTATTGGCATGCATCGTCTGATAAGAAGTGTCGTACTTATAGGTGTTCAGTTTCTCATACTCCATTTTTACATAGTAATCCTTTGTATCTGTGCCATGTAAAGTAACAGTAGTATTTCCTTCAGAAGCTTCTGCTTCAATACGGATGGGGTAATCGGTGTTGTTTTTGAAACGAAAATCGATTGCGCCCCAGCTGACAGTTGCATCCATACCGAGGGGCATATAGGTGGTGGCAAAACCGTGGTTATCCCGCATGAGAATTTCCAGGTCTGCAACCATTGCGCAATAGTATAGACTGGAGGATACCTGACAAATACCGCCACCAAGTGTTTTTACGGTTTCGTTTCCAGCGTAGGAATCACCTAATTTGTAGCCACGTTCCGCTGTACGTGCACCCAGGGCGTCGTTGTAGGAGAAGACGTCGCCGGGATACAAAATCAGACCGTTGATTGCCTTGCAGGCCAGCGCCAGGTTTACATCCCGGTTTGCATCGCTTTCGTGGGCGGCAGTGTAGGTCGCCAGTTCGTCCCGGTACAGCATGGCAGTCAAGTCTTTGGCGGTTATCTCCGGGGTTAACGCTTTAAAGGGAATTTCAACAGTTGCGCCGTAGGCCGTATTTTTAATTTTTTCCTGCGCTGCAGCCAGGTCAAAACCATAGCCGTCCTTTCCTTCAATGGCTTCGAAGGTTTTTTTGTCAAAACAGGCATTCACCGGAGCAACATAGTATTCATCCAGTATGCTTTGCAGATCAATGGGGGTCGGTTCAATTATGCCGCATTTGCCTTCAACAGAAAACTGATTCTGGTTGTAAGCATCCAAAACCTGTTGGTATAGTTCATCGAAATTTAAGCCGTATTCCGGAACACCTAAAGTAACAACCAGTGTTTGATTGGGGGAATCCCCGATAACATCATAGGTGCTTTGGGTCAAAGTTGTGCTGTACTTTTCACCCAAATCTGACAGCACTTCCTTGATAGCCTTTTCGTCAAGCTGCAAATATGGTGTGATATCAACGGTATAGCCGGTTGTCATGGCAATTTGCTGCTGTTCCTGTTTCTTACTTTCCGTACCGGTGTTGCCGAATTTATAAGCGGCCCGAACGGCTGCCCGGACATTGAAAGACCGGCAACAGCTTGCAGGTAAGGTAGCCTCGCTTTCCAGCACTTTAACGACCATAGACTTGCTGCCGTAGGTGTCAGCAATTGCAGCATTTACCGCATCAATTGCATCTTTTTGCGACATGCCGCCCACATCAACGCCGGCAACGGTGGTGTTTTCTAAAATGATTCCGTCGAGATATGCGTTGGAGAAATATACATAACCGGCAATAACTGCAATTACAGTTGCAACAAGTGCAATGCAAACAGCAATTGCTGCGCCTTTATTATGTGCTTGTCGACGGTTTTTCCCGGAACGTTTCCCGGCACCCGCTCGCTTTTGCGCGTGGGTAAGCTTGCCTTTATATTTCGCCATACGCAATACTCCTTTTTCTCTTTCTTGGAAATATTTTAGCACATTAAGAGGACTTTGCCAAGTTACATATATTTACTGAGGTGCTCTACGAAAACATTAGATTGCTTCAGGCTGTCAACGCCATTGACCAGTTTGAGGCGCAGTGTCGGTTCCTTTGCAGAGGCAATAAACTGGATTCTTGATTTATAATCTGCCTCTGCACACAGATTGCTGATCGCCTCAAGATTCAAGTTTGTCATAGTAAATAGCACATCGCCTGCTTTTTGGCGGATATCCTTGATGCCCAATTTTCTTGCATTGGCCCGAAGAAGTGCCACATCTATCAGATTTAAAACACCCTTTGGCGGATCTCCGTACCGGTCAATGATTTCATCTAAAAGGTCATCGGCATCTGTTTGCTCCCGGATTGCCGCGATGCGTCGATACAGATCCATCCGTTCTTCACCGCGGGAAACATAGTCTTTATTTACATTTGCTGTAATATTCAAATCGGCAGTACAGTCCGGCTCCTTTGGCTTTTCACCCCGTTCTTCCAGCACGGCTTCGTCCAGCAGCTTCAGATACATATCGTAACCCACAGACATCATGTGGCCGGATTGCTCCGCGCCAAGCAAATTTCCTGCGCCGCGAATTTCAAGATCACGCATTGCAATTTTAAAACCGGAACCAAAGGCTGCAAAATCGCGGATTGCCGCCAGCCGTTTTTCTGCGACTTCCGTCAGGGACTTATCCGGACGGTAGGTGAAATAGGCATATGCGTGGCGTGTAGAACGACCAACGCGACCACGAAGCTGGTGCAGCTGACTTAAGCCAAAACGATCTGCGTTTTCAATGATAAGCGTGTTGACATTGGGAATGTCCAAACCTGTTTCGATGATAGTGGTGCAAACAAGAACTTGAATTTCACCGTCTGCCATGGCGTGCATAACGTCTGCCAAGGCGTCTTCACCCATTTTTCCATGGGCTACAGCCACACGTAAATTGGGGATGCGCCGCTTCAGCGCAGAGGCACACTGGTCAATGGTATCCACCCGATTGTGCAGGTAGTATACCTGACCGCCACGTTCAATTTCCTTACGAATGGCATCATCAACAATGGCGTTATTATGCTCCATTACAAAGGTTTGCACCGGGTATCTGTCGGCAGGGGGTTCTTCAATTGTGGACATATCCCGAATGCCGGACAGCGCCATATTCAGCGTCCGGGGGATAGGGGTGGCCGACAGAGTCAGTACGTCCACACCTTTTGAAAGTTCCTTAAGTCGTTCTTTATGGCTTACGCCAAAGCGCTGTTCTTCGTCAACAATCAGCAAACCTAAATCCTTAAATTGGACGCTTTTTTGCAGCAGCTTATGGGTACCGATTATAATGTCAACGAGACCGGTTCTTAATTTATCCAGGGTTTTCTTTTGCTGCGTAGGGGTACGGAAACGGCTTAACATGTCGATATTTACCGGAAAGCCGCGGAAGCGGGTAATTGCAGTTTGATAGTGTTGCTGTGCCAATACGGTTGTAGGTACCAGTATGGCTGCCTGTTTTCCATCCATAACTGCCTTCATAATCGCACGCATGGCAACTTCGGTCTTACCAAAGCCTACGTCGCCGCATAGCAACCGATCCATGGGAATCGGGGATTCCATATCGGATTTAATTTCGCTGACACAGCGTAGCTGATCGTCTGTTTCCGGGTAGGGAAAATTATCTTCAAATTCTAACTGCCACGGAGAATCGGCAGCAAACGCAAATCCGCTTTGCCGTTTTCGTGCGGCATAAAGCTGGATCAATTCGCCAGCCATATCCTTTGCGGCTTTTCTGGCTTTTGTTTTTGTTTTTTGCCATGTATCTGTACCGATTTTGTTCAGCCGAACATTACCGTCTTCACCGCCACCAATATATTTGCTGACCAAATCCAGCTGGGTGGCCGGGACAAACAATGTGTCCGTTCCGTGGTAGGCAATCTTGATGTAATCTTTAATAACACCGTCAATGTGGATTTGCTCCATGGCGACGAAACGACCAATGCCGTAGTTTTCATGGACGACCAAATCTCCCGGAGAAAGGTCAGTAAAAGCGTTGATTTTTTGGCGGTTGGTGGCTGATTTCTTTGCTTTTCGCTTTCGTTCGCCCTGGGCGATTAGCTGTCCTTCGGATAAAACAGCAAGCTTTGCGCCTGGATACTCCATACCAAAGGGGAGTGTGCCATCTGACAGAAGAATCTCTCCCGGTTGCGGCATGACCGTCAAAGGAATGGACAAATGGGCGGTTAGTCCCTTTTCCCGAAGCATATCCTGCATAAGCTCTGCGCGACGGCGGGAGCCACAAAGTACCAAAGAGGAAAATCCTGCATTTTGATAATGGGCAAGATCAGAAACGGATGCATCCAAACTGCCTCCATAGCTGGGCAGTTGCTTTGCTAGCATGGGAAGGAGCATTTTTGGCTGGGATTCCTCGGGATAGGCAGCACCGGAAAAGGAATCCATATACACAACGGCATACTTGGAAAGAATGGATGCGAAATCTTCCCATTGGCACACAAAATCACATAGCTCACCGGCAGCAAGTCCACCCTGCAGGATGCTATCCAGCTGCATCCCCATTTCTTCTGTACGTCTGCCGGACGCCCGGTGAAGATTACTTTGGTCACACAAAACAAAAAGTGCATCTTTTGGGATATAATCCAACGCGGTTGTAAACTCCGGATAAATCAGCGCCATGTAACGGTCTGATGCAGGATTTTGCACTGAATTTTGGAATTTATTCAAATCACGCTCCAGTGTGGCAATTAAGGCTTCGTTGGGCGCTTTTCTGCGCTTTTGTCGGGCGATTACATTTTTAATATCGTCACAAAGACCGGAAAGACCCTTTGGATGGAGCGTGGGTTGGGTTTCACTCACCGGCAGAATGGTAACCTCGCTTATGTTTTCGGTTCTGCGCTGGGTATCCGGGTCAAAGTAACCCATGGTATCTAATTCATCACCAAAAAATTCTGCCCGGATAGGGCGGTCGGCAGCGGGGGAGAATATGTCTATAATGCCACCCCTGACTGCAAACTGACCGGGACCTTCTACCATTGGACTGCGACTATAACCGGCTGCTGTAAGCTTTTCCAACAATGCATCTAAGAGATATTCCTGGCCAACACAGATTGTAAATGTTGCTTGTTCAAGAATACTGGGGGGCATTGTGCGCAGGGATAATGCATCCCACGACATGATCTGTATAGGCGTGTTGTTCTTGAAAAGATGGTGTAGTTGTTTTAACCGTTTCTGTTCCCATTCTCTGGAAACAGCGGCAGAATCGTAAAGCGTCAAATCTCTGCTGGGCAGAACAGGAATTGTAGCGCCCAGAAAGGCCTGGAGCTCCTCCTGCAGCCGTTTCGCTGCAAAATCATCCTGGCATATCAGCACAAGAGGACGGGCGCAATGCTTGCATAACCCGGCAATCGTGTGGCTGCGATTGATTTGCCCAATTCCTGTAACGGCACAACAATCTCCCCGGGACACACAAGATAACATATCTTTGTATTCCGGGATCGTATTCAGAAAGGATAACAGCTTTTCCATGACCAACCTCACAGAGAATTTCTTTCCACGGGGAAACGCGGAAAGGGGAGTTTTCCCCTTTCCGTGAAAAAGTTACAATATTCAACAAGCACCGTTATACCGGTTTGCAGCTTCGGGCACACCTTTATCTATAATGCACACAGCCGCATCCGCGGCCTTTTCAAGGGCTGCGGAAAGGGCCTTTTCTTCCTGGGCAGAAAAGGATGACAAAACCCAATCGGCCAAATCACGATCCGGGTTATCATTTGCGCCTACGCCAATCTTAATCCTGGGGAAATTCTGACAACCAAGTTCGCTGATAATGGATTTTATTCCATTATGTCCACCGGCAGAACCGTCGCCGCGTACACGCAGTCTGCCGAGAGCGAGGGAAATGTCATCAAATATCACGATAATCCGCTGGGGCGGAATACCAAAATAGGCAGAAAGCTGCAACACGGACCGTCCGGACAAATTCATAAAGGTTTGGGGCTTTAGCAAATACAGCTTTTTGCCGTTTTGGACAGTTTTTCCATACAGACCTTGAAATTTCAGCTTGTCAATCTTACAACCGAGCTTTTGCGCAAGAATGTCCATTGCGCGAAAACCGCAGTTATGGCGCGTGTTTGCATACTGACTGCCTGGATTTCCAAGACCGACAATCAGCCAGCTTTCACTCTTTTTGCCAAACATAAATCAAAACAGATCAGCGATGGAAGTGCCGCCGTGAACATGGGAAATGGCGCGGGCAAAGATGGGGGCAACATCCAACTGCTTAATCTTCTTGCAGGGGCAATCTTCAGACACCGGAATGGTGTTGTGAACGACCAGTTCCTTAATAGCACTGGCTTCAATGCGATCAAATGCAGGGCCGGACAGAACGCCGTGGGTAGCACAAGCGAAAACTTCCTTGGCACCGCCGACCTCAACCAGAGCGTTGGCAGCGTTGCAAAGGGAACCGGCGGTATCAACCATGTCATCAAACAGAATGCATGTCTTACCCTTAACATCACCGATGACATTCATGACCTCGCAAACGTTAGCCTTCTGACGGCGCTTATCTACAATAGCAAGACCCATATGGACCTTGGCTGCAAAGGCGCGTGCGCGGGCAACGGAGCCGACATCGGGGGAGACAACCACAAAGTCATCATGATTAAACTTATCTTCCGGGAATTTATCGAGGTAGTATTTAACGAAGGTAGGGTTGCCCAACAGATGATCCACGGGGATGTCAAAGAAACCCTGAATCTGTGCAGCGTGCAGATCCATCGTCAGCACACGGTCGGCACCGGCTGCAGTGATCATATTGGCTACGAGTTTAGCGGAGATGGGGTCGCGGCTCTTGGCTTTGCGGTCTTGACGGGCATAACCAAAGTAGGGAATAACGGCAGTGATGCGGCCTGCAGAAGCGCGACGGCATGCATCAATCATGACCAACAGCTCCATTAAATGATCGTTTACCGGCTTGCAGGTGGACTGAATCAGAAAAACGTCCGCACCGCGAACGGTTTCATGTAGGGAAACAGAAGCTTCGCCGTCAGAAAAAGTCTGAACGGTGCTGTTTCCTAATGTCAGTCCCAATTCCTTACATACGGTCTGCGCAAACGCAGGGTTGGAGTTGCCACAGAAGACCTTAATGTTTTCACCATACGCAATCATCAAAAATACCTCGCTTTATTCATCTTTTTCTACCCACAGTCATGCTATGGTATATTCGGTATCCATTATAACATTATTCACTAGAAAAAAGCAACACCGAAGACGATAAAAAAGCAACGAAAAAACGACAAAAATATAGATTCTCTTATAGCAAACCGACGAGAGAAGATGGTTTTTGTTAATCTGCTGTTTTTTTGGAGAAGAAAAAGATTTTGTTATAACTTCCACTTGTGTAGGCGGCAGAATTGTGGTATAATAATATGAAAAACTTTGGTTTAGTGGGGAGCAGATTATGCAGGATAAGATTCAGATTCAGGGCGCCCGTGAAAACAACCTGAAAAACGTCAATCTCACAATTCCCAGAGATAAACTTGTTGTGTTTACCGGCCTGTCCGGTTCCGGTAAATCCAGCCTTGCTTTTGATACGATTTTTGCGGAAGGCCAGCGTCGGTACGTTGAAAGCCTTAGTTCTTATGCGCGACAGTTTTTAGGACAAATGGAAAAACCTGATGTAGACTCCATTGACGGCTTGTCGCCGGCTATTTCTATTGACCAAAAAACAACATCGAAGAATCCACGGTCAACGGTTGGAACAGTGACGGAAATTTATGACTATCTGCGTCTTTTGTGGGCCCGGGTAGGCATTCCCCACTGTCCGCATTGTGGTAAAATAATCCAGCGGCAGACAGTTGATCAAATAGTGGATAAGATTGAGACCTTGGGCGAGGGAACCCGGTTTGTGGTCCTTTCTCCAATCATTCGGGGCAAAAAAGGCGAGCATGTGAAAGTTTTCGAAGATGCGCGGAAGTCTGGTTTTGCCCGGGTGTGCGTGGATGGGATTCTCTATGATCTTAACGAGCAGATATCCTGCGAGAAGAACAAGAAGCACACCATTGAGTTGGTTATTGACCGTCTTGTAATCCGTGAGGGGCAACGCCGCAGATTGACCGATTCTGTGGAAACTGCATGCCACCATTCCGGTGGACTTGTGGTGATTCAGCTTCCGGACAGGAATGAGAAAATCAGCTTTTCCCAAAACTACGCCTGCGAGGATTGTGGGATCAGCCTGACCGAACTGGAGCCCAGAATGTTTTCATTTAATAATCCCAGTGGGGCATGTCATAGCTGTACCGGGCTGGGCTTCCAGTTGGTTGCAGATGAAGATCTGGTGATACCGGATAAGAGCAAGTCAATTTTTGGCGGTGCTATTCAAGCGTCCGGATGGAGTAATGCCCGTACAGACTCCATCTTTCGCATGTATTTTGAAGCGCTGGCGCAGAAATACCATTTTTCCTTAACTGCGCCTTTCAGCGAACTTTCACAAGAGGCAAAGAATGTTATTTTGTATGGTACCGGCGGAGAAAAGTTGCGCATGACTTACAACCGCGGTAACGGTATGGGTGTTTTGGAGCAACCCTTTGAAGGCATTCTGAATAATATCAGCCGACGTTTCCGGGAAACCCAGTCTGATGCGGCGAGAAAAGAATTGGAAGATTGCATGGAATCTGCACCTTGTCCTGATTGCCATGGGGATCGCCTTTCTGACATTGCCCGGGCGGTTACTGTCGGAGGAATTGGCATTATGGACTTTTGCCGGATGAGTATCCGGGATGAGCTTGCATTTATGGAGAATTTGCAGTTGCAGGGCAATATGGCGTTGGTTGCAGCACAGATCGTCCGGGAGATTAAAGCAAGACTTCGTTTTCTTATGGACGTAGGTTTGCAGTATTTAACACTATCCAGATCTGCATCTACGTTATCCGGTGGTGAAAGTCAGCGTATTCGTTTGGCAACACAGATTGGATCTTCCTTAATGGGTGTCCTGTATATTCTGGACGAGCCATCCATCGGTCTGCACCAGCGGGACAACGATAAACTGCTTGCCACATTAAAGCGGTTGCGCGATCTGGGCAATACATTGATCGTTGTGGAACATGATGAGGATACAATGCGCGCTGCAGATTATATTGTGGATGTAGGTCCCGGCGCCGGTTGTCACGGCGGAGAAATTGTGGCGGAGGGTTCTTTAGAAGATATTATTCATACTCCCAATTCCATTACAGGTCAGTATCTTTCCGGCGCCAGAAAAATTCCGGTACCCAAGATGAGAAGATCCGGAAATGGAGAAATGCTTACAATCCGCGGCGCTACGGAGAATAATTTAAAGGATGTAGATGTTTCAATTCCGTTGGGAACGTTTACTTGTGTTACGGGTGTGTCCGGTTCCGGCAAGTCAAGCCTTGTGAGTGAAGTCCTGAATAAAACGCTTTTAAACAAACTGAATCACGCGCGTACACGACCCGGCGCGTGCCGTTGTGTTGAGGGTTTAGAGCATCTGGACAAGGTTATTGATATTGATCAAAGTCCCATTGGACGCACACCTCGATCCAATCCGGCAACCTATACCGGCCTGTTTAATAATATCCGCGATTTATATGCATCTACTGCGGATGCAAAAATGCGCGGCTATGGGCCCGGACGGTTTTCTTTCAATGCCAAAGGCGGCCGCTGTGAAGCTTGTAACGGCGATGGTCTTGTGAAAATCGAAATGCATTTTCTGGCGGATGTCTATGTGCCGTGTGATGTTTGTCACGGACAGCGGTACAACCGTGAAACGCTTGAGGTACAGTATAAAGGAAAGAACATTGCTCAGGTTTTGGATATGACTGCAGAAGAAGCGCTGGATTTCTTTGGTAATTTGCCGAAAATTGCCAGAAAAGCCCAGGCGCTTGTTGAGGTCGGCCTTGGGTACGTCAAGCTGGGTCAGTCCAGCACGACCTTATCCGGCGGCGAAGCACAGCGGGTGAAGCTGGCTACAGAACTGGCAAGATCTTCTACCGGCAGCACCATTTATGTGCTGGACGAGCCAACTACCGGTTTGCATGCTGCGGATGTTCATAAACTGATCAATGTATTGCAAAGACTTGTGGACGCGGGAAATACCGTGCTGGTTATTGAGCATAATTTGGATGTGATTAAGACTGCGGACTATATCATTGATTTAGGTCCGGAGGGAGGCGACGAAGGCGGCTACATTGTAGCCCAGGGAACGCCGGAAACGGTAGCTGCCGAAAAAGGCAGCTATACAGGTCAATATTTGAAGAAATATTTGTAAAAAATCCCCCCCGGCATTTGGCCGGGGGAGGGCAATTACCTATAAAGCTCAGCAGGTAAAATATCAGAAAGCTCTGTCAGCGTGTGATCATAGGCACCTGCGTAGTCAACAGGCAGACGGATGCCGGAACGAAGCTTTGGACTCTTCAAAGATTCAATTGGAATGGTCATGGTGAAGCGTATGCCAAAGGATTCGGATTGCTCCAACAACAGTGTGCCACCATGGGCGGCAGCGGTTTTTCGCACAATTGTCATTCCCAGACCAATGCCTATGTTGGGATTATCAATGCCCGGTTCCCGCAGATAGTTGGCGTAAATATTACCGGACTGATTGCACGCTTCCTTTGCACAGATGTTTCTCACTGTGAAATAGAGTTTTGTTCCGCTGCTGCGCAGAGACACTTCAATGGTACTGCCTTTGGGAGAAAACTTCACTGAATTGGATACCATATTAAGCAGCGCTCTTTCTAACTTTTCTGCATCAACCAGCGTGCTGACCGGCTTGGAAAGGCCGGTGTATTCTAGCTTGTGCTTTCCTACGGAAAGCAACTGCGCTGTTTTTTCCATGACTTCGCTAAAAATACTGCCAATTTCCCGATATTCAAATCTGGAAGACCGCGCGTTTTGATGGTGGGCAGCGTCAGACATGTTGCAAATTGCCCGATGAAGCCGATAAAGGTTTTTATTAAGCTGATATAGTTCCGGAGAATCTTCCGGGGCAATATCTGAAATCAGACCATTTGCGCAGGTCATGGCATTGGCTAAAGGTTCTCTCAAGTGCTGTGCGGCTAATGCGAAAGCGCGTAATTCCGCTTCGGCATAGTCAGACTCCAGATAGAAAACGTGGTACTGATCGCAATTTACGACTGTTACATTTACAGGGGCATCGAAAACAGACAGTGTAAGACAGAGTTTACCCTCTGTAAATTCGGCATACTCTTCAGCACCAATCATGATGTAATCAGCAATATCTGCTCCAACGGAAAACAGTCGTTTTTGCGCAGCTTGATTGGCCTGGACAATGACACCGTTTTCCACGGCAAATGCAGGGGAGGGTATATTCTCCAGTATTTCCGTAAAATTTAGAGATCGTTCCATCTTGCGCCTCCTTCTGGCATAGGATGTGCACTTTTGTGAGAAATATAGTCGACCTTTTTCGACATGCTTATATTTATTCTAACGAATAGTTGAAAAAATAGCAAGAACAATTGTAATTGAGGTGAAAAAATGTCAATCCATAAAGGACATCGGCAACGTATTCGGGAGCGTTTTTTGAAATCCGGTTTGAGTGGATTTGAAGAACATGAGGTGTTGGAACTTCTTTTGTTTTACTGCATTCCCCGGTGTGATACAAATGGAATTGCTCATAATCTCGTCAATCGGTTTGGATCTTTTGCCCAGGTGCTGGATGCACCTGTCAGCGAATTGGAAAAGATTGGCGGAATTGGCGCAAATGCAGCAGTATTTCTTTCCTTAATGCGCCAGGTCAGCGGCTATTATCAGATCAATCGTTTTGCCAAAAATGAGGCACTTACGTCGACGGACGCCTACGGCAGATATCTGATCCCATATTTTGCTACCCAAAGAAGTGAAGAAGTATATCTTCTTTGTCTGGATGCAAAGTGCATGGTCTTAAGCTGCCAGAAGGTTGGAGACGGCAGTATTAACGCTACCAATATCTCTATTCGTAAAATTGTAGAGATGGCCCTGGCGGCAAATGCAACGTCGGTGGTTCTGGCCCATAATCATCCCAGTGGTATTGCCATACCTTCTGCAGAAGATATAGCAACGACCAAATTGGTAGCCAACGCGCTGATTATGGTTGATGTAATTTTAAGCGATCACATTATTGTGGCAGACGGCGATTATATATCTTTGGTCCAGTCTAACCTTTATAATCCGGATGATGTGTATGATGAGCTAATCCAAGAGGTCCTGCGTAGCGACATTGTAATTCCGGAAATTCCCGATAAGCCGGAATAACGCATAACGCTTTCATTTTTATAGTTATAGTAAGTGCTGTGAAAGGAGTGAGAACATGGCAGATAAATTTGTTTTACATTCGGATTATAAACCTACAGGGGATCAGCCTGCTGCGATTGCCCAGCTAACTGCAGGCCTGGAAAACGGTCTGAAAGAGCAGGTTTTGCTGGGTGTCACGGGTTCGGGAAAGACCTTCACAATGGCGAATATTATTGCCAATGTGAATAAACCAACCCTCGTTCTCGCTCACAATAAAACACTCGCCGCACAACTTTGCAGTGAGTTCCGTGAATTCTTCCCCGAAAATGCGGTAGAGTACTTTATCTCCTATTATGACTATTATCAGCCGGAGGCGTATATTGCCCATACAGATACGTACATTGAAAAAGATTCTTCTGTCAATGAGGAAATTGACCGGCTGCGCCACAGCGCTACTTCCGCGCTTTTTGAACGGCGCGATGTGATTGTAGTGTCTTCCGTCAGCTGTCTATATGGCTTGGGCGACCCTATTGACTATCGCAGTATGGTAATTTCCTTACGTGTGGGTCAGGAAAGACCCTTGGATGAAATATTGCGCAAATTGACGGAAATCCGTTATGAGCGTAATGATATTGATTTTTCCCGCAATAAGTTCCGCGTCCGGGGAGATACTCTTGAGGTGTATCCGGCTTACTGGAACGGCAGAGCAATCCGGGTAGAGTTTTTTGGTGATGAAATTGACCGGATTTCTGAAATCAATGCTGTCACGGGAATAGTTGAGAGGTATGTTGATCACGTTGCGATTTATCCTGCCAGTCACTATGTGGCATCCCGGGAGAAGCTGGAGCGGGCCATGCAGGAAATTCGCAGGGAGTGCGACGAACAAGTCGCCTTGTTTAACAGTCAGAATAAGCTGATTGAGGCGCAACGTATCGCCCAGCGTACCAATTATGATATTGAAATGCTTACAGAAATCGGTTTTTGTAATGGCATTGAAAATTATTCCCGGGTTATTCAAGGTCGGGAACCCGGTACGCCGCCTACAACGCTTTTGGACTATTTCCCGGATGATTTTGTTTTGTTCGTGGACGAAAGTCACGTAACACTACCCCAATGTCGGGCAATGTATGCAGGAGACAAAAGCCGGAAAGACGCATTGGTAAATTATGGATTTCGCCTGCCCTCTGCTTACGATAATCGCCCGCTGAATTTTCAAGAGTTTGATTCTAAAATCAATCAAGCCATCTATGTGTCAGCTACACCTGCTGAGTATGAATTGACCCGCAGCGGACAAACGGTTGAGCAGGTAATTCGCCCCACCGGATTGTTAGATCCTATTGTGCAGGTGCGGCCTATTGACGGGCAGATCGATGACCTTATCGGCGAGATCAACACAAGAAGCGCCCGTAATGAGCGTGTTCTTGTTACCACCTTAACCAAGAAGATGGCAGAGGATTTAACTGCATATCTGCAGAAGACCGGTATCCGGGTGCGGTATATGCATTCGGATATTGGCGCGATGGAGCGCTTTGAAATTATCCGGGATTTGCGCATGGCAAAATTCGATGTTTTGGTGGGTATCAATCTTCTTCGGGAAGGACTTGATTTGCCGGAAGTGAGCCTTGTGGCGATTTTGGATGCGGATAAAGAAGGTTTCCTCCGGTCGGAAACAAGCTTGATTCAAACCATTGGCCGCGCTGCGCGAAATGCAGAGGGCTTGGTTGTTATGTATGCTGACAGCATTACACCCTCCATGCGTGTTGCTATCGACGAAACAAAACGTCGCCGTCAAATTCAAAAGGAATACAATGAGCAAAATGGCATTGTGCCCAGGACAATTATTAAATCCGTCCGGGATCTGATTGAAATTTCTTCACCAACCGCCGAGCGTAAAGACCGTAATGGTATTAAGATGACCGGGGTGGAAAAGGAAAAAGAAATTGCCCGTCTGGAAAAGAAAATGAAGGAAGCGGCAAAAATGATGGAGTACGAATATGCTGCCGTTTTGCGTGATCAGATCGTGGAATTGAAAGGAAATTGAAATGGAAAAGATTACCAGCTTCACCATTGACCATATCCGGCTGCAACCGGGACTGTACGTTTCCAGAAAGGATAAGGTAGGCGCTGAAACCGTTACGACTTTTGATCTGCGACTTACCAGCCCTAACGAGGAACCGGTTATGAACACGGCCGAGGTTCACACCATCGAGCATCTGGCAGCGACTTATTTGCGCAATGAACCAATGTGGGGCAACAAAGTGCTGTATTTTGGGCCTATGGGTTGCAGAACCGGGTTTTATTTGCTGCTGGCAGGGGAGTATACATCAAAAGATGTTCTGCCTTTGCTCAAGGATTGCTTCCGGTTTATTGCAGAGTATACCGGAGAAGTTCCCGGTGCCAGCGCGAAGGATTGCGGTAACTATTTGGATATGAATTTGCCTATGGCAAACTATTGGGGGCGTCGTTATAGCGCGTTGCTGGAAAATGCCGACGATAGCCGTCTGGAATATCCTCAATAAAGGAGAAAATTATGAAAAAGCTTGGAATTATCGGCGCAATGTCCGTTGAGGTTGAGCAGTTAAAGGATAAAATGACCGGTTTGACCTCTACGGAGCGGGCTGGGATGACCTTCTATGAAGGCACGCTTGAACAACTGCCGGTAGTGGTTGTAGTATGCGGAGTAGGAAAGGTGAATGCAGCTATGTGCGTGCAGGTGCTGTGTGATTGTTTTGCTGTTACGCACCTTGTGAATACGGGCGTTGCCGGCTCGTTGTGCGCAGATCTGGATATTGGTGACTTTGTGATTGGTCAGGATGCAATGTACCATGATTTTGACTGTCATAGTCTGAATCCGGATTACCCGGTGGGGCAGGTCCCCGGACTTCCTGTTCATGTATTTCCAGCAGATGAGCAATTGGTTAAATTTGCTTTTGAAGCCGCCCGGACAATACATGCCGGACATGCGAAAATTGGCCGTGTAGCCAGTGGTGATCAATTCGTTTCCCAAAAGCAGACAAAGGAGAGCATCGTTGAAAATACGCATGCGCTGTGTACTGAAATGGAAGGCGCGGCTATTGCGCATACTTCGTGGCGAAATGGCATTCCCTTTGTGATTATTCGGGCAATCTCTGATAAGGCAGACGATTCGGCGCAAATCGATTATCCCACTTTTGAAGCCATCGCAGCCAAACGCAGCGCTGCAGTAACTTGCGAAATGGCAAAGCGGATATTTAAAAACAGCTAATACAATACCCTCCGGCTTTGCCGGAGGGTATTGTGCTATTCATTTGTGTTTTTATAAATTGCTTCCTGCGATGTTGTACTTAACAGATCATAGGTTTGATGGGCTTGGGATGTCATGGAATAGGCAATGCCATCTTTTTTGTATGTGCCGGAGTAAGAAATGCCGGCAGCGATTGGAAGGTTTGTATCCTTCTCCAGGTCCAGATAACAGGATAGCTCTTTTGTTTTGTATTTCTGGGATATTTCGTCTGCTTGCTGATACAATCTGTTGCAAATGTCAGAACGAATCAACGTGGCAAAGGCTTCTGTGGCAGCAAATTGAATGCGATAGCTGTTGTCACCTTGGACGATTTTGGCTGATTTTATGTATTCCGGAAGCAAAATTGTGCCAACAAGCTGATCTCTGCATAAGGTTTTCATTGTTGCTTCATCCAATTCGTTTTCAGCAGGCGTGCCGTTAAGTGCAACAGAATATTTGCCGTCTATAAAGGTTTCTGTTTGCGATATCCTGGAAACTGCCGATCCAAGGCTTGTGTTTGACAAAACGATATCTGTATCTATACGGGCTGCCCACGTGTCGCCCTTGTGGATGTTCAGCGCGATTTTTTCTGTCCGGCTATCACCGTAGGCTTGATAGCTAATCTCACCTGTGTAGTTCGCTGTCGCGGTATCTGCAGCCATAAGGTAACCGCATGCAACCTCCAGCGCCCGAGGCGCATCTAAATATTCGATTTTCGTGTAGGAATCTGTGTTTTTTGGGATTTTAACGCGTGTGTTGGAGGGCTCGTGTATTTGCACAATGAAATGAATGTGTATTTGTACGCCGTTTTCAGTGTAGGAAGCATTGTAGTCGCTGCGAAGCAACCGTCCGTCATTATTGAGGTAAGCTGCAGCATCTGCGGTTTGAAAGGACTCATATTCCTCTGTAAGCCATGATTCCGGTGCTTTTGCATTCTTAAAGGTGATCACAGTAGTGCCTTCGGCTTTTGTGGCTGAAATATCTTCATATAGTGAGGCAGTAATAGGAACGCTTGGAATATAACGCGCCAGGTATTCTTCCTGTGTAATACTGCCCTGAAAAGAAGCGCCTTGAACAGTAAAATAGCCGGTGTTTTTTGCATATACTTCCTGAATGGAAATTGCGTGCGTGCCGATGACGAGCCGCTGGCTAACGGAGCCACGCATTTCATCCGTAAACAAATCCGTATAAACAATTTCTTGCTTTGATTCTTCGCTGAAAACATCTCCTGCTATGGTGGTTGTTTTTGTCTGTAAAACGGTCATTGAAACATCAGTCTGATTTTCCAGTGCCTGGATTGCGCGGTTATAAAGATCGCTTGCTTTCGTAATGGATACTGACCGGGGCGTGTGGGATACTTCACTACCGGAAAATGCCGAAATGATCACAATAACTGTAACCAATAAAATAACTCCACATACCGCCAGACGGTATCGTGCTTGCTTGTCCATAGGCATCTCCTTTTTATTATTTGTTGGGAACTCAGTTGAAGTATACTACTTACGGATGCTGCGCCAGCCAATCTTCTCGCGTAATACAGGATACATGCTCTGTTCTGGTTTCGTTGAGAAGGGAACAGGGAACGTTTTCTTTCGTGTACTTATACTGAAATCCGCACTTTTCCTGCACCCGTTTTGATTTTATGTTTCCATCATAGTAGGCACACCAAATTTTGTTAAGTTTCAAAACCTGAAAACCGTAGCGTAGAATTTCTTTTGTGGCTTCCGGAATTATACCCATGCCCCAATATGGAACACCGATCCAATAACCGATTTCGCCTTCTGATTTGGGTATTTCCAATGTGCTCGTGTTACCGATTTTAATACCAATGCTGCCAATGGCGTGATCGGATTTTTTATCAATGATTGCGTATGTTTCCGGTGCGGATAAAACGTTACGGATAACATTAAGACTGTCTTCTGCAGATGTATGCGGCGGCCAGCCGGCGGCGGGACCCACTTCCGGAGAACTGGCGTATCTGTAAAGATATTCTGCGTCTGATTCCTGCCAGGGACGCAAAAGCAGTCTTTGAGTTTCCAAGATCATAACGATAACCTCTGAATGGTGTTTCAATACATTATAGCACACTTTATGAGAAAGGTAAAGATTTGCCTCTCGCATAGCGCAGGAGTCTGAGGGTAAAATATTCACCTTGTTGGGGAGGTATCAATCTGATGGACATTATAATAGAACCGTTTATATGCCAAAATTAACCGAACAAAGATAAAACAACATTTCTTCATTTTTATTTGTTATGATGATACTGCAAATGAAAAGGAGGATTGTATATATGCATGTAATTAAAACATTTGAGCTTGTTAAGCAGTACAAAAAGCAGACTGTTGTGGACAGGTTGGATTTAGAGATTCAGAAAGGAGAATTGTTTTCACTGTTGGGTGTAAACGGCGCCGGAAAAACGACGGTGATCAAAATGCTTACCGGCTTGACAAAACCGACCCAGGGGGATGCGGTTGTTGGCGGCTACAGCATAATAAAGGAACCGGAGAAGGTAAAGCGGCTAATTGGTGTATCACCGCAAGAATCCGCAGTTGCTCCTAATCTTTCTGTAAAGGAAAATCTGGAGTTGATCTGCGGTATTCATGGCTTTTCAAAGGAGAAAAGGTTGGCAAAGCTAGAAGAGCTTTGTGAGATATTTTCTTTGGATAGCGTCCTACATAGAAAGGCCGGTAAATTGTCCGGTGGCTTTAAGCGACGTGTTAGTATTGCTATGGCGCTTATCAGCGAGCCGGAAATTCTATTCCTGGATGAACCGACCCTTGGCTTGGATGTGCTGGCAAGACACGACCTATGGGTGATGATTCGTTCCTTGAAAGGTAAGATAACGATTGTTCTGACTACACACTATATGGAAGAGGCGGAAGCGCTTTCTAACCGCGTTGGCATTATGAAAAGCGGTCGCCTTCTTGCAGTAGGAACGCCGGAGGAACTGAATAAAATGGTTGGGGCAGATAACCTTGAAACGGCCTTCGTATCTATTGTAAAGGGGGCATAAGTATGAGAGTAATCACTTTTGCCAGACGATGTGCCAAGGAAATTTTGCGTGATCCCATCAACCTCGCGTTCGGGTTGGGATTTCCTCTGATTCTGCTAGTGCTTTTAAGCGCAATTCAAGCCAATGTGCCGGTAAGCTTGTTTGAGATCAATAGATTGACACCGGGGATTACCGTGTTTGGTTTGTCCTTTATGACGCTTTTTTCAGCAACATTGGTTGCAAAAGACCGTGAAAGCGCTTTTTTGCAGAGATTGTACGCAACACCCCTAACGGGAATGGATTTCATAATCGGCTATATACTCCCCATTTTACCCATTGCAATTGGTCAGACAGTAATTTGTTATTTGTTTGCGATTTTGTTAGGACTGAATTTTAGCATAAATGTTTTTTACGCTGTGATGGGAATCATCCCAATGGCGGTTTTTAATATTGCACTGGGACTGTTATGCGGTAGCCTTTTGGGTGTAAAGCAGGTAGGCGGTATTTGTGGCGCGTTGCTTACAAATCTTTCTGCCTGGCTTTCCGGCGTGTGGTTTGATTTAGATCTGGTTGGCGGTGCTTTTAAGAAAATAGCAAATATGCTTCCATTTGTTCACGCAGTACAGCTGGAAAAATCATTATTTAGTGGAGATTTTGAAGCTGCAGTTTCACACCTTTTTCCAATCCTTTTATATAGTGTACTGACAACGGCGTTGGCTGTATTCTGCTTTTTTAGGCAAATGAGAAGGCAGTAAGAATAGATCGTTCAAATCCCGGCGCGACAAAGAAACAGGATTCATTCAGAAACAAGAATCAACGGTTTGTCGTTGCATATAATCAAAGCGAAGCATTGTATATTGCGAACACGCAGTGCTGTATCTTATTGAGCCGCAAGGAGATACACCTTGGGTGATGATATACACGCAAAAGCGTGGTGTAATACCAAGTTCGCGGCTTGGATAAAAAAGAAGTAACTTTTGGTAGACAAAAGTTACTTCATTTTTTTGGTGGAGGTGAGGGGAATTGAACCCCTGTCCGAAGGCAACTTGGAAGGAACTTCTCCGAGCGCAGTTTGTTATTTACATTCCCTCATTCCGGCGGGAACAAACACCCTTCGGAAATCGGTAGCTTCATTATGCGTGGTGCGCGCAAAGCTTAACGCACGCACGGGCTCCACTTCGATCACACCCGAGCCCGGCTCGTGGACCTTCCGGGGCGGATGGGCGCCTAATTAGGCAGCCAGAGCAACAGTATTGTTGTCAGTTAAATTTAAAAGTTACCCGTTTTATCGTGGTCAGGCGCCACGGCTCGCTATTCCAGCC
>JAZOUW010000031.1:0-1526 GCA_045658385.1 Faecousia sp.
CATAGCCGATCTGCTGTGCTTGTTCCCGCTGGCTCATTTCAGCCAGCAACTTGCCTTGATAGCGGATCTCACCGGAGAACAGACCGTGGGGTGTTAAACAGGATTTCAAGTGCCGCAACAGTGTGGACTTTCCGCAACCGGAAGGGCCGCAGAGGATCACGAACTCGCCCTGCTGAACGGTAAAGGAAATATTGCGAAGGGCCTTTTTCTCCCCTTCCGGGTATGTAAAATCTACATTTTTGAATGAATAGCTTTCCATTTTCTCTCCTCTGCCCAGTTCAGCACCACGGGCATTATACACAAACTAAAATATACGAATTCAAAGGCCATAGTAACGGTATTGATACCCACATAGCGTAATCTTGGGAAATACAGAAAACCAAAGGCATCGATCATACTGCCTGTGAGCAAGCAGAGACCGCAGAACCCTAAAAAAGCAAAAGCCATCTTGTCCCGATCATCAAAGCGGTAGATGGAAAAGGCGGTGCGGCCTTTTAGTCCGTAACCCCGGCTTTTCATACTGTCGGCGGTTTCGATGGCATTTTCCAACGACCAGGTAATCATAATGGATAACACCGTGATGGCAATTTTTGTGCGGTGCCAAAGGCTACCTTCTGAAAGGCATCTTCCGATGCTTTTCTGTGCATCTATTACCGCATTCATCTGTGCTTTGAATTTGGGGATAAACCGCAGGGTCATACTCAGTACCAAAGACATTGCCGGGATGATGCGACCGAAAAGGTAGATAAATTTGTCGGAGGTAATGACACGGCTGAAACTCACAAACCAAAGCATCACCGTGGCGATCATCACACCGGAAGAAAAGCCATAGAGAATGCTTTCCAAAGTCAGTGGATTGCCCGTGGGGAAATAGAGCAGGACGGTCACACCTTCGTGGCTAAATGCCGGGTTCATAAATGCTGTCAGCAGCATAATAGGCAGACACCATTTTAGGGTAAACAGCACCGCTTTCTTGCCTTCTGTTTGTACTGCGTAAATAATCGCGCAGACAAGGGATATGCCTTGTGCCAGCGGATGGGTCAGCACCATAGAAAAACCAATTACCAAGGTAAAATACAGAAAGTTTACCAATGGGTGATATTTCGCAAAACGATCCTGCATCTTAACCACCTACTGCGTAGCCACCACCGATATCGTTACCCAGGTCGCAGGTAAACCGCCACTCGACTACATCGCCATCTTTCAGCTGATAACGGGAACTGCCATAGTTGGGATACCAGCCGTTAACCTTGTACATCCAACCGGACAGCGCGCCGCAATCAAATTCGTACAGGTTATGGATACCTTCGATATAGGCGCTGTTATAAATGGGTGTCCAGGAAGATTCTAAATGGATGCCCTTTTGCTTGCAGACCCGCTGCAGTACATCAAAAACTGACTCGCCCTCATAGAAGGTCACCGTAGTCTTGGAAAGAATCACACCACCGGAGGGAACCATTTCTAACTTATCGGGGTCAAGCTGATCCAGGTTATTCAGGATGGTGGAGCACTCGATAGAGAATGTA
>JAZOUW010000032.1:0-48232 GCA_045658385.1 Faecousia sp.
GATATATTCATTTCTATAACCATGAGCGCATCCAAAATAAAACGGGAGTGGCACCGCTAACGCTGCGCCACTCCGCATAAAACTAAATATTTCCTACACAGGTGCTTTTTTGTGCTGTCCGCACAAACTGGGGCAGTTCATTTCCCACCTGCTTTTTTGCTTATTTGGTCTTCTTGTACTGGTAGCCGGACCAAGTATTTGCCCTTGAGGGTAACTGTTACGGTATACTCGCCCACATCTGTTCTTCCAGATTCGTAGGTTACGGTGTAATCCGTGCCTTTGGTCAGCTTCTTGCCGCAGCGGTTGCAGCTGGAAAGATCATATTCTCTTTCTGTGCAGGTCGGTTCTTTCGTTAAAGGAAAATGTCTGTAAAATTCTTCTGATTGTCAGTTTACCACAATGAAAAACAATACAAAAAGCCACCCGACAGGGTGGCTTTTTGCTTATCCCAAAAAGTCCTTGGGGTTGACCGGCTCGCCATTGCAGCTGACGCTGAAATGGACGTGGTCGCCGATGGCGCTTTCCATCAGGGCGGTTGCGCCTACTGTGCCAATGGTCTGTCCTGCCGTCACGGTATCGCCAGACTTGACAGACACATCTTCCGCCAACGACGCATACTTGGTAGTATAGCCACCCTCGTGGCGAATCACCACGGTCATGCCCATATTTTCATCCTCGTAGACCGTGTAGACCGTACCGTCTGCCGCTGCGCACACAGCAGTGCCTGCGGCGGCGGCGATATCCGCGCCGTCGTGGACCCGCCAGTCCCGGGTAGTCTGGTTATACACCAGCGCATCCATGGAATACTCGGCGATCGTCTCCCCGGATACCGGCCTTGCTGTCTTTGCAGGCTTGGTTGCCGGTGTTGCAGTGGTTTCCGTGGAATCTGACGTCTGGTCATTTCCCTGGGTAGCCACGACCTCCACATTGCTGTCTGTCTGGTTAATGACCGCGTTTGCTGTGCCGCTTGGCTCCTGCAGCTGATTCTGCTGGTCATCTGCGTTACGATAGTACAAATAGCCGGAAATCCCGATAGCGACAGCGCACAGGATCAGGGCTATGTAGTAGCCCTTACCGCTGATGTTGTCGCTAAATTTTCTTTTGCTCATATTAAGCACCTCCGAAAACCATTATTTCCAGTTTTCGGGAAAATAAACCATTTTCTAGAAAAAATTTCTCGCTTTTTTCTGCCCCGCCAAAATGCCGGTACGAATGTAAAATCTTATTGACAAAGCGGGTATTTTAAGTTATATGTATAGTTGTTATATTCGACGCATTTTGCGAATCTCTACAGAAACGGGGGAGGATAATGTCCAAAGAGCTCATCAGACTCCAGGACCTTGTGATGGAGTTCGACGGGGAACGGATACTTGACGGTATCAACCTCTATATTGAAGACCATGAATTTTTGACTTTACTGGGTCCCTCTGGCTGCGGCAAAACAACCACTCTGCGAATTATTGGCGGTTTTTTGAACCCCACATCCGGCAGGGTGCTTTTTGACGACAAATGTATCAACGATGTGCCTGCCTATCAGCGGCAGATCAACACGGTTTTCCAGCGGTATGCCCTTTTCCCCCATTTGAATGTGTATGACAACATTGCCTTTGGTCTGAGGGTTGCAAAGCTACCCAAGAACGAGGTGCATGCAAGAGTGCAGGAAATGCTGGAAGTGGTGGGTTTGCAAGGCTTTGAAAACCGGCACATCGATAATCTTTCCGGCGGTCAGCAGCAGCGGGTAGCCATTGCCCGGGCGTTGGTGAACCGCCCCAAGGTGCTGCTTCTGGATGAACCCCTTGCAGCGCTGGATCTGCGTCTGCGCAAGGATATGCAGAATGAACTGAAACGCATCCAGCAGGTCATGGGCATCACCTTTATTTACGTTACCCACGATCAGGAGGAAGCCCTTTCTATGTCCGACACCGTCGTGGTCATGGACAAAGGCCGCATCCAGCAAATCGGCAAACCTGAAGATATTTATAACGAGCCGAAGAACGCCTTTGTGGCGGACTTTATCGGCGAAAGTAACATTTTGGACGGCGTTATGCTGTCGGATTACAAGGTCAAGTTCTTTGGACGGACCTTCCAGTGTCTGGATGCCGGCTTTGCGCCCAATGAGCCGGTAGACGTGGTCATTCGCCCGGAGGACATCGATTTTGTGCCTCCGGAGGAGGGTCATTTGACCGGCACAGTTACCAGCGTAACCTTCAAGGGCCTGAACTACGATATTATCGTGGATTTCAAAGGCTTTAAGTGGCTGATCCAGACAACAGATCATCAGCCGGAGGGCGCAACGGTAGGCATTCGGCTGAACCCGGAAGACATTCATGTTATGCACAAGAGTGAATACTCCGGTATGTTTGGTGACTACAGCTCCTACTCCGCCGAGTATGATGAGCTGACGGAGGATGCCGGCGATGAAGAAGAATAAGTCTCTGCTGCTCAGCACCCCCTATATTATTTGGATGGTGGTTTTCACCCTCATTCCTCTGGGTGTTGTGTGTTATTACGCGCTGACCGATCCGGCAACCGGCGCATTCAGCCTTTCCAACCTGCAACAGCTTGGCACTTACCTGCCGGTGCTGTGGCAATCCATTTGGTATAGCCTGATTTCTGCGCTTATCTGCCTGCTTTTAGGCTATCCGGTAGCTTACTATATCGCCCACCGCCCCCCGGTAATGCAAAAGATCCTGTATATGCTGGTAATGCTGCCAATGTGTATGAGCTTTCTGCTGCGGACACTGGCCTGGGTAGGCCTGCTGCAGGACACCGGCATTATCAACAGTCTTTTGGCCTCTGTAGGTCTGCCGAAAATGCAGTTGATCCGCACCCCCGGCGCGGTGATCCTGGGTATGGTGTATAACTATCTGCCCTATATGATCTTGCCGCTGTATGCTGTGATCGTCAAGATCGACGGACGGCTGATCGAAGCGGCGGAGGATCTGGGCTGCAACGGCGTGCAGGTATTCTCCCGGGTTGTGCTACCCCTGAGCGTTCCCGGGATCCTCTCCGGCTTTACGATGGTTTTCGTCCCAGCGGTGTCCACCTTCTATATCTCCCAGAAGCTGGGCGGTACGGATACAGTGCTCATCGGCGATGTGATCGAGCGGCTGTTCAAGCAGGGCAACAACGCCAATCTGGGCGCGGCCCTGAGTTTGGTGCTGATGCTTCTGGTGTTTGTTTGCACCGGCATTATGAACCGCTTTGGCTCTGATGAGGAAGGCGGTGTGATTGTATGAAAAAGACAAACCGCATCTTCACCATTCTGATCTTCGTATTTCTCTATATCCCTATGGCGGTGCTGATCGTGGCATCCTTCAACACCGGCAAGGATATTACGGATTTCGAAGGCTTTACCCTGCAGCAATATGTCCGTCTGTTCCAGGACGACAACCTTTTAAAGCTTTTGGGTAACTCCATTTTGATCTCCGTACTGGCCAGCGGCATTTCCACCGTTTTCGGTACAATTGCTGCCGTGGGTATTCACGGCCTGAAGCCGAAAATGCGCAATGTGGTTATGAACCTGACCAACATCCCCATGACAAACCCGGATATTGTTACCGGTGTTTCTCTGTCCCTTTTGTTCGTTTTTGTGGGCTCCAAGCTGCTGCAGCAGCGAGAAAGTTTGACCTTCTGGACGTTGCTCATTGCCCACATCACATTTAACCTGCCTTATGTCATCTTAAATGTGATGCCTAAGTTGCAGCAAATGAATCCTGCGCTGCAGGATGCGGCAATGGATCTGGGCTGCACGCCCCTGCAGGCATTTTTCAAGGTTACCCTCCACGAAATCATGCCCGGTATGGTGGCCGGCGCGATCATGGCCTTTACCATGAGTCTGGATGATTTCGTTATCAGCTACTTCGTTACCGGCTCTGACTTTATGACCCTGCCGGTGAAGATCTACTCCGAGACTAAAAAGCCTATCCAGCCGAAGATCTACGCAATGTTTACATTGCTGTTTTTGCTGATTCTGGTGCTGATGGTGACGATGAATCTGCTGCAGATCCGTAGTGAGCATCAAAAGCGCACCCACCGGGCAAGCGCAGACAGCAAAGGCAAAAAGCTTGCCAAACGCATCGGTGCGGTGGCGCTGGCCTGCATTCTGGTTTTTGGCACTGCCGGTCTGATCTTCCTGGGGCAAAACCAGAAAATCACCCTCAACGTGTATAACTGGGGACAAAACATTGCCGACGGCTCTGACGATACGCTGGATATTGTTGCCGCCTTTGAAAAAGAATACCCCAACATCGATGTAAACTACATCACCTACGCCTCCAACGAGGAGCTGTACGCGAAGCTCTCCACCGGTGGCATTACGGTGGATGTAATGATCCCTTCGGACTATATGATCGCCCGAATGAAAAACGAAGGTATGCTGGAAAAGCTGAACTTTGACAACATTCCCAACTACAAAAACATTGACGATTCCTTCAAAAACCAAAGCTTTGACCCCAATAACGAATACTCTGTCCCCTACACCTGGGGTACTGTGGGCATTCTCTACAACACAAAGTTTGTAAACGAAGCAGATGTTACCGGCTGGGAGTTGCTTTGGAACGAAAAATACACTGACAAGATTTTGATGTTTGATAATTCCCGGGATGCCTTTGGCATTGCCCAGCTGCTTCTGGGTTATGACATCAACACCACAGATAAAACCCAGCTGCAGAATTGTGCTGACAAGCTCAAGGAACAAAAGCCGCTTTTGCAGCAGTATGTAATGGATCAGGTGTATGACCTGATGGACAACGAGATTGCCTGGATCGCCCCCTATTATGCCGGCGACTGTATGGCAATGATCGACGGCAACGAGGACCTGGCCTTCTATCTGCCCCAGGATCAGGGTTTCAATCTGTTTATCGACTCTATGTGCATTCCCACCCTCTGCAAGGAAAAGGATGCGGCAGAGCTGTTTATCAACTTTATGTGCCGCCCGGAGATCTCCGGTGCCAATATGGATTATATCTGGTACGGCTCTCCCATTTCCGCCGCAAAGGAATATATGGCAGAGGAACTGGCCACCAGTGAAGTGGTCTACCCGCCCCAGGAGGTTTTGGACAAAGGCAGCAGCTTTGACTTCCTGCCCCCGGACATCTCCCGGTATATGGAAGACCTTTTTATGAAAGTCAGAAACAGTTAAACGCAAAAAACGGTATCACACCATTTCCGGTGTGATACCGTTTTTACTTTGTTATCCTCGTTTAAAAATCACAAAGGGGACAAGAAAACCACCCGTTTGTCTCTTGATTAGGGAATAAATGGAATATTGTTCTCGTCAAACAAGCCATCATAAACAATCTTATAATATTGTTTTCCATAATGCTCACTGCAATATGCTGTGCCTCGGTACTCATAGGCAGTATAGGAGTACCAACGATTGTTGGGCTTCAAAGTTTCTTTTGTAATTTCTACAAAAGTGCTTCTTGCTTCAGATTCGCTAAACTCGTCAGCTGGGAGCACGAAATAATCGAATGTTTCATCGCACAGTACGGATTCATAACCAAAATTCTTTGCAGAGATAACATGGTACTTTTTCATAGTTCTACGCCTCTGTTAACTTTCAATTACGCCGTCATTATCGTCCTCACCTGTATGGATCTCATTTAGACAATTCGTACAATCCCAATAACCATCCCAATACATTATTCCACCGCATTCAGGGCAATTCTTATAGGGTCTTTCACCAGTATCTTCCTCAATTTCGCCAGAACAATAAGGGCAATGGCTGTACTCGGACTCGTCGTATGCCTTGTCGCAAAAGGGACACATCTGCATAGTTTTCACCTCCACCATCAAATTAGGTTATATACTTTTGATCTTCTTTTTTAAGAAGCACAGGAACACCAAAGCAACACCCGAGCATACGAGCAACGTTAAATACAAAATAGGATTGCTCTCATCTCCTGTTGTTGGGGTAGAGCTATTGGGTGAGAACTCAACCTTGAGAGAACTTTCCTCTGTGATGTTAGACAAAGTCACAGAGTTGTTACTGTCTACAGCAATCTTTTCTCCGTTGTATATGATGCTATTTATATGGTGTCCTTCTTTTGGGTACAAGGTGATTGCAATTGTCGTGTTTCGTGGCGTTGAAATATCTGATGACTTGTCATAGATCACACCATTAATTGCGACTTTGCCTTCGCCCTGCATTTCTAAATGCAACGGGTAGGCATCGGGAACGGTTGTTGTAAGTGTAGTCGTTTGTGCAAATACTGGAATCGCAAGATTTGCCATTAAAACCAACACAAGCAAGAAAACCGCCCAGCCGTATCCTTTCACCTTTGCGGTTATCTTCTCCATCGTTATGCTTATTCAGCCACTACTTCTGCGGTGAAGGTAATAGTGGTGCTATACTCACCTGCAAGTGCCTTACCCCAATCTTCGCTATTAGCATTAAAACGAATATAGGACACGGGAATACGAGTCTTCTGTGAGGAAGAACTATCATAAGAAGTCAATAATTTCAGATTTCCTTCGGTAGTTCCATCTGCTTTTCCTTCAAAAGTAACTAATGATCCAGAAACAATTTCTTCATTTGCTGAATTGACATTTGAGGCAGTGCTTTCTGCATACAGACTCAAAGTATAAGGAATTTGAGTGCTAATGCCTTCGGCTGAGAATTCATCATAGGTAATGGTTACATTCAGATTTTTGCCAACGGCAAACCCTTGTGCATCCGTTACGGTGATATTACCAATGCTGGCCTTGGTGGTGCCAAATGGGATTTCCTGATTTGCAGGAATGTTCAGGGTATAGGTGGCTTCGGGGACAGTTGTGGTCAAAGTGGTGGTTGCAGCAAATGCTGTAACAGACATAGCGCAGACCATCAGCAGTGCCAATGTGAGGGTGATTACTTTTTTCATAGCAGGGTATCCTTTCATATTTATTTGACCACAAGGGTCAATTTTGTTTCTGCACCGTTTAGCGGTGTGAAATCCTCATTCATTTGGAAGCATTGATAGGTTAGCTTTGCTCCCGTGTACGTACCTTTGGATAAAGGCTTGCTTAATGTGATCGCCGCCGATGTTTCGCCGGGGGAAATAAAATCCGATTGCCAAAGCACAGTTCCATCTGCCAACGATAATGTAATTTTGAAATAACAACAGTTTTGCGGTGGGTTAGATAAACAAATCGTCTGCTTTGTGCTATCGGCTTTTAGTGTCAATATTTCGTACCCGGGTATTGCGATAGAATCTGGATTTTTTTGCACTGTAGCATTACTGGAGTCTTGAGCTCCGGTAGTGCTGTTTGGTGACTTCGGTGCAAGAAAAATTATGAGAGCAATTATAAGGATTACAGCCAACCCCAACATACACCATAGCAATTGTTGCCTTTTCACAGCACACGGCTTTTCATATCGTCCTCTTTTACTCATATGTAGATCCTGAAAATGGTTTTATTAAGTAGTGAGATTTATTTTCCCAATGTAACTGCATTATATATCTTTTGTTTCCCTATGTCAACAATAATATATCCTGTGTTTATCTGATAATTGCTGTGCAGAGCATTATAATACATATATTGGGGGTGTATATATGGAGTATATGGATTGGTTTCCTGAGCGACTTGCACAGCTTAGATCACAAAAGGGTGTTTCCGCACGAGATATGAGTCTGTCCCTTGGGCAAAGCGAAAGCTATATCAACAAAATAGAGAACAAAAGAACATTGCCGTCAATGTCAGGGTTCTTCTTTATTTGCGAATATCTTGGCATAGAGCCGTATGAGTTTTTTGCAACAGAAATTGATGCTCCGCAGAAAACCGCCGAATTGATCACCGCACTTGGGAAACTGAAGCCCCATCAAGTTGACCATCTTTTACAAATTGTTAATGATATCACAGAAGGCAAATAGCGCAGGAGGCATAAGGATAAACTGCAGGGAAAGCTATTAGCCTCCCGTGGGCGGATCATATCCGCCCCTACATTGTTTCCGAAACAGTTAAACAATGATTTAAGGCCGCCCGGCTGGGCGGCCTTAAATTATTCAAAGCGGATCTTGCCGGTGTCGGTCTCGATGAGATAGTCTTTTTTCTGCCAGGCTTTCGGCACATCTACATCGCCGGTATTGGTTTCGATGTTGATGATAACGGCATCGCTATTCTCAATTTTCACATCGCCGGTATTTGTAAAGACTTGCAGGTAATCGGCAATTTGGAAATCCTTCAGTGTTACATCGCCGGTGGCGCTTTTGCAGGTAAATGTGGTGCAGTTTACATTCTGCCCATCCACCTCGCCGGTATCGGTTTCCAGGTGGAGCTGAAATGCATTGCTTTCCTGCAGCCGCACATCACCGGTATTCGTTTTCAGCTCCAGTGTGTGCGGCGCGGAGTTTTTGACGGTGATATCTCCGGTGTCGGTGGCGCAATTTATCAATATCTTGGCTGCCCCTTCACAAAGGACATCTCCCGTATCGGAACGCAGCCGGATCTCTTTCGCCGAAAGCACCTCCGGAAGCTGGATATCTCCGGTGTCGGTAGTGATCTGCAGACTTTCATACTGCTTCCGGGGCAGATAGATGGTCATTTCCATACTTTTTCCGCCAAGGCTGATATAGTCCATCCATTGCCGGTAGTCCGTCATTTTGACCGTCAAGACCCCATCTCGCACTTTTACATCGTGGCCGATCTTCTCCCGCTCCAAAAATACGATGTGTGCATCGGCATTACCATCAAAAGGCACAAATTTTACATCGCAGTCTCCGGTATCCACCACAATGCTTTCAAAGACCTGGCCAATGGTAGCTGTCCGCTCTTCCAAAGCAAATATGTTTGTTGCGTATGTATTTCCGCGTCCGGTGTATAAGCCCACAGCGATCAGCGCCGCGCCGCCTAAAATCAAGGCAGCCGCCACGATCAAAGCGATCATCGTTCCTTTTTTCATACTGCCTGCTCCTTTCTGTTAAAGCAGTGCCTGATGCCCTTCCAGGTCAGCTTTGTCAGGGCGATCATACCCTTTGCCGCCAAATTGCTCAGCAGGAAAAAGCCAATGCAAAGACCAGCGCAGACCATTGCCCCACCAAGTCCCACGAAAAGTGCGCCAGGCAGTCTCATCGTTATAAAACCTGCCAACAAACAGCCAACGCAGGATGCGCCCAAGGCTACCATAACTGCATAAAGGGAAATCACCACAGACCATAAGCTGACCCAAGCGCTGAACACCACCGACGCCGCGGCGATCAGCAGCGACAGCCACACCGGTGCGCCCAGCACCAGCAGCGCCACGACCCAACCGCTGATTTTTCGCGGCTTTTTTTGCTCTGCAGGGGTTTCTGCCAGGATGTTCCGGGCAATTTCCCTGACATCCCCGATCGCCGCCACAGCAGCCTCCTCGGAAAGGCCCTCTTCCATCCGGTCATCGATCATTTCTGCATAGTAATCCACCGATGCCCGGGCGTCCTCTTCCGGGATCAACTCCAACTGCTTGCGCAGCTGCGCCAAAAATTCATACTTGTTCATATTCTCCCTCCTCCCGGGTTACGAATTGATAAATAGACATAATCTCTTTCCACTCCTGCTTAAAATCCTCGATCCGCTGCAGGCCTGTAGTGGTAATACGGTAGTACTTGCGCAGCCGTCCGTTGTGAGGCGCGCTGCGCACCGTCAGCAGCTTTGCATTTTCCAGCCGCCGCAAAATAGGATACAAGGTGGATTCGGAAAGCTCCAAAAAGGGTTTCATATCCTTAATGATCTGATAGCCGTAGGATTCCTGGTCTTTGATGGCCGCCAGGACACAAACATCCAAAAGGCCCCGTTTCAGCTGAATATCCATACCATACCTCCTTACATATAATACTATATAACGCATAGTATAGTTTGTCAATAGAAAAACGGCAGTTTCCGCAGAAACTGCCGTTTTTATTAGTTCAAATGGGATTCGTTGATGAGAATATGCACATCGTCCAGCTGTTTCTGGGAAACGGTGGTAGGCGCATCCATCATCAGATCCTGCGCGGTCTTGTTCATCGGGAAGGTAATTACCTCGCGGATGCTCTCCTCACCGCACAGCAACATCACGATCCGGTCAATGCCGGGGGCTGCGCCTGCGTGGGGGGGCGCGCCGTAGGTGAAGGCATTATACATTGCCGGGAACTTGGCCTTTACATCCTCTTCACCCAAGCCAACCATCTGGAAGGCCTTGACCATAATCTCCGGGTCGTGGTTACGGACAGCGCCGGATGCGCTTTCATAGCCGTTGACCACCAGGTCATACTGGTTGGCGTTGATAGCCAGCAGTTTTTCGATGTCACCTTCGGCATCCAAAAGTGTCTGCATACCGCCCTGGGGCATAGAGAAGGGGTTGTGGCAGAATTCAAGCTGGCCGGACTCCTCGCCCATTTCGTACATGGGGAAGTCTACGATCCAGCAGCAGGCGTACTGCTCCTCGTCAAAATGGCCGGGCAGACGTCTGCCCATCATCGTACGGATGACACCGGCGGTCTTTTGCGCCGCCAGCTTCTTGCCGGCTGCCATACATACAAAGCTGCCGGGTTTCAGATTCAGCTTTTCGGTAAGAGCAACCTTCTGCTCCAGAAGGAACTTGGAGACGCCGCCGGTGAGCTCACCGTTTTCGTCCACCTTGAACCAGCAAGCCTTATTGCCGGTCTGGACTTCCACATCGTTTAAAAGCTTATCGATCCACTTACGGCCCTGCTCGAAGTTGTCAACCGCCACAGCCTTGACGGTTGCGTTCTGGAAGGGCGCAAATTCTGTGCCGGCGACGGCATCGGTAATATCCTGGACCTCCAGGTCAATACGCAGGTCCGGCTTGTCAGAGCCGTAGCGCTCCATCGCTTCATTGAAACCGATGCGGCGGAAGGGATAGGAAGAAACTCTTTCGTACTTACCGTACTTGCAGAAGATGGGCTGCAGCACCTCTTCCAAAGTGGACAGCACATCGTCCTGGGAAGCAAAAGCCATTTCCATATCCAGCTGATAGAACTCACCGGGGGTACGGTCTGCCCGGGCGTCCTCATCCCGGAAGCAGGGCGCGATCTGGAAATACCGGTCAAAACCGGAGGCCATCAGCAGCTGCTTAAACTGCTGAGGCGCCTGGGGCAGCGCATAGAACTTGCCCGGGTGGTTTCTGGCAGGTACCAGATAGTCTCTTGCGCCCTCCGGGGAAGATGCGGTCAAAATGGGCGTGGTGATCTCCAAAAAGCCGTGCTCGGTCATTGCTGCCCGAATGGCCGCCACCACCTGGCAGCGCAGAATGATGTTCTGCTTCACCGCAGGATTGCGCAGGTCCAGATAGCGATATTTCAGGCGGGTATTCTCGTCCGCTTCCTTGGATTTGTTGATCTCAAAGGGCAGCTGGTTATGGCGGCACTTACCCAGAATGGTAATCTTCTGGGGAATGACCTCGATTTCACCGGTGGCTTGCTTGGGATTCTTGCTCTCCCGCTCCTGCACCGTGCCGGTGACCTGGATGGTGGTCTCCTTGTTAATAGACTTAATGATCTGCATCATTTCCTCGGTCTGCACTACGATTTGGGTGGTGCCGTAGTAATCACGCAGTACCAAAAAAGCAAAATTTGCGCCAACCTCCCGGACATTTTCCAGCCAGCCGGCCAAGGTTACTTCTTTTCCTGCGTCAGCCAGTCGCAGCTGACCGCAGGTATGTGTTCTGGATTGGAACATATTACCTATCCTCTCATTATATAATTTATTGCCCTATTTTCTCATAGAATGCACAAAAAGTCAATCACTACCGCTGGAAAAACCGCTTACGCGCATGGGAAAACCTTCTGTATTTCGCGCTTTTTTACAAAAACGCACAATTTTCACTTTTTAATGATATTTTTTATGTGAAAACTAATAAAAATTTTTCGTCTTTTAGAAGTTTATATTGATTTTCGAATAGTTTTGACATACAATAGACAAGCAACCCTTTGGGGAACTCCCTAAAACCGTAAAGTCCGGAGGTGTCCGCTTTGCTCAATGTGGTTTTGGTTGAACCGGAGATTCCGCAAAACTGTGGAAATATTGCCCGTACCTGTGCCGCTACCGGCGCCCGGCTGCATCTAATCCGCCCTCTCGGCTTTGACATTTCCGATAAAATGGTCAAGCGGGCAGGACTGGACTACTGGCATCTTGTCGATGTGCGGGAATATGAAAATTTAGATGATTTCTTCGCAAAAAACCCTGTGAAACAGATGTGGTGTCTTTCCACAAAAGCGCCCCGCAGCTATGTGGAGGCGAATTTTGAAGATGAATGTTACCTGTTTTTCGGCAAAGAGACCAAGGGTCTGCCGGAGGACTTTCTGGAAAAGCACCGGGACCACTGCATCAAACTGCCTATGCGCGCCGAGGCCAGAAGCCTCAACTTAAGCAACAGCGTTGCCATCACTGTCTATGAGGCGCTGCGGCAGCTTGGGTTTCCCCATTTAAAAGATTTTGGAAGTATGCGGGAGTAATCCCGAAAAGGTAAAGGAGAAGGACAATGAACTACAACAAGAAGTCTATTGAAGACATTGAAGTAGCCGGCAAGCGCGTTCTGTGCCGCTGCGATTTCAATGTACCCACCAAGGACGGCAAAATCACCTCTGACAAGCGTATTGTTGCCGCAATACCCACCATCCAGTATCTGGTTGACAAGGGTGCCAAGGTCATCCTCTGCTCCCACATGGGCAAGCCCAAGGGCGAGTGGAAGCCCGAATTGAGCCTCAAGGTTGTTGCAGAGCGCATTTCCCAGCTGCTGGGCAAGGAAGTCATCATGGCTGCCGACGTAGCCGGTGAGGATTCCAAGGCAAAGGCTGCCGCTTTGAAAGACGGCGATGTGATGCTGCTGGAAAACACCCGTTACATCAAGGGCGAGACCAAGAACGATCCCGAATTGAGCAAGGCGCTGGCCGACTTGGCTGACATCTTTGTCAACGACGCGTTCGGCACCGCTCACCGCGCTCACTCCTCCACCGCCGGTGTTGCAGACTACCTGCCTGCCGTTTCCGGTTATCTGGTGCAGAAGGAAGTTTCCATTATGGGTAAGGCACTGGCCAACCCCGAGCGTCCCTTCGTTGCCATTCTGGGCGGCGCAAAGGTTTCCGACAAGCTCAACGTTATCAACAACCTTCTGGAGAAGGTAGACACCCTGATCATCGGCGGCGGTATGGCATTTACCTTCCTGGCTGCCCAGGGCTACGCTGTGGGCAAGTCCCTGGTTGACAATGAAAAGCTGGACTACTGCAAGGAAATGCTGCAAAAGGCCGAGGCCAAGGGCGTTAAGCTGCTGCTGCCGGTAGATACCGTTGTTGCTGACGCTTTCCCCTCCCCCATTGATGCCGAGATTGCTACCGAAACCGTGATGTCCGATGCCATCCCCGCTGACAAAATGGGTCTGGATATTGGTGAAAAGGCACAAGCCGTATTCGCCGAAGCTGCCAAGGCTGCCAAGACTGTTGTTTGGAACGGCCCTATGGGCGTGTTCGAGAACCCCGTTCTGTGCAAGGGCACTGTTGCCGTTGCACAAGCGCTGGCTGACAGTGATGCCGTGACCATTGTTGGCGGCGGCGACAGCGCAGCTGCTTGCGAGCAGTTGGGCTTTGCTGACAAAATCACCCACATTTCCACCGGTGGCGGTGCTTCCCTGGAATTCCTGGAAGGCCTGGAGCTCCCTGGCATTGCTTGTCTGCAGGACAAGTAATCTCCCTTTGTAAATTTGGGGGCCGGTTCTCCGGCCCCAATCCATAAATTCGTAAAACCGCATCGCAACGCGATGTATACATATAAAGGAGTTAGGACAATGAATAGAAAGTATCGTAAGACCGTCATCGCCGGCAACTGGAAGATGAATAAAACCCCCACCCAGACCAAAGAATTTATGACCCAGTTGAAGGCTATCCTGCCCAAGGGTCGTTGGTGCGACATTGCTTTGTGCGTACCTGCTGTGTGCATTCCTGCCGCTGTCCGCGCTGTTCGTGAGACTCGCATTGGCATCGGTGCAGAGAACTGCAATCCCAACCCCAGCGGCGCCTATACCGGTGAAATTGCCACCGATATGCTGGTTGATGCCGGTTGTAAATATGTAATTATCGGTCACTCCGAGCGCCGCGCTATGGGTGAGACCGACGCAGAGGTCAATGCAAAGGTTCTGGCTGCTCTGGAAGCTGGCTTGACGCCCATTATGTGCTGCGGTGAAAGCCTGGAGCAGCGGGAAGCTGATATCACCAACGAATGGATTGCTATGCAGATCAAACTGGGCCTGCAGAATGTGCCCGAAGATAAGATCCGCAAGGTCGTTATCGCCTACGAACCCATCTGGGCTATCGGCACCGGCAAGACCGCTACCCCCGAGCAGGCACAGGAAGTTTGCGAAAGCATCCGTACCGTTGTCCGCAAGCTGTACTCCTCCAAGAATGCCCGGGCCATCTCCATCCTGTATGGCGGCAGCATGAACGAGAAGAACGCTTTCGAGCTGCTGGCACAGCCCGACATCGACGGCGGTCTCATTGGCGGCGCTTCTCTGGTTCCCGAGAAGTTCGTACAGATCATCGAGGCAGCCAACCAGCCCACCGCTTAATTGAAAACTATTTGAGGCAGCCGTTTTGGCTGCCTCTTTTTATGTTGCTTTTTCCTGTTAAATAAGATAAAATGAAGAAAACTGCGAAAGGAGGATATGCCGTGGAAACAAAGATTTTGCAAGCCAACGATAATACCGCTGCATCTAAAGCTGCCAATTATCTGCGGGCAGGAGCGCTGGTGGCTTTGCCTACGGAAACCGTCTATGGCTTGGGCGCAGACGGATTAAACCCCGCCGCTGTGGCAAAGATCTTTGCGGCAAAGGGGCGTCCCCAGGACAATCCCCTTATCCTCCATATTGCCGACCCGGCGCAAATGGAACTGTTTTGCAAAGACATTCCGGAAAGCGCCTTCCGGCTGGCAGAGGCTTTTTGGCCCGGTCCGCTGACTATGGTCCTGCCGGCAAGGGAATGCGTTCCCAAATGCACCACTGCCGGACTTCCCACGGTTGCTGTCCGCTGCCCGGATTGCGAAATTACCCGGCAAATCATTCGTTTGGCAGGCGTTCCCATAGCCGCGCCCTCTGCAAACCTTTCCGGCAAGCCCTCTACCACTACAGCCGAACATGTGTATCATGACCACGCGGGAAATATTCCGCTGATTATTGACGGCGGCCCATGCCGGGTGGGTGTGGAATCCACCATTGTGGACTTGACGGAAACGCCGGCGCGCCTGCTCCGTCCCGGTGGCATCACCCCGGAGCAGCTGACACAGGTTTTGGGAGAATTGACTGTGGATAAGGCCGTCACCGCCCAAATCGACAACGATGCCATTGTAAAGGCGCCGGGCATGAAATATCGCCACTACGCCCCACAATGTCAGATAGTCATTGTGGCAGGGCCTTTGCAGGCGGCGCAAGCGTATGTTTGCAGGCACTTCGCCCCCGGTGACCGGGTGCTGTGCTTTGAAGAGGAGCTTTCCGCTTTTGATGGCTACGCACCCCTTTCTTATGGCTGTCAAGAGGACGTAAGCACCTTGTCTGCCGGTCTGTTCGCCGCCCTGCGCGTGCTGGACGACCCAGCCATCGGCACAGTCTATGCCCGCTGTCCCGAAGGAGGCGGCATTGCTTACGCGGTGCAAAACCGGCTGAAAAAAGCCGCCGCATTCCAAATTGTCCACCCGGAGGAAGCGCCATGATTATAGGAATCACCGGCGGCACCGGCTGCGGCAAAACCACCGCCTTGAAAGCCATTCAAGCCATGGGTGGCACGGTCCTGGATTGCGATGCCATCTACCACCAGTTGCTTAAAACAGATGCCGCACTTATAAACGCCATCGCTGACCGTTTCCCCACCACGGTTACGCAAGGCGTTTTGGACAGAAAAGCTTTGGGGAGAATCGTCTTTGCCGATGCAGTAGCGCTAAAAGATCTGAACGCCATCACGCACATTGCGGTAAAAGCAGAAGTTCTGCGGCAGCTTGAAAGGAAGCCTGCCTTGGCCGCCATTGATGCCATCGGTCTGTTTGAGGGCGGCTTGGCAGAGTTATGTCAACTTACCGTCGCCATAACTGCCCCAGAAAGCAGCCGTCTTACACGGCTCATGTCCCGGGACGGCATTACCCGGGAATACGCCTTGTCCCGGATTGCAGCGCAGCCCTCCAACGAAGAATTTGCAAAGCGCTGTGACTATACCCTTGTTAATCAAGGCACACAAGAGGAATTTTACCAAGAATGTCTTGGCTTTTTTCAAAAAGTGGCTATAATAGAAGAAAATATGAAAACAGATGGGAGAAAACACTATGACAACTGACGAATTGCGCGAATCCTTGCTGATGGCACCGAAAAACGGCTATACCAAGCTCACTGCAGAGCAACGGACGGAAATGAACGATTACTGCAAGCGGTACGCCGCTTTCATGGATGCCTGCAAAACCGAACGGGAGGCAACCGCCTGGGCAATTGCCATGGCACAAAAGCATGGCTTCACAGAACACGTCCCCGGCAAGTCCTTGAAACCCGGCGATAAGATCTACAAGAATAACCGGGACAAGAGTATCATTCTGGCAGTAATCGGCAGCGCTTCTCTGAACGAAGGTGCAAATATCTGCGCCGCCCATGTGGACTCCCCCCGGATGGACCTGAAACCTAATCCGCTGTATGAGGATGCAGAAATCGCCTATTTTAAGACCCATTACTACGGTGGCATTAAGAAATATCAGTGGCCCACCGTACCGCTGGCGATTCACGGCGTAGTATGCAAAAAAGACGGTAGCCGAGTTACCATCACCATCGGCGAAGAAGAATCCGATCCCATCTTTGTGGTATCTGACCTGCTGATCCACCTGTCCGCTGACCAGATGAAGAAGACTCTGGCAGAAGGCATTGTGGCCGAGCAGCTGAATGTGATTCTGGGCACCGAGCCTTTAGAGGGCGAGGGCGCTGACCTTGTAAAGCTGCACATTATGAAGCTGCTGAACGAAAAGTACGGCATCGTGGAAGCGGACTTCCACAGCGCTGAACTGACCATCGTCCCTGCCGGCAAATGCCGTGAAGTAGGTCTGGACCGGAGTCTTTTGGGTGCCTACGGCCATGACGACCGGGTCTGCGCTTACGCGGAAATGGAGCCTTTATTTACCATGGGCATCCCCACCCACACCGCCGTATGCGTGCTGGCTGACAAGGAAGAAATTGGCTCTGTGGGTGTTTCCGGCATGAAGAGTCAGGCTTTTGACACCTTTATGCAGGATCTGTGCGACGCTACCGGTGCGAATCTGAACCGTTGCTTTGAAAATTCCTTCTGCCTGTCTGCAGACGTTGCCAACGCCTTCGACCCTAACTTTGCCGAAACCTGTGACCGGCGGAACAACAGTATGCTCAATTACGGTATTGCCATTTGTAAGTACACCGGCGCCCGGGGCAAGAGCGGCGCCAGCGACGCTGCTGCCGAGGCCATGTACCACGTCCGCTCTGTTTTGGATAAGGCCGGTGTTGCCTGGCAGATCGCTACCATGGGCAAAGTGGATCAGGGCGGCGGCGGTACAGTAGCCGCTTATATGGCCAACCGGAACATCGTCACCGTGGACGCCGGCGTGCCGGTTCTGTGTATGCATGCGCCGCTGGAAATTGTAAGCAAGCTGGACTGCTATATGACCATGCTTGCCTGCAAAGCCATCTACGAAGCCTAATTCCAGAGGGTCAAAGAACTACCCAACCAAGCAACCTGTTTTTTGACAAATTGCAAAACACCGGAATGTGTTAACATGTGTGTTAACATCCCGGTGTTTTTTCTTTTACCAATGAAAAGCAGTTTACTTTTTGCAAAAATAATGGTAGAATAACCAAAAAGGAGGTGGCGTTGTGCGTCGCTATTTGCAACGATTATCAGAAGCCTTTCGCAAAGGCGATTTAATACTGCTTTTGTTGTGTGTTATTGCCACAGTCTTTGGCTGCTTGATGATTGCCAGCACCACCAAAGCCACCTCAACCGGCGCATTCCATTATCTGATCCGACAGATCCCCGCCGCGTTGGCCGGCATTTTTGCCTATGTAGCGATTTCCTCTGTGGATACGGAATATTTTTCAGAACACAGATCCTGGCTTGTAGTCTTTAATATTGGTCTGCTTTTGCTTCTGATTCCTTTTGGTCAGACCATTTCCGGTAACCGCAGCTGGCTGGACTTTCCCTTTCTGCCCTTTAACATCCAGCCTGCAGAAATTTGTAAGATTACCTATATTCTGATCATGGCGTCCGTTATGAACGCCCACCAAAACAAGCTGTCCTCTATTCCCTCCGTTGCCCATATGCTTCTGCACCTGGGACTTTTGTTTGGTGTCAGCTATCTGATTTCCAGCGATATGGGCGTTTCCTTGATTTTCGTGTTTATCTTCGCCGGTATGGCCTGGTCCGGCGGTGTCAGCTGGCTTTGGTTCGGCGTTGTAATCGGTTCGCTGGTTGTGTTTGTGCCCATCGTCTGGAATTTGATGCCGGATAACTATATGAAACTGCGTATTGCGGTTTTATTTGATCCCAGTCTTGACCCGTTAGGCACCGGTCCTATGTACCACACCGTCCGGGCAATGCGCTCTTTGACAGGCGGCGGTTTGACCGGACAAGGTCTGTTCCAAGGTCACCGCACCCAGACACCGGGCGCGTTGTTTGCCCAGCACACGGACTATATCTTCGCCGCCATTGGCGAGGAGTTAGGCTTTGTGGGCTGCGCTTTGGTGCTTGTTTTGCTTTGCGCCATTGTTGCCCGGTGCATTTGGGTTGGCCTGCGCAGCCAGGACCTGCTGCGGCGTTTAGTGTGCTTTGGCGCAGCTTCCGCGCTCATTTTCCAAATTATCGTTAATGTGGGTATGTGTATTGGATTGATGCCGGTTATCGGTCTTACCCTGCCCTTTATCAGCTACGGCGGCTCATCCATTATTACACTGTATACGATGCTGGGGCTGGTATCCGGCGTCTATGCGCGCCCCGCCCCTACCAGTCATGAGCGTTACATCCGGCCGCCCCGGCTACACTTGTAAGGAGCATATGCCATGAAAGCTTTTATGGATGAAAATTTTCTGCTGGAAACCGAAACTGCCCGGCATCTTTACCACGATTATGCCAAGACAATGCCTTTGGTGGATTACCATTGCCACTTAAATCCCAAGGATATCTACGAAGATCGTCGTTTTCAGAATCTGACGGAGGTCTGGTTGGGCGGCACGGATGCACAAGGCAACCTGGCCGGTGACCATTACAAATGGAGACTGTTGCGGGCAAACGGCGTTTCCGAAGACTTTGTTACCGGAAATCAAGACCCTTACGAGCGTTTTTTGAAACTGGCAGAGACCTTGGAAATGGCCATCGGCAATCCCATGTATCACTGGTGTCATTTGGAGCTGCAGCAGTTTTTCGGCGTCACTGAACCGCTGACTACTGAAAGCGCTCCCCGGATTTGGGAGCATTGCAATAGTCTCCTGCAAAACGATCCGGACATGACCGCCCGGGGATTGATCCGCAAAGCAAATGTTGCCTTTATCGGCACAACAGACGATCCGGTGGACTCTTTGGAGTACCATGCGAAAATCGCCGCAGACGATACCATTTCCGTGAAGGTCTGTCCGTCCTTCCGTCCGGACAAGGCAATGAACATCCACAAAGAAGGCTTCCCTTCTTATATGGATACGCTGGCCAAAACCGTAGGAAAACCCCACTTATCAACCGCCCAGGAAGTCTGTGATGCCTTGGTGGAAAGAATCGAATACTTCTATGAAAAGGGTTGCCGCGCCAGCGACCACGGCTTTGCGTCTGTTCCGTTCCGTCCTATCACCATGGAGCAGACCGATGCCATTTATCAGAAAGCGCTCCGGGGTGAAGCTTTGACAGAGCAAGAGGTGGAAGGCTACCAAACTACCCTGATGCTCACCATGGGCAGGACCTACCACAAGTTGGGAATTGCCATGCAATTGCACTATTCCTGCCTGCGTAACACCAACACCCGGATGTTTCAAAAGCTGGGCGCAGATGCGGGCTACGATGCCATTGCCCAGAACATTTGCGGCAACAATATTGCACGGCTGCTTTCCGCTTTGGACGAAACCAATCAATGTCCCAAAACCATACTGTATTCTTTGAATCCTGCGGACAATCAGCAGCTGGATACACTCATCGGCGGTTTCCAGGACGGTATCACCCCGGGCAAGATCCAGCATGGCTCTGCCTGGTGGTTTAATGACCACAAAACCGGCATGCAGGACCAAATGATCTCCCTTGCCAATCTGGGACTTTTGGGCAACTTTATTGGTATGCTCACCGACTCCCGATCTTTCTTAAGCTATGCCCGACACGATTACTTCCGGCGCATACTGTGTAACCTCATTGGCAACTGGGTGGAAAACGGTGAGTATCCCAACAAGGAAGCTTCCCTAAAGAAGATCATTCAAGGCATCTGCTACTACAACGCAGAAACATACTTTGGTATATAAAACCGCAGGGCGTTCCAAAAGGAACGCCCTGCTTTCGTTAATTCATTATTCGAGAATCTTCAGCATTTCGCTTACATCGCTCAAAACGCGGTCAAAGTGCGATAAATTCTCCGTTATTTCAAAGTCCTTGGAGGGACTAACAGGATTGCACAACACATACTTTTCCCGGGCAGGTATTGCCTGGCTTAAAATGAGCCAATTTGCAACTGCCTGCGGCGGTTCAATGAAGAACAGCTTGCTAAAGGAAGCGCCACCGGTGATCCGCTGCCACTCACCTTCGAAACGCAGCTGCTTCGCTGCCCGTGCCGGAGAAATCCTTCCTTCACGCAGCGCAGTATATACGGCATCTTTTTGCTTGCGGTCACAGCTTAATACCTTGTCGTTCACAAGAATTCTCACATTTCTGTTCAGATTTTCCAAAGCGTCCTTCTGCATCTGGCCACCACCTTGACCAGAAATCAAGGTAACATCGTACTTATCGTAATCAATTTGGTCCAGGGCAGACAAAAACGCAGTCTGACTAAAGAAGGATTTTTTGAAATCTGCCAGAATGACGATTTTTTCCTTTTGGGTATCGCAACAAATCGTCTGCGTGGGTCTACCCAGGAACACATCGTCAATGACCCGGTCCACCACCTTGCCATCCTCTTTGGAGCAACACCACTGCCACATTGCATCATACTTGGGCTTGTATTCTTCCCGAATCTGTTCAATGCGGTTAACAAACTCTGTAATTCCCTCCAGGGTTTCGCTTACCGGTCCGGGCATTTCGCTCATGGGGATATAGATACCTCTGTTCTCGCTGTAGTCCTTAAGATCCGGTACATAGAACAGAATCGGACGCCGGGTACCAAGAAAATCAAAGAAAATGCTGGAATAATCCGAAATCAGAATATCCACAACACTCAAAAGCTCATCGGTATCGATGGTGAAAGGAATGCACAGCTTGGAAAGCTCGCTGTCCATACTGATGGCCCGATAAAGGAAATAGTGAATACGCAGATACACATTATATTCATTGGTATCAATATTGCTGCGAAGGGTCTTTACCGCGGCTTTCAAGTCTTCTACATCATTGGTAAAATCATTATACAGCGCGCCCTTCCATGTGGGCGCATAGAGAATGATCTTCTTATCCGTCCGGATGCCGATTTTGTTGAGCTTTTGGCAAACCTCTTCCCGGGATGTATTGCGCAGAATATCTGTTCGGGGCAAAGGCTCGTCCAGCAACCGGCCGCCATAAATGCCTTCCAGCATATACGCCTGCTTGAACATACGCTCACCGGTAAAATGGTTCGCCGCAATCATGTGGGTAGCATTTAAGAAGTTATGCTCGATATTGGCTGTCGCGCCCACCCGCTGACCGGGACGCTCGTAGCCCATAACCTTCAGTGGCACACCATGCCAGGTGTTCAGATACACCTGCTGGGGACGGCGGGAATAATAGGCAGGCACAGAGGAATTACAAACCAGATATTTTGCAGTGCACAGCCATTTGATATATGCCGGAGAATCTCTCTTCACAATCTTCACATTGGGCATATCCCGGAATTCATCCAGATTCGCCTTGGAAAGCTTGGGGTCTGCCACTGCCCAAATATGGGTATAGTCCTTAAATTCCTCCCTGGCAAGCAGTCCTTTGAAAATCGCCCGGGGGCTGTCCAAAATTCCCAAACCGGCAAATGCATCATAAACCACAGTTTTTTCCTGAATCGGTAGCTGCATATACCGGGCAGTTTGGGTACGTTTGTATCGCGCTTTCAGTGCGTGAAGCTTCTTTTTGCATTTTCTTGCAAAGGATCGAAACAGCCAGAAAACACCTCGCAAAGTACTGATATACTCCCTTCCGTAATCCGGTTCTGGGATATACCCGCCGTTTTCCTGAATTACCTCCCATACAGGCCGTATCTTTTCCTCATCCTTCATCTGCTCCAAAAGTTCCGCGTCAATACAGAAGAAATGTTTGCTGGACCGTCCGGAAACAGGAGGATACGCCATGTAATCACCGTAGATATGGGCCAGAATCTTTTCAGCCTCTGCCGGAATCGGCAGCTTATGCCCTTCAAAATCCACATAGCGTGGTGTGCCGAAGTATTCTTTGGGGAATGTCTCTTTTTTAATTTTATACAAGCTGGAAAAGATAGCCAGATATCCGCAGCTGGGGTCATTGGTAGCAGTTGCCACTCGCTCCGCCGCCTCGTGCATAGATCTTACACTGCGGAAAAGACCATAAAGCTTGTGGGGATAATACAGCTTCAGACGAAGCTTTAATGTGTTATACCAGGAGCGCTGATGCATACCGGATTTGATCCAGATTGCCCGGCGGAGCATAGATATTTTTTTCTTCCGTTTCTTAAGCTCCGTGGAATTATTATCCGGCACATAGTCCAGGGGAAAAATGTCAACGCAAGGGCCGATGTTCAGCGCAATGCCCTCCTGTCTTTTCTTGACGTAGGGCACCTTCCGGGTCATCTGCACAAATGTGGGCAGTGAGGAATGCTTGGGGTTTGTCTGATAGCTATCCAGCTGATAACCGTCCGGAAGCTTGGTCTTCGCTAATTCCAGGAATCTGTCATAGTCCTCCCGGGGCATCAGCAAATCCACATCGTCATCCCAGGGAATGTAGCCGCCATGGCGTATTGCGCCCAGCAGCGTTCCCTCACCCAAATAGTAGGTGATTTCATTTTCCCGGCAAAACCGGTCAACCATCAGTAGAATTTCCAGAACATATCCCTGTAGAAGCTGCATGAGCAAAAAGTCTGTTTTTGTCATATTCAGCTGCAGTCCATTATCAAGGGTAATGATGCCATCTTCCTCTTTTATAACCTTACGCTGCATGCTTTCATTGGACATAGTTTTGCGTCCTCCTAAATTATTTGAGCTTTTCCCGCAGCTGAGTGCTGCTTGTTCCCTGGGTATAAGGGAAATAAATAATCTTCACGCCCTTGGGGCCTAATATTCTTTCGTATCGGTTAAAACGCTCTGTTCCCTTATAATCCGAGCCGACAAACAAATAATCGTAGTGCAGCTCCTCGTACGCAACATCATCTTCACCGGCGCAAACAACCGCCTCATCCACATATTTACAAGCGGCAACAATCGCCAGCCGTTCCTCCAGGGGGATATACAGCTCTTTTCCCTTATGGGAGCCATCCGGATGAAGTCCTACCACAAGATAATCGCAATATTGCTTTGCCCTGCGCAGTAAATTCAAATGTCCAATATGGAACAAATCAAAGGAGCCTGTCAAATAACCCACCTTGATTCTGCTTTTTGTTTCCAGGGTATTCTTTTCCAGCTTGTACCGGAAGCTTTCCCTGCCAAAGGTATCCGCATCTTCCTGATAGCGGGCAATCACATTGGAATACACATCAGAATTCGGCACAAAAAGAGTCTGTCTGTTATACATGCATTGGAGTATTTCCGTTGCCAAGGGAAGGACCTTTTCGTAGTTATTCTTACCCCCGTGGAATGCTGTACCCTCGATTTTTCCGGGGGCGACAGCCAGAATCCGATTTTTCTTGCCCTGCCCGGCCAGCTCGGCATTCAGCGATTCCACCAGACGGGAAACTGCCGCCTTTGTGGAAGAATACAGCGCGTACAGCGGAGAAGAAACCAGCCCGGCAATAGAAGACATCACCGCGCAATAAAAGTCATTATCGCCGGAGATCTTGTCATAGAACGTATGCAGCAATTCTGTCGCCGCAATAGCATTGACCTTAAATGTGGTTTCAATTTCCGTTTTCGTATTGGTGGAGAAGTAGTCCAGTCTGCCGATGCCGGCAGTAATAACCAGTGTATCAACATCGTCATACTTCTTCAGCTGTGCCACATCGTCTGACACAAGATTAAACCGAATATATTCAATACCGTCAATGTTATAGTCCGGTTCTCCTCTGTCTACAACGTATACTTTCTCATATCCACTATTGCGCAGCTTCAATGTAATCGCAGCGCCCATTCCACCGGCGCCGCCAACAACCATTGCAACCTTACGACTCATAATTGCACCATCCAATCTGTAAAAACAAAACATTACAATTTTCAGTCCATCTGTAACTCATTGTAACATGGTGCGCTATGAATTTCAACACTTTTCTTTAAATGTCCGGGCCTACATGCAAGCAAAATAAGAACACGGGGATTTCCCTCCGGAACTCCCCGTGTTCTTATTTTGCAGAAATCCTTGGCAACCTTTACAATGTTTTCTGCGCACAGACCAAACCGCTTAAGACGGCTTGCAAGTTTTTTGTTATTTATCAAAAATCAGTTCAATCCATAATAGCTTGGCATCCTTCGCGCCTATATTATTCAGAACAATCGCAAAGTCCTCTGCCGTCAATATCCCCGCCGGGATATCCCCGGACATCACAAAAGGCGCGACCTGGGAAACCGCGTGTACAGCGGGAGCATCCTGAAACACAAAATCTTTCTCATACTCAAAGCCAGGATAGGGTGTCTGTTTTTTTAAAGCGACTTTTTCGCAGCCGTTGACACTGACAGAAAAGTCCGTTTCTTCATCGCAGCCAATGACCAGCGTGCATTTTTCAAAGGGCTTATTGGCGTGCATAGAAAAGGCGTAGGTTTCCTTTTTCGCCACCGGGATCGGATATCTGCGGTTGGTATAGCCTACATAGGGATACCGCCGAGGCAAATCCTGGGGATGGTACACGGCCATGATCCGCTCCAAAAAACACTTTTGCATCTGCGGCTTTCCCTCTTCATCCAAAGTAAGTTCCCAGGAGGTTTTTGTGTCCTCTTCCATAAAGTTAAACAGATAAATGCCGTCTGTTCCCTTTTGGTAGCAATCATTACAGAAAGCTCTGACCATCGCTGGTGTCAGGGGTATGGTGCGGCCATAGACGCAGGATGCGCCCCAATCGCAGCCGCAAAGGAGCGTATAGGGACGGTTATCCGGATTTTTCCTTGCAATACTCTCTCGCCACTGCTGCACCGGCATTTCAAAATTGGTAGGCGTGTGGAAATTGGAAATAGTAAGCAAATCCACAATGCCGTCGCCGACCCACCTTGCCCCATCCATACCCAGACCCAAGCCGGCTTTCTCATTGGCCAAAAGGCGCACCGCCAGCTGAAGCTTGGGATCGATCTTCCGGAGCATTTGCCGGATCTGCACCATATAAGTATTCAGAATCTCCGGATCACCGCATTTGCTCTGGGCAAAACAATAGGATGGCGTATCCAGTCCAGCTCGATACCGTCCAATTCATAATTGGTTGCCAATTCCCGAATGTAGTTGCTGACATAGTTTTGTATCAGCTTTTGGGAATAGTCAAAAAAGATAAAACCATCCTTGACCACCGTATATTTACCATCACAGGCAAAGGACAAAGAGGAATTGATGGCCGGGTCTTCCGTGTAGTGGCCGTCATTCATCCGCACCGAAAAGTATACCTTGCAGCCGGCTTCTCGAATTACCGCAACCGCCGTTTTGAAAACATCGATATCCTTCTCCAGCAGCTTCCGGGCGCAATCAAAAATTGCCCGAAAATACATATCCTTGTTATCTGTATCGGGACTTTTCGTTTTTATGACGCTACCGGTTTCGTCCAGCACAGGAAAGCCATTTTCGTCGATTTTAACATCGTATAAAAAGGTGTCAAACACCCGGGAAGATATTAAGCTTCTGCGATAGCAAACATTCAAAAGGATAATATCCGGTTTGCAGGAAAGAAATTCGGAGATATATTCCTCTGTGACCTTTTGACAGGTTTCGGCTGTCCAATCCTTTAAATTGCGGCTTTGAATGGCAAGAAAAATGCCTTCTGCCGGGATGTTAATTGCCAGCATAAACACGCCCCCCTTTTACCCCATTATAGCATAAAAGGCAGAGATTTCAAAAGAAATCTCCGCCTTTTGGTTCTTAGGATTACTTGCAGAATTCCTTTGCAACTGCAACGATGTTTTCTGCGCACAGGCCGAACTGCTTGAGCAGGTCAACGGCGGGGCCGGAATGACCAAACTCGTCGTTAACACCGATACGCTTAACGGGAGTGGGCAGTTTCTCGGACAGAACGCTGCAAACAGCCTCGCCCAGACCACCGATGATGGAATGCTCCTCGCAGGTGATGATCTTGCCGCACTTTTTGGCAGCCTCCAGCACCAGCTCCTCGTCCAGAGGCTTCACGGTAGCCATATTGATGACCATCGCATCAATGCCTGCCTCTTTCAGCATTTCACCGGCCTTGATTGCTTCGTAAACCAGCAGGCCGTTGGCAATGATGGCAACATCCTTGCCGTCCTTAACGATCTCTCCCTTACCGATTTCGAACTTGTAGTTTTCGTCATGGAATACCGGCACAGCCAGACGACCGAAACGCAGGTAAACAGGACCGTTCATTTCGTAAGCAGCGCGGACAGCAGCCTTTGCTTCCACATCGTCAGCGGGGCAGATAACCGTCATACCGGGAATGGACCGCATCAGCGCGAAGTCCTCACAGCACTGGTGGGATGCGCCGTCCTCGCCCACGGAAATACCGCCGTGGGTAGCGCCGATCTTCACGTTCAGGTGGGGGTAACCGATGGAGTTACGCACCTGCTCGTAAGCGCGGCCGGCTGCAAACATGGCAAAGCTGGATGCAAAGGGTACCAGACCCATGGTGGACATACCGGTAGCCATACAAATCATATTGGCCTCGGCAATACCGCTGTTAAAGTGGCGGTCGGGGAAAACCTTCTTAAATGCGCCGGTCTTGGTAGCGCCTGCCAGGTCGGCATCCAGGACTACCAGATTGTCAAATTCTGCGCCCAGTTCAGCCAGGGCGGCGCCGTAACTTTCACGGGTTGCAACTTTTTTCATTTCAGCCATATTACATTGCCTCCAATTGCGCAAGCTGCGCCTTCAGTTCGGTCATTGCCTGCTCGTATTCTGCGTCGTTGGGTGCCTTGCCGTGCCAACCCACATTGTTTTCCATATAGGAAACGCCCTTGCCCTTAACGGTCTTCATAACGATAGCGGTGGGCTGACCCTTGGTCTGCTTTGCCACAGCAAAGGCCTTCTCCAATGCGTCAAAGTCATGACCGTCCACCTGCTCCACATGGAAACCGAAGGCTTCCAGCTTGTCCACGATGGGGTACGGACTCATAACTTCAGCAACAGGACCGTCGATCTGCAGGCCGTTGTTATCTACAACGATACACAGGTTGTCCAGCTTGTAGTGGGCAGCAGCCATGCAAGCTTCCCAGACCTGGCCTTCTTCAATTTCGCCGTCACCCAGCAAAGAATACACACGGTTTGTCTTGCCCATATGCTTGGCAGCCAGCGCCATGCCGGTAGCAACAGAAACGCCCTGACCCAGAGAACCGGTGGACATGTCAACACCGGGAACAGTGTGCATGTTGGGGTGGCCCTGCAGGTAGCTGTCGATATGCCGGAAGGTAGGCAGGTCCTCTACGGGGAAGAAGCCACGGTTCGCCAGCGTTGCATACAGACCGGGGGTGGTGTGACCCTTACTCAAAACAAAACGATCCCGGTCTTCCCACTTGGGATTTTTGGGGTCAATGTTCATTTCCTTGAAATACAGGTAAGTAAACACTTCAGCCGCAGACAGACTGCCGCCGGGGTGACCTGCCTTTGCGCCGTGGGTAGATTCAATTACGCCCATACGCACCTTGCAGGCAGTGATTTGCAGTTGTTTCTTTTCACTACTTGTCATGATTGTCCTCCTTAAAATTGTTGTCTCGCAATTATGCAGACATTTTTGTTATTTTATCATTTTTTAATACAATATACAAGAGGAAAATATTCTTTTTACAGCTCTTTTTTTCTGCAGATTTTCAGCCTGTTTGTATATTCTACCACCCATAACCCCCGAAAACCGGGGCAGATGTGTGAACAATTCACAAATCTTGCATATTTATGCATCATCAGTTGACAATATTGGATTTTTGCTGTATAATCCGTTGCATATTACAGAATATTTTCCTCGGGAGGAAATGGAAATGAATAACGAAAATATTAAAAAGGTCGTTCTGGCCTACTCCGGCGGTCTGGACACCTCAATCATCATCCCCTGGCTGAAAGAAAACTACAACAACTGTGAGGTCATCGCCGTAGCCGGCAACGTGGGTCAGGCTGACGAATTGGAAGGTCTGGAGGAGAAGGCTCTGAAGACCGGCGCTTCCAAGCTGATCGTAGCTGACCTGGTGGACGAAATGGTGGACGAAATCATCATTCCCGCCATGAAGATGGATGCGCAGTATGAAACCTACCTGCTGGGTACTGCTTTTGCCCGTCCCGTGATTGGCAAGAAGCTGGCAGAAATCGCGCTGGCAGAAGGCGCAGATGCTGTTTGTCACGGCGCAACCGGCAAGGGCAACGATCAGGTACGTTTTGAGCTTGCCATTAAGCGCTTTGCTCCGGAAATGAAGATTATCGCTCCCTGGCGTGAGTGGGATATCAAATCCCGTGACGAGGAGATCGACTATGCAGAGGCCCACAACGTTCCTCTGAAGATCAACCGTGAGACCAACTACTCCAAGGACAAGAACCTGTGGCACTTGAGTCACGAGGGTCTGGATCTGGAAGATCCCTCCAACGAGCCTCAGTATGACAAGCCCGGCTTCCTGGAAATGGGTGTCAGCCCCATGATGGCTCCCGATGCGCCTACATATGTTACTATTGATTTTGAAGCCGGCGCTCCCGTGGCTCTGGACGGCGAGAAAATGAAAGCCTCCAAAATCATCGAAAAGCTGAACAAGATCGGCGGTGCCAACGGCATCGGCATTATCGACATCGTAGAAAACCGCCTGGTTGGCATGAAGGACCGGGGTGTTTATGAGACGCCCGGCGGCTCTATTCTCTACTTTGCCCACCGTCAGCTGGAAATGCTCACTGTGGACAAGGACACCCTCCATGTCAAGCAAAAGCTGGCTGTGGACTATGCCGATCTGATTTACAACGGCAAGTGGTACTCTCCTTTGCAGGAGGCGCTGACCGCCTTTGCCAACGAATCCAACAAGTTTGTTACCGGCTCTGTAAAGCTCAAGCTCTACAAGGGCAACATCATCCCCGCCGGTACCACTTCCCCCTACTCTCTGTACTCTGAAAGTCTGGTTACCTTCGATGAAAGCGACTACGACCAAAAGCAGGCAGAAGGCTTCATCAATCTGTGGGGTCTGCCCACCCAGGTGCAGGCGCTGCGGGAGCAAGGAAAACTGTAATAATCTCTGTAATAGGGCGGACGACCAGTCCGCCCGTTACGAGTTTTTTAGGCTGCGTCATCCGCGCAGAAAAGGAGAACGAAAATGGCTAAAATGTGGGCCGGCAGAACCGACGGCACAACAGAAAAAATTGCAGACGACTTCAATTCCTCTATCCATTTTGACAGCCGGATGTACCGGCAGGACATCAAAGGCTCCATGGCCCACGCAGCAATGCTGGCTGCCCAAAACATCCTTTCTCAAGAGGATGCAGACACCTTGATTGCCGGTCTGGAGGAGATTTTAAATGATATCGAACGTGGCGAGCTGGCCATTGATATGACCTGCGAAGATATCCACATGTTTGTAGAGCAGGAGCTGACAAACCGTCTTGGCGACGTGGGCAAGAAGTTGCATACCGCCCGCTCCAGAAACGACCAGGTGGCATTGGATATCCGTATGTATCTTCGACAGGAAACGGAAGAAATCACTACGCTTGTAAAGACATTGATTGCTGCCGTTACTGACAAAGCCGAAACCTACGCCGATGCCATTATGCCCGGCTATACCCACCTGCAGCGGGCGCAGCCTATTACTTTCGGTCATCATTTGATGGCCTATGCCATGATGCTTTTGCGGGATGTGGACAGACTCCAAGACTGCAAAAGGCGGATGAACCTCTCCCCCATTGGCTGCTGTGCCCTGGCTGGCACCACCTACAATACTGACCGGCACTTTGAAGCAGAAAAGCTCGGCTTTGACGGCATCTGCCTGAACTCCCTGGACGGCGTTTCCGACCGGGATTTCTGCGCAGAGCTGATGAGTGCTCTGTCTATTTTAATGGTGCATCTTTCCCGGTTCTCCGAGGAAATCATTCTTTGGTCCAGCTGGGAATTTAAGTTCGTAGAGCTTTCCGACGCCTACACCACCGGCTCGTCTATTATGCCCCAGAAGAAAAATCCGGATATGGCGGAGCTTGTCCGGGGTAAGACCGGCAGAGTGTTTGGTGACTTGCTGGCGCTGCTGACCACCCTGAAGGGTCTGCCCCTTGCCTACAATAAGGACATGCAGGAGGATAAGGAAAGCGTATTCGACGCCTGCGACACCGTCAAAATGTGTTTGCAGGTCTTTGCCGGTATGGTCGCTACCATGCAGGCAAATACCCAGAATATGAAGCGAGCCGCCCAGACCGGTTTTATCAACGCAACGGACTTGGCAGACTACCTTGTAAAAAAAGGCATGCCCTTCCGCAGCGCTTATAAGATTTCCGGTCAGTTGGTAGCGTTGTGTATTGCGCAAAACACGGTTCTGGAAGAACTGCCCTTGCAGACCTATCAAGAATTTTCTGAACTGTTTGCCCAGGATTTGTACCAGGAAATCGATCTGGTCACCTGCGTGGAAAAGCGCATCAGCGAAGGCGGCACTTCCGTTGCCTCTGTAAAGGCCCAGATTGCCTATGTTCGGGAGGCCCTGCAATGACAAAAGTATTTATTGATGGCGGTGCCGGCACTACCGGCTTGCGGATTGTAGACCGTCTTTCTGCCCGGAAGGATCTGGAGCTTTTGATCCTTCCCGACGAATTGCGCAAAAATGCCGCCGCCCGGGCAGACGCCCTTTCTACGGCAGATATCGCATTTTTATGTTTGCCGGACGACGCCGCCAGAGAAGCGGTGCAGCTGGCAAAAGGAATGAACGTCAAAATTATTGACACCTCCACCGCCCACCGCACCGACCCGGATTGGGCTTACGGTATGCCGGAGCTGACCGGAAAGCGACAACAGATTCAAAGCAGCAACCGAATTGCCAATCCCGGTTGCCACGCCAGCGGTTTTGTGGCATTGGTCGCGCCGCTGATTGAACAGGGAATTTTGCCCGCCGACACGAATCTTTCTTGCTTTTCTCTGACCGGTTACTCTGGCGGCGGTAAGAAAATGATTGCCCAGTATGAAGCAGCCAACCCCGATCCTCTTTTGAAAGCCCCACGGCAGTATGCCCTGACCCAACAGCACAAGCACCTGAAAGAAATGGTCAGCTTGTGCGGCTTGGAAAATGCCCCGGTATTCTGCCCCATCGTGGCAGATTTCTATAGCGGCATGGAGGTAACCGTACCGCTGTTTGCCCGGGATGTGCAAGGTACAAAGGAAGATATCGAAGGCATTTATGCGTCTTATTACCAAAACGGACTGATCCATTTCACCCGGGAAACCGATCCGGACGGTATGCTGTCGGCAAACGCCTTCTCCGGACGGGACGATATGGCCGTATCCGTTGCCGGCAACGACCAGCGGATCTTGCTGGTTGCCCGCTTTGACAATCTGGGCAAAGGTGCTTCCGGCGCAGCTATCCAAAATATGAACATTTTACTAGGTATCGATCAGGCTACAGGTCTGAATATATAAGAGGTTAGAAATATGATAGAAATAATCAAGGGCGGTGTTTGCGCTGCCAAAGGTTTTAAAGCCAACGGAATTCATTGTGGTATCCGTCACAACCGCACCAAGCGGGATTTGGCGCTGATTGTCAGCGATGTGAAAGCCAATGCTGCCGCCGTATACACCCAGAATCTGGTTAAGGGTGCGCCCCTGCTGGTGACCAAAAAGCACCTTGCCGACGGCAAGGCCCAGGCCATTATCTGCAACAGTGGCAACGCCAACACCTGCAACGCCAACGGCATTGAAATTGCCGAGGGTATGGCCAAACTGGTGGAACAATCCACCGGCATTGCCGCCCTGGATGTGGTAGTTGCATCCACCGGTGTCATCGGTCAGCCTTTAGATCTGACCCCTATCGCCAACGGTATGGAAGCCCTCACCGCCGACTTAAGCGCTGAAAATAGCCACAATGCCGCAGAAGCCATCATCACCACCGACACAATGCCCAAGGAAATCGCCGTTTCCTTTACTTTGGGCGGCAAAACCTGCCGTATGGGCGGTATTGCCAAGGGCAGCGGCATGATTCACCCCAACATGGCCACCATGCTGGTGTTTATCACCACCGATGCCGCCATCTCCTCCGAAATGCTCCAAAAGGCCCTTTCCGGCGATATTCAGAACACCTTCAACATGCTCTCCATCGACGGCGATACCTCCACCAATGACAGTGTTTTCGTATTGGCCAACGGTATGGCAGGCAACGAAGAAATCACCGCCGAGGGCGAGGATTTCACTACCTTTATGAAGGCGCTGAACACCATTACTGTCCACCTTTGCAAAATGCTGGCAGGGGACGGTGAGGGCGCTACCAAATTACTGGAGTGCATTTCCACCGGCGCAGACACTTTGGACGCAGCCAAGAAGTCTGCCAAGAGTGTTATCTGCTCCAGCCTGCTGAAAAGCGCGATGTTCGGCGCAGATGCCAACTGGGGTCGGGTGCTGTGCGCCATCGGCTACAGCGGCGCTGATGTGGACATTAACAAAATCGGCGTTTCTTTCCGTTCCAAAGCCGGCACTATCGAGGTTTGCCGGGACGGCAGCGGCGTTCCCTTCAGCGAGGAACTGGCAAAGGAAATCCTTCTGGAGAAGGAAATCGAAATTTTGCTGACTTTAGGCGACGGTCCTTACAGCGCCACCGCCTGGGGCTGCGACCTGACCTATGATTATGTAAAAATCAACGGTGACTATCGGACTTAAGAGGTACACATTATGCATAATGCATTTACGAACGCAGAACGGGCGGAAGTTTTGACCGCCGCCCTGCCCTACATCAAAAAATACAGTGGCAAGATCGTCGTAATCAAATACGGCGGCAATGCCATGGTCAACGAGCAGCTAAAGCAGCAGGTAATGGAAGATATCGCTCTGCTTTGGCTCATCGGTGTCAAAGTGGTTCTTGTCCACGGTGGCGGTCCGGAGATCAGCGAAGCAATGAAAAAGCTGGGTAAACAAGCGGTGTTTGTTGACGGTTTGCGGGTTACTGACAAGGAGACCGTGGACATCGTGCAAATGGTTCTGGCCGGCAAGGTCAACAAGGATCTGGTAAACCTTATCCAGACCAAGGGCGGTCACGCTGTAGGTGTTTCCGGTATTGACGGCGGCATGATTGAAGCAACGGTCAAAAACGAAGCTTTGGGCTTTGTGGGACAGATCACCAAGATCCGCACCCAGCCTATTGAGGACTTGCTGGAAAAGAACTATGTTCCGATTGTCTCCACAGTGGCCAGTGACCGGCAAGGCAACGTCTATAACATCAACGGCGATACCGCCGCAGCTTACATTGCCGGCGCATTGGGCGCAGAACGGCTGATTATGATGACCGACATTGCCGGTATTTTAAAAGACAAAGACGATCCCTCCACACTGATTCCCCATATCACCGTAGATGAGGCAAAAGTGCTTTATGAAGAGGGCGTCATCTCCGGCGGCATGATTCCCAAGGTGGATTGCTGCATTGAAGCGCTGGAGCACGGCGTGAAAAACGTGGTTATTATGGACGGCCGCATCCCCCACTCCATTTTGATGGAACTGCTGACTGACGAAGGTGCCGGCACAATGGTTACAAAGTAAAGGAAGTTTGCACATGGATATCATTTCTCTGGATAAAGAATATGTAGCCGGTACATACAATCGCTTTCCGGTGGTGATTGTTTCCGGCAAAGGCAGCCTGCTCACCGATGATACCGGCAAGCAGTATATTGACATGGGCACCGGCATCGGCGTTACCGCCTTCGGCAACGCCGACGAGCAATGGGTAAAGGCCGTTACGGAGCAGCTTGGAAAAGTTCAACACACTTCTAACTTGTATTACACCGAGCCCTGCGCCCGCCTTGCTCAACTGCTGTGTGAAAAGACCGGCATGAAGAAGGTGTTCTTCTCCAATTCCGGCGCAGAGGCTAACGAATGCGCCATCAAATACGCCCGCAAATACTCCCAGGAGAAAAAGGGTGCCGAGTATAGCACCATTATCACTCTGGAAAACAGCTTTCACGGCAGAACCCTGACCACCCTGGCCGCCACCGGTCAGGAGCAGTTTCACAAGCTGTTCCAGCCTTTGACACCCGGCTTTGTTCATGTTAAAGCCGGCGATACCGAAGCTTTGCAAAAGCTGGTTAATGATTTAAAGGTTGCCGGTATCCTGCTGGAATGTGTCCAGGGGGAAGGCGGCGTTGTGCCGCTGCAGCCGGAATTTGTAAAGGCCGTTGCAGCGATCTGTGAGGAAAAGGACATTCCGCTGATGATTGACGAAGTACAGACCGGCAACGGACGTACCGGTACGCTGTATGCCTATATGCACTACGGCATTGCACCGGACATCGTTTCCACCGCCAAAGGTCTGGGCGGTGGTCTGCCAATCGGCGCGACCATGGTCAGCGAAAAAATGCAAAGTATGCTTTCCTTCGGTGATCACGGCTCTACCTTTGGCGGCAACCCAGTTTGTTGCGCAGGCGCGTTAAGTATCCTCTCCCGGCTGGACAATGCATTTTTGGTCCAAGTGCAGCAAAAAAGCGACTACATTTTTAAATCTCTGGAAAATGCCGCGGGCATCGAATCCGTTACCGGCATGGGCCTGATGATCGGCATCAAAGCCAAAAAGGATGCTAAAGAGGTGGTTGCTGCCTGCCGGCAGCAGGGTGTTCTGTGCCTGACTGCCAAGGACAAGGTGCGTTTGCTGCCCCCACTGAACATTCCCATGGAGTTACTGAAGCAAGCCGTGGAAGTCATTAAAGCTGCGTGTAAATAAGGAGTTTGTTATGGAACTGAAAAACAAAAGCTTTTTGAAATTACTGGACTTTACCCCTGCGGAAATTAACGGACTGCTGAACTTGGCGGCAGAATTGAAAACCCGAAAAAAAGCAGGCGTCCCCCATCGGCTGTGTGAAGGCAAGTCCATTGCATTGGTCTTTGAAAAAACCAGCACCCGCACCCGCTGTGCTTTTGAAGTTGCTGCTGCAGATTTGGGCATGCACCCCACCTATTTAGACCCCAAAAGCTCCCAAATGGGTAAAAAGGAGTCTATTGCCGATACCGCCCGGGTATTGGGTCGTATGTACGATGGTATTGAGTATCGTGGTTTTGGTCAGGAAATCGTGGAAACCCTGGCAAAGTATGCTGGCGTACCGGTATGGAACGGCTTGACTAATGAGTTTCATCCTACCCAGATTCTGGCAGATTTCCTCACAATTCAGGAACATTTTGGTAATTTAAAGGGCAAAAAGTTAGTATATATGGGCGATGCCCGGTTTAATATGGGTAACTCCTTAATGGTAGGCTGCGCCAAAATGGGCATGCATTTTGTGGCCTGCGCGCCGGAAAAGTACTTCCCCGACAAAGCCCTCATCGATCAGTGCCAAGCTGTCGCCGCTGAAACCGGCGCAGTGCTGGAATTCATCACCGACCCGGAAGCCGCCGTAAAAGATGCTCACGTGATTTACACGGATGTATGGGTGTCTATGGGCGAGCCGGAATCTGTCTGGAAAGAACGAATTGCCGACCTGACCCCCTACCGCGTCACCAAAAAGCTGCTGGATATTGCCGGCAGCCAGTGCCGCTTTATGCACTGTTTGCCCGCTTTTCACGATCTGAATACTGAAACCGGTAAGGAGGTCTTTGAAAAGTTTGGAATTGACTGCATGGAGGTTACCGACGAGGTATTCGAAAGCGAGCAGTCCATCGTCTTTGACGAGGCAGAAAACCGGATGCACACCATTAAGGCAGTCATGGCAGCCACTTTAGCATAACAGAAAGAGAGCTGTCTCATTTTTGAGACAGCTCTCTTTGCTTTAATCTGCTTTTACAACAGGTATATCAAATTCATACTGGTTGGTGCAGAAGAAATATTCATTTCTGACCGCGGCGTAAGTCTCCAAAAAAACCTTGCTGCCACCCGCCGAAAAATAAAGCACGGTCACAAGTCCGGCAGGACCGTATTTGCCATCGACGCCCTGATGGTCTACCATCATTTGGATTACTTCGTTTCCGTTTTCACCGGTATCCCTTGTGGCGATCACATAGTCTGAGGCTATGTGGCCACTGATTGCCATTACAATATTTTCATGCTTCTTAAAAAGCTTGTCCCACATAATACCTGCATCGTTTACGCCGCCCCACCCGAAGCAGATTCCGTCGGGAAGGCGCTGGCCGTCAAAGGAGCTGATGCAGGGTTCTTTATGAAAAGTAACGTTACACCGGATGCTGGGATCATGATTGCCCCGAGCAAGTGAATACCCCACAGCAGCCGCAACCAACAAGACAGCATCAACAAACGACCACTTTTTACTTCATTTTTACACCTCTTTTTCTATTTGACACTTTCACTTATTATAAGCAGACCGCAAATAGAAAGCGAGTTTTTAGTAAAAGTTTTTGCACTCTTTTGATAACGTTGCATTTTTAAACACACTTTGTTATAATAAGAAAAATTCTTTTACGCAGGAGGCGTGTTATGGAAATTATTGTTGCCGGCGCCGGAAAAGTTGGATTGACTCTGGCGCGCCAGCTGGTATCCGAGGAGCATTCCGTCACCTTAATCGATATGAACTCTCAGATTTTGGAAGATGCCATCGGACAGTTTGACACCATGTCCATTTGCGGCAACTGTGCTTCTAAAGAAATTTTGCTGCAGGCAGGAGTAGAAAAGGCAGACCTGGTCATTGCCGCCACCAACGCGGACGAGGTCAATTTGCTGTGCTGTATGACTGCCCATGGCATCAACAAAAATTTGCACACCATTGCCCGCATCCGCAACCCGGAATACGCCGAGCAGGTCATGACCATGCCGGAGGTATTCCCCCTGTCGCTGACCATCAATCCGGAAAAGCATGCTGCCCAGGAAATCCAGCGGTTGCTCCACTACCCCGGTTTTTTGCGCCGGGATGCCTTTGCCAAGGGCAGGGCGGAAATCGTGGAACTGCGTATTGACGAAAAAAGCAAGCTTTCCAATATAGCGCTGCGGGATTTAAGCAATGTTATAAAATGCAAAGTGTTGGTTTGCGCTGTTTTGCGGCAGGGCAACGCTGTTGCCCCCAGCGGTGACTTTGTTCTGCAGCCGGGTGATCGGGTGTTTGTTACCGCCCCCACTGCGACCTTGGGCCTGCTTCTGAAAAATTTGGGCATTCTTACCCGCCGTGTACGGAAAGTGTTGATCTGCGGTGGCGGCCGGGTAAGCTATTATCTGGCAAAGCTGCTGGAAAAGGACGGCATTCAGGTCAGCCTCATTGACCGAGACTATGCCCGCTGCGCAGAATTAGCCGCCTTGCTTCCCGATACTACTATTCTCCGCGGTGATTGCAGCAACCCGGCACTCCTTGACAATCAAGGTATTGGCGATGTGGATGCTCTATGCAGCCTGACCGGCATGGACGAAACCAATATGATCATCTCTCTGTACGGCAATGTCCGTAACGTACCGCAAGTCATCACCAAGCTCAGCCGTGGCGAAAGGGTGATTGCCGACACGCTGCCGGTTGGTAGTGTGATCTGCCCCAAGGAGCTGTGCAGTAATATCATTGTACGCTATGTCCGCGCTATGCAAAACCAAACCGGCGCAGCCGTAAGTGTCCACACCATTGCCGACGGCCAGGTAGAAGCCGTAGAATTTTTGGTTGACAGTTCCACCCGTAACTGCGGAAAGCCGTTAAAGGCGCTGAAGCTAAAACCCAATGTACTCATTGCGAGCATCACCCACGGCGCGCAAACACAAATTCCCAACGGCGATAGCATTTTTGCCGAGGGCGACACCGTGGTTGCCGTCACCTCCGGTCGCGGTATTCTCAAGAGCATTAACGACATTTTTGCATAATCCGTAGGAGTGTATTATGAACTTTAAAATGATGGGGCGGTTTATCGGTCAGATAATCGCCATTGAAGCGGCCTTTATGCTTCCGGCGCTGGCGATCAGTGCTTTCTATGGGGAAACGGCTGCCGTTACGGGCTTTTTGTATACCCTTGCCATCATGGTGCTTTTAGGTGGCATTATGCTCATGTCATGCCGTAAGGCAGGCACGATTTTTGGCGTGCAGGAAGGTCTTGTCTGTGTTGGCTTTGGTTGGGTTGCCCTGGGACTTCTGGGTTGCCTGCCCTTTTGGTTCTCCGGTGAGATTCCTCATTTTATGGACGCATTCTTTGAAATCGTCTCCGGCTTTACCACTACCGGCTCTTCTATTTTATCCGATATAGAGCGCCTCCCAAAAGGTTTGCTCTATTGGCGCAGTTTCAGCCATTGGCTGGGTGGTATGGGCGTACTGGTGTTTCTGCTTGCCCTCTCCCCCGGTGGCAAAGACAGTGGCTTTACAATGCACCTTTTGCGGGCAGAAAGTCCCGGTCCGAATGTAGGCAAGCTGGTACCAAAGATGCGTCAGACGGCAATGATCCTTTATTTGATCTATGTCGCCATGACCGTTATCGACATCTTGTTTTTACTGGCTGGCGGTATGTCCTGGCTGGAAGCGTTGTGTACCGCCTTTGGCACTGCCGGCACCGGTGGCTTTGGTATTAAAAACGATTCTCTGGCCTCCTACAGTCCCTATATCCAAACAGTCACTGCCGTGTTCATGCTGCTATTCGGCATCAATTTCAGCTGCTACTATCTGCTTTTGCTGCGGCAGGTGCGAAACGTTTTCAAGGATGAAGAATTGCGGCTGTATATCGGCCTTATCGTTATCTGCACAGTGCTCATTGGTGTGAATGTGCATCATTTGTATCAAACCGGTACAGAAACCGCCCGTCATGCATTCTTTCAGGTGAGCGCCATCATCACCACCACTGGCTTCTCCACCACAGACTTTGATTTATGGCCCAGTCTATCCAAGGGTTTAATCATGCTGCTGATGGTGGTAGGTGCTTGCGCCGGATCTACCGGCGGCGGACTGAAATGTTCCCGGGTACTGCTGCTTTTTAAAAGTCTACGGCGAAATATCCGACAGGTTCTGAACCCCCGGAAAGTACAAGTGGTAAAAAACAATGGTCAAACAGTAGACGAGCGGATCCTGGCAAACACCAACGCCTATCTTGCTGCCTATGTGATTATTGTCATTATCAGCTATCTGCTGATCAGTCTGGATAACTTCTCCATCGGCACTAACCTGACTGCGGTAATCTCCTGCTTTAATAACATCGGTCCCGGTCTGGATCAGGTGGGACCTATGTGTAATTTCAGCGGCTTCAGCGACTTTTCCAAATTCGTTCTGATATTGGATATGCTGGCAGGCCGTTTGGAAATCTTCCCCATTCTGGTGCTTCTGTCCAGAAGCGCCTGGAAACGCAGATAAATGAAAAATGCCAGGATGCTGTTGCACCTTGGCATTTTTTAGTTGATTCCTCTAGCTTTTTGATGTAGAATATACAGTATATCTGTAAAGAAAGAGGGTGCGCGTATGCGTATCGTGGTGAAAGTAGGTACTTCCACCCTGGCCCATGCGGGCGGGCGGCTGAATATCCGCCGGGTGGAGTTGCTTTGCAAGGTGTTGAGCGATCTGAAAAATGCAGGTTGTGAGATCGTGCTGGTTTCCTCCGGTGCCATTGGCATGGGTGTGGGCAAGCTGGGCCTGAAGGGTCGCCCCGAGGATATGCCCGGTAAGCAGGCCGCTGCCGCTGTGGGCCAGTGTGAGCTGATGTATACATACGATAAGCTATTCGCAGAATATAATCACACCGTTGCGCAAATTTTGCTTACTGCTGACGATATTCAAGACAAAATCCGCAGCGCCCACGTCCACGACGCTCTGGAACAGCTGCTTAAGTGGGGTGTGCTGCCTATCGTCAACGAAAATGATGCCGTGGCCATTGATGAAATCGGTATTCACACCACCATCGGTGAAAACGACAGTCTTTCTGCCATCGTTGCCAAGCTGGTAAATGCAGACCTTTTGGTACTGCTTTCAGACATTGACGGTCTTTATACCGAAGACCCCCATAAGAATCCCGATGCAACTTTGATACCGGAAGTAAACACCATCACCCCGGAGATTTTGTCTTTGGCAGGCGGTGCCGGCTCTTCCCTTGGCTCCGGTGGCATGGCTACCAAGCTGAAGGCCGCCCAGATTGCAACGGCTGCAGGTATCGATATGGTCATTACCAACGGGGAAGACCCGGAGCGGTTGTACGCTCTTTTAGAGGGAACACCCATTGGCACAAGATTTATTGGAAGGAGTGCAAAATAATGACCACCCGGGATATTTTAGTGGCGGCAAAAAAATGCGCTCCCGCCCTTGCCGCCGTGGACACGCAAAAGAAAAACCAGGCGCTGAGCGCCATGGCTGATGCCTTACTGGAAAACACCGCGAAAATCCTGGCCGCCAATGAAAAAGACATGCAGGCGGCAAAGGATCACCTCTCCCAATCCATGCTGGACCGTCTGGCGCTGACCGATGTCCGTATTAAAGCCATGGCCGACGGCATTCGTCAGGTTGTTGAATTGCCGGACCCGGTTGGCCGTGTTCGCAGTAAAGTAGTGCGTCCCAACGGCATTGTCATTGAGCAAGTAGGCGTAGCCATGGGCGTGATTGCCATCGTTTACGAAAGCCGACCCAATGTTACTTCCGACGCAGCAGCTTTGGCTGTGAAAGCCGGCTCTGCCTGTGTGCTTCGCAGCGGTCGGGATGCATTCTGCTCTGCAAACGCCATTGTAAAGGCAATGCAGGCGGGTCTTGCAAGCGTAGGTCTGCCTGCCGATTTGGTACAGCTGGTGCAGGACACCACCCGACAAAGCGTTACAGACCTGATGGAAGCGGTAGGCTATGTGGATCTGCTGATTCCCCGGGGTGGTGCGGGCCTTATCAAGGCATGCACGGAAGGGGCAAAAGTGCCTTGCATCCAAACCGGCACCGGCATTTGCCACATTTATGTGGACAAAGACGCCGATGTGCACAAAGCGCTGGAAATCGTTAACAACGCAAAGACCAGCCGTCCCTCTGTGTGCAACGCCGCAGAAGTTTGCCTTGTGCATAAAGCTGTTGCCAAGACCTTCCTGCCCATGCTGCAAAAACGCTTGGTGACTGACCGGGCAGAAAATCCGGTGCAGCTGCGCCTGGATAGCACCGCTGCAGAGATCATCCCCGGTACGCCGGCGAATGCCCAGGATTTTGACACAGAATTTTTAGATTACATTCTTGCCGTGGGAATTGTAGACGATGCCCAGCAGGCTATGGGGCATATCGCGATGCATTCCACAGGCCACAGTGAATGCATCGTGACCGAAAATGAAGCAACTGCCCAACAGTTCACCCGGGTAGTAGACAGCGCAGCCGTGTATGTCAACTGTTCTACGCGGTTTACCGACGGCGGTGAGTTTGGTCTTGGCTGTGAAATCGGCATTTCCACCCAGAAGCTCCACGCCCGTGGCCCTATGGGTTTGGACGAAATCTGCTGTTACAAGTATGTGATCCGCGGTGACGGACAAATTCGATAAGAAGGTGAATAATATGAAAAATACCTTTGGTTTTATCGGCACCGGCAATATGGGCAGCGCTTTAGTACGGGCCGCTGCAAAGGCCCTTGCCCCCAACCAACTGATGCTGGCTGACCAGCTTGCCGAAAAGGCGGCTGCCCTGGCGCAGGAAATCGGCTGCGTCAGCACCGACACCAAAACGCTGGCCCAAAACTGCCAGTACATTTTCCTGGGTGTCAAGCCCCAGGTCATGGCAGCTATGCTGGCAGAAATTGCTCCGGTGCTGGCAAGCCGGCAGGATCCGTTTGTGCTGGTCTCCATGGCCGCCGGCGTAACCATGGCAGATATACGCGCCATGGCAGGCAGTGATTATCCGGTGATTCGGATCATGCCCAACATTCCCGCTTCCGTGGGTGGCGGTGTGATTTTGTATGACCGCACTGACAATGTCAGCGACGAAGAAGTCTCTTTCTTCCGGGAGAATATGCGTTTTGCCGGTTTGGTTGATGCGCTGCCGGAAAAGCTGATCGATGCAGGCAGCGCTTTGTCCGGCTGCGGTCCGGCTTTCGTGTGTCTGTTTGTTGAGGCGTTGGCTGATGGCGCGGTGGCCTGCGGTCTGCCCAGAGATAAGGCCCTTGCTTACGCCGCCCAGACCCTTTCCGGCACAGCAAATATGCTGCTGCAAAGCGGCATGCACCCCGGTCAGCTGAAAGACGCGGTTTGTTCTCCCGGTGGCACAACCATCGCCGGCGTAAAAGCTATGGAGGAAAGCGGTTTCCGTGCCGGCGCGATGGATGCAGTGCTGGCAGCATACCAAAGAACCCTGGAGTTGGGAAAATAACAAAATTTTTCAGCAAAAGTTGTGATTTTTTGTTTTACAAACAGTTATCGTTGTATTATAATATTTGAGGAATTTCTTTGCGGCATCACCGCAAAACCAAAGAAAGCTAGGAGTGTGTTAATATGAGCCGGATGTTAGGTACTGTTTCTATGGGTCTCCGGGCTCCCATTATCCGCGAAAATGATGACCTCGCCCAGATCGTTGTGGACTGCGTCATGCAGGCCGCCCAAAACGGTGAGCTTTCCGTGCGGGATCGGGACGTGGTCGCTATGACCGAGTCCATCGTAGCCCGTGTACAGGGTAACTACGTAACTGTTGACGATATCGCCCAGGATGTGCGCAATAAGTTCGGCGGCGAAACTGTGGGCGTGATCTTCCCCATCTTGAGCCGTAACCGTTTCTCCATCTGCCTGCGGGGCATTGCCAGAGGCTGCAAGAAAGTTGTTATGATGCTCAGCTACCCCAGCGACGAGGTGGGTAACAATCTGGTCAGCCTCGACAAGCTGGACGAGAAGAATGTGGATCCCTACCGGGATGTGCTGGATTTGAAGCAGTATCGCCACCTGTTTGGCTATGAGAAGCATCCTTTCACCGGTATAGACTACGTGGAATTTTATGAAGAACTGATCCGCAGCGAAGGCGCAGATGTGCAGTTCGTCTTTGCCAACGATCCCCGGGCGATCCTTCCCTACACCAAAAATGTCCTCAACTGCGACATTCACACCCGTCAGCGCACCAAGCGCCTGCTGAAGGCCGCCGGCGCGGAAATCGTGTTCGGTATGGACGAGGTTATGTCCGCGCCGATCGGTGGCAGCGGCTACAACGAAAAGTACGGCCTGCTGGGCTCCAATAAGTCCACCGAGGACAAGATCAAGCTGTTCCCCAGAGACTGCCAGGACCTGGTGGAAGACATCCAGGCAAGACTCTTGAAGGCTACCGGCAAGCACGTGGAAGTTATGGTCTATGGTGACGGCGCATTCAAAGATCCTGTGGGCAAAATTTGGGAACTGGCTGACCCGGTGGTCTCCCCTGCTTACACTGCTGGTCTGGAAGGCACACCCAACGAACTAAAGCTGAAGTATATGGCCGACAACGACTTTGCCGAGCTTTCCGGCGAAGCGCTGCGGGATGCCATCAAGAGTAAGATCTCCCAAAAGGATGGCTCCAGCCTGGTGGGTAACATGGCCGCCCAGGGTACCACTCCCCGTCGGATTACCGACCTGATCGGTTCTCTGTGTGACCTGACCTCCGGCTCCGGTGACAAGGGTACACCTATCGTCTATATCCAGGGTTATTTCGACAACTTTACCACAGAATAATCCAAAGGACTCTCGGCAGAAAGGCGGGGGTTCATAAAACAGTATCCGCTTTAAAAGCAATCTTTTTATCCAATACTGCAAAAAATCGCTATGGTAGGTGTCAGCCTTACCATAGCGATTTTCTTTGTCTTGGCATCAAAATCTTTGCTTTTGAAGTACGTTGCAGTTTTGCGCTTTTGTTTCTTCCTTTAACAAGGAATAGCCACGCAGAAACACTTTGTGTATTTCAAGGGGTTATTCTGCATTCACAGGGAAAAATATGCAACCCCGTCTAATCTGCCGGGGGTATTACATTTATACGCCCAAAAGCAAACGGGCAAACAGAAAATATAAAAGCAGGGACAGCGCATCCACAATAGATGTGATAAAGGGACTTGCCATTACCGCCGGGTCTAACCCCAATGCCTTTGCCCCCAGAGGAAGCACCGCGCCTACCAGCTTTGCCACCAAAACCGTGGCAAACAACGCGAGGCACACCACCGCATCCACCATCAGAGTAATTTCATCGTTACCCAAAAGCAGCTTGTCCACCAGCCAAATCTTTATAAAGCAGGCTGCCGCCAAAGCAAGACCGCAAAGCACCGCTGTACGAATCTCTTTCCAGATAACTACAGGTAAATCCGCCGGCTGCATCTCGTCCAGACTCAACGCGCGAATCACCGTAACAGAAGACTGGGAACCGGAATTACCGCCGGTGCCCATCAGCATGGGAATAAAGGCAATAAGCGCCGCCTGGGCAGCCAACGCCCCTTCAAAGGCGGAAATAATCATGCCGGTAAAGGTCGCCGAAAGCATCAAAAGCAGCAGCCATGGGATTCTGTTTTTAAACAGCTCAAAGGAGGTGCTTCTCAAATAAGTTCTTTCCGACGGCAACATACCACCCATGATCTCAATATCCTCGGTGGTTTCGTCTTCCAAGACGTCCATAGCATCGTCAAAGGTAACGATACCGACCATGCGTTTTTCCTTATCCACCACCGGCAAGGCAATAAAGTTATACTTCGACAGCATTCGGGCCACTTCTTCCTGGTCCGTTTGGGTTTCTACACAGATCACATTTTCTTCCATGATCTGACCGATTTTGGTCTCATCGTCGCTGCAAAGCAACAGATCCTTTACGGAAACCAGACCCACAAGGGTCCTGCTTTTGGTAACATAGCAGGTGTAAATGGTTTCCTTGTCAACGCCTTGTTTGCGAATCCGTTGAATACTCTCCTCAACGGTCATATCCGGCCGCAGGGCCACATATTCTGTGGTCATAATCGAGCCGGCAGAATTTTCCGGGTATTGCAGAATCTGATTGATGGAGGTACGCATTGCAGGCGTAGCCTGACGCAAAATACGCTGCACCACATTGGCAGGCATTTCCTCCACCAGGTCTGCCGCGTCGTCCACATACAGCTCGTCCACAATTTGCTTCAGTTCCCGGTCAGAAAAGCTCTGAATTAGCAATTCCTGCTCCTCTGACTCCATTTCCACAAAGCTTTCCGCTGCCAACTCCTTGGGCAGCAACCGGAAAAGCAGGGGAATCTGTTCCTCCTCAAAACCGGACAATACCTGGGCAATATCTGCAGGATTCATTTCCTGCAAAATGTTTCGCAGATTGGTATACTGTCTTTTTTCAAGGAGATCCGTAATTTCTTTTTCTATGATTTCATAGTGTTCATTCATTGTGTTTCCTCCTCATTTTTGTAGGGCAGAGCTACAAATCCGAACCAGCTTTACACAGGATGGTTTATTAACTCTTCCCTAAATGAGGCAAACACCGGGGGATCGTCAGCGCCCAAACAGACGCTGCCGCCTACTTCGGCCCGGTATATTGCCACTACTGCCAGCGTCCATGGTTTTCCCCCCTTCTTATACGCTAACTTGATGTTTTTATTTTATGCCCAAAAATGTCTGTTGTCAACTTGCAGAAAATCAAATTTATCAAGGTTTTTCTGTTCTTTGGCAAATGTACCAAAAAATCACTTTATTTTTGGCCAAAATATATCTTTCTTTCCAAGAAAAGTTGTGGTATTCTATATATGGGGAGATATGAACTCCATTATGCAAAGCCTGTTGTATTTCAATTCATACATAAGGAGCTGTAACTATGTATTTTCAAAAAAAGCGCTGCATTGCAATGCTTCTGGCAGGTGGCCAGGGCAGCCGTTTAAAGGTTTTAACGGAGAATACCGCCAAACCTGCTGTTCCCTTTGGTGGGAAATACCGCATTATTGACTTTCCTCTGTCCAACTGCGTCAACTCCGGCATCGACACCGTTGGCATTTTGACCCAGTATCAGCCTTTGGAGCTGAACGAGTATATTGGCAACGGTCAGCCTTGGGGTCTGAACAAGTCCCTGTGCTGCGCCCAGGTTTTGCCGCCTTACGAGCGTAACGATAAAAAGAGTGGCTGGTACAAAGGTACTGCCAATGCCATTTATCAGAATATTGCCTTTATTGAGCGCTACAACCCGGATTATGTGGTTGTTCTTTCCGGCGACCACATTTATACCATGGATTACGCAGAAATGGTAGATTTCCATGAGCGCAACGGCGCTGCCTGCACCATCGCTGTCCGGGATGTGCCGCTGGCAGAGGCCAGCCGTTTTGGCATTCTGAATACCAACCCCGACGGCTCTATCTATGAATTTGAAGAAAAACCCGCCCAGCCCAAATCCACCAATGCCTCCATGGGCATTTATGTATTCAACCGGTCGATTCTGAAGGAATTCTTGATTGCAGACGAGGAGGATTCCAACTCCGCCAATGACTTGGGCAAGAACATCATTCCCAACCTGCTGAATGCCGGTCACAAGCTGATGGCCTTCACCTTTAACGGCTACTGGAAGGACGTGGGAACGATTCTTTCCTTGTGGGAAGCCAACATGGAGCTTTTGGGCAAATCCCCTGCCTTTGACATTCGGGGCGATGAAAAATCCAAGGTATATGCCCGAAATAATGCCCTGCCCTCGTCTTATATTGACGCAGGTGCCACTACCGTCAACTGCTTCATTGCCGAAGGCTCTGAGGTGTATGGCGTGGTTCGCCACAGCATCATTTCCACCGGCTGTACCATCGGCGAGGGTGCATTGGTGGAGGACAGTGTGGTGATGCCCGGTGCGGTGATCGAGTCCGGTGCTATTGTCCGCCATGCCATTTTGGGCGAAAACAGCAAGGTCTGCCGCGGTGCAGTGGTGGGCGGTGCTTTTGCTCCCAAAGAAAAGAAAAAGATCAGTGTAACTGCCAAAAATACCGTGGTAGAGGCAAATACTGTGCTGCTGCCCGGAGAAATGCTGTAAGGAGGGGTCACCATGCACGTAACCGGAATTATTTTTGCCAATGACGGCACCGTCAGCGCCCTGACGGAAAAACGTACCATGGCATCCCTGCCCTTCGGCGGCCGTTACCGGCAGGTGGATTTTGCCCTGAGTAATCTCTCCTGTGCCGGCATCCACCGTGTGGGTATCGTCACCCGCCACAGCTACCAGAGCCTTATGAACCATGTGGGCTCCGGTGAAGAATGGGGTCTTGAGATGGAAGAGGGTGGCCTGGAGTACCTGACTCCCTTCTCCTCCTCCCGTGTCTCCGAATACCGGGGCAAGCTGGAGTCCCTCCACAGTGCCATGTCTTTTTTGGAATACGGCTTTGAGGACGAGCTGATCGTTATGATCGACTCTGCCATCCTCAGCAACATCGATCTGAACAAAGTTCTGGAATCCCATGTGGAAAGCGGCCGGGACATTACCATTGTCACCAAGGCAGGCATCTGCAACGGCTACCGGCAGATGGATCTGGCGGTGAAGCTGGATAAAAAGGGTCAGGTGGCAGACATGGTGGTAGACTATGCCGCACCGGAAAACTATGAGGCTTCCATGGACATTTTCGTCCTGAGTAAAAAATGGCTGATCCAGCAGGTGAAGGAGCACATTGCCCATAATCTGTACCATATGGACCGTGACCTGGTCATGGGTCTGTGGCAGAAGGGCAAGGCCACTGTCAATGTCTACAGCTTCCAGGGCATTGCCATGTTCAACGAATCTGTGGAGGAGTATTTTGCCAACAGCCTGTCCCTGATGCAAAAGGAGATCCGGCAGGATCTGTTCGGCGGTTGCCACCCCGTCTATACCAAGGTCCGCGACCGGGAAGTCGGATCGTAGCCATGTCGTTCTGTGAGCCA
>JAZOUW010000033.1:0-1727 GCA_045658385.1 Faecousia sp.
CACTGTGACCGAGGGCAACCTGCGCGCCCTGATTGCCGCGCGCAAACTCTTCCCCTGCTGTTTCGGCGCGGCGCTGAAACTGGAGGGTGTGCAGCAGCTGCTGCAAATTCTCGATGCCTATGCCCCCGCTGCCCCCACCGCCCCTGTTGGCGCAGGTCAGGCAGTTGCCGCGCCGATGCCCGGCAACATTTTGAAAGTCAATGTGTCCCAGGGTCAGGCTGTGAAAACCGGTGATGTGCTGTGCGTTCTGGAGGCTATGAAAATGGAAAATGAGATTCTTGCTCCCAAGGACGGCACTGTTACCCAGGTGCTGGTAAGCAAAGGCTCCGTGGTAGATACCGGCGCTGCGCTGGTTTATGTAGGCTAAGGAGGCACCTATGAACATTGGTGAAATTCTCCTGAACCTATGGAACGAAAGCGGCTTTAATCACATCATTACCGGTTTCTTTGCAGATTTCGGCTGGCAGAATCTGGTGATGATCCTGATTGCCTGTGGAATGTTCTATCTGGGTATTGTAAAAAAGTATGAGCCCCTTTTGATGCTGGGTCTGGCAGCCGGCTGTCTGCTGACCAACCTGCCCGGCGCAAACCTCTACACCCCGGAGCTGTGGGACGCCTTTATGGAAGGCAAGATCGGCTTTGGTACGGTGATGCACGACGGCGGTCTTTTGGATATTTTCTATATCGGTGTCAAAACCGGCGTGTATCCCTGCCTGATTTTCCTGGGCGTTGGCGCAATGACCGATTTTGGCCCGCTGCTGTCCAATCCCAAGAGCCTGCTGCTGGGCTCCGCCGCCCAGCTGGGTGTGTTCCTGGCATTTTTTGGCGCAACGCTGCTGGGCTTTACCGGTCCGGAAGCCGCTTCCATCGGCATCATCGGCGGTGCTGACGGCCCTACCGCTATTTTGACCACTTCCCGGCTCGCTCCCCAGCTGCTGGGTCCCATCGCCATTGCCGCTTACACCTATATGGCGCTGATCCCTCTGATCCAGCCCCCTTTTATGAAGCTGCTGACCACCAAAAAGGAACGGCAGATCAAAATGGAGCAGACCCGCACCGTCTCCAAGGCGGAAAAAATCGTATTCCCCATCGTGGTCATTATCTTCGTGGTCCTTTTACTGCCGGACACCGCCGGTCTCATCGGCTGTCTGATGTTCGGTAATCTGTTAAAGGAATGCGGCGTTACCGACCGCCTTTCCGACACCGCCCAAAACGCTCTGATGAACATCGTAACCATTCTGCTTAGCCTTTCCGTCGGCGCAACAATGGTAGGCGCCAACTTCCTGAACCTGCGTACCGCTTATATTATCGGGCTTGGTGTTGTAGCCTTTATCCTGTCCACCATCGGCGGTCTGCTTGTTGGCAAGCTGATGTGCTGGCTGACCAAGGGCAAGATCAATCCCCTCATCGGTGCTGCCGGCGTTTCCGCGGTACCTATGGCCGCGCGTGTTGCCAACACAGAAGGACAGAAGGCCAATCCCTCCAACTTCCTGTTAATGCACGCTATGGGTCCCAACGTGGCCGGCGTCATTGGCTCTGCCATTGGCGCAGGTTTCCTACTCACTGTTTTCGGTTAACCCCCAGAGGCGCAAAGAACCTCCAAACCGTCAAACCACAGTTTTTCACAATAGTCTAAAAAAGCCTCTTCCCCTTGAGGAAAAGGGGAACCGCGTAGCGGTGGATGAGGCGTAAGGAGCTTGCTGCGCAAGGTGTTTTGACTTACTGCG
>JAZOUW010000034.1:0-7676 GCA_045658385.1 Faecousia sp.
GACGGATAAGGTGTAAAAAGCTTGCTGCGCAAGGTGTTTTGGCTTACTGCACAACGCTCCCCTCTCGAGTATCCACATACACTTCGGGGTCGCGTTGCTTGTCTTTGGCGTTTCTTTGACCTCTGTCAGTCTGTCAAAAAAACAAGTTTTTTGACAGACTGACAACCCCGACGGAGGTTTCTCCGTCGGGGTTGCAGCTTTTTACTTTTCTTCGTCTTTCTTATCGGCGCTGATGTTTTTAATGCTCAAGCCTTCCAGCTTGCCCACATACATAGCAATCAGACCGCAAACAATGGCTACAGAGCCGGCGATGATTACCCAGGGGTAATACTGCTGGGCGAGGAACACGCAGATGCTTTCTGCCAAAGTGCCGCCTACAATCAGGGCAAACAGGAAAGGCACCAGCGGCAGCAAACCGCCGAAAAAGGAAATAGTCATCAAAATGCCGTAGACTTTATTGAAAATATCAAAAATCTTTTTACGCATAACAAAACCTCCTTAACCAATCAGACCCCAGACGGGAATGACCTCCAGCAGCACCAGAACGGACAGCAGATAGTGCGCAATAATCCAGATGGCGCAGTTAAGCAGCGTAGGCTTCAGCTCCGACTGGGCAATGCCCATGCCGGTGTAAACACAGGCGCAGTAAGGTGGCGTGACACCGTGCATTGCGCCGCAGATGCAGGGCAGCATCGCTGCCGTCAGCATGGGGTTGATGCCGGCGGTCGCCATGATGGTGATGATGATGCCACCGAAAATCTTCACCTGAGAAGAGCCGGGCAGCAGCATGCCCAAAATAGCGCAGATAAAGGGAATGATAAAGCAGAGAGCAATCTTGCTCATATTCAGCTGGGCAAAGTAAGCGCCAATGGCAGCTTCAATCTGCAAATCTTCGAAAACATTGCTGACAAAGTAGGCAAACAGCACCAGCGCAGCGGTGGGAACCACCTTCAGCATGCCGCCCATAATACCCTCAAACATGCCCTTGGGGGACAGTTCTTTTCTGGTCTTTTTGTTGGAAAGGAAAATGCCGCAGATCACGATCAAAGAGGGGATAAGCAGCAACAGGCAGTTGTTCAGCGCCTTGGCGCCGGCAACCCCCAAACGGCCTTCAAAGAACGGGGCAAATTCGCTGGTCAGCAGGAAGGGAACGAATACAATGATGGGCAAAAAGACCGCCTTCCAGCCGTGCTTTACCGTTTCCTTGAAGCCGGGAATGTCCTCTTTTTTCATGGGCTCGACTTTGTAGTAACGGCACATCAGATACAGCGTAACAACGCGCTGTAAAACAAACCAGATAGCGATGCCCCACAGCAGCATCCAGTACTGGGGCAGGGTGTATGTATCCGGATACAATCCGTCCAAAATGGCAAAAGCCACGCCTATCATGCCGGCAGGGGGAATCATGTTGCCCATGGTGCTGGCGTGGGCCTCCACGTTGGCTGCCAGATGGGGCGGGAAGCCGCTGCGGATCATGGCAGGGATGGTGAACACGCCGGTGGTTGCCACATTGCCCGGACCGGAGCCGGACAGAGAACCCATGTAGGAGCTGCCAATGACGGCAACAAAGCCTGCGCCGCCTCTGAAACGGCCAAAAATGGAAAGGATAATGGCAATGCAATCGTCAATAACCGAGGTCTTGGACAGCAGCGCCGCAGAAATGATAAAAGCAAAGATTACATACAGCGTGGATTCCTGCAGGGCAGTCCAAATGTAGGTGCCGATATTGCCCCATGTGCCGGTAATGGTCAGCAGCACCAAAAAGGCAATGAGCATAGATTCATACAAAGGACGCTTGAACACACAGAATACCAAAATCGCAACGGCAAACACAGCCGCCAGGTAAAGCACTTCAATTGGCATACAAAGTTCCTCCCAGTTTGTAATTCTATTTGGTTATAATGTTTATTCCATGCAGGTAATATTATAACTATAAAATTATAATTGTCAATCCTTTTTTTACCTAAACTGCTTGCCTTCTACCTGTTTTTGCAGTATGCTATACGAAAGGAGGCGTACACAGATGAATTCCCGACAGCTACAGTATGTAATCGCGCTGGATAAGACCCGGAGTTTTTCTCTGGCGTCGGAGCAGCTGCGCATTACCCAGCCGGCCTTAAGTAAGCAGATTTTGAATCTGGAAAAGGAGCTGGGCATTAAGATATTTGACCGGAACACCGTTCCTTTTACCGTGACGGCGGCCGGGGAGCATTTTATCCGGCAGGCGGAGCAGCTGCTTTATCAGGAGGATCAGCTAATGCGCTCTCTGGAGCAGTTTAAGTCCGGGGAAAGAGGACGGCTGGTAGTTGGTGTGTCCCCCTTCCGCAACCTTTATATGATGCCCGCCATTATCAAGCAGTTTAAAAAGAAGTATCCCGGTGTCCATGTGGTCTTACAGGAAACCAACAGCACCCAGCTGCGCAAGGATGCCGCCGAGGGCAAATACGATCTGGCGATTGTGAATCTGCCGGTGGAAGAATCGGTTTTGGACGTGACCCTGCTGGAAAAGGAGGCGCTGGTGCTGGCCGTTCCCAACGAGATGGTCGGCAGGCTTCCCGGTAAAAAGACAGGACAGCCGATTTCCTTTGCCGATTGCAAAAAGCTGCCCTTTGTGGTGGTGGCAAAAACCCAGGAGATGCGCCGGTACTTTGACCGCCTTTGCGCCAAAAACAACGTAGACCCCCAGATTGCCGTGGAGGTTGCCGGAGGCGTTACTGCCGCATGGTCTATGGCCAGAGCCGGCATCGGCGCTACCATTTTGCCGTTGCAGCTGGTAAAAAAACAGCGCTTTGACGATGGTCTTACGCTGTTTACCCTGACGGATACGTCCTTTTCCCGGCAGACCGCCATTGTCACCCGCCGGGGACAGTACCTCTCCCCTTACGCCAAACACCTCATGACGCTTTTACAGGAATATACCGACAAATAAAGAACAGACCACGAAGAGGCACACTTCCTTACGGAGTGTGCCTCTTGCGGTCTGTTGTTTTTATAGCTTTTCAATGGGTTTCAGCAAATCCCGGCGGAGCATGTCGTTGCCCTTTTCGTCCAGAATCCGAATGGACGATGCCGCCTTGTTGTGCTTTTCCACCAGCTCCCGGTAGGAATCCGCCACGATGGTGATGCTGGCAATGCGGTCGCTGCTGGTGGCGGCCTGACTGATTTGGGTGCCTCTGCCCCGGAACTGCCAGTACTCCTCCAAAATCCCCTCTTGCTTCAGCTCCTCAAAGCCCTCCAGGTGGTCCACAACACCGGGATAACCGTAGAGAAATTCGTTGGTAAGGAATTTGACCCCCGTTTTCCGGCTCTCCAAAGAAACCGGGTTGCCCAGTGTCAGATCAATTACCGCCGAAATGGGGTCAAAGCCGGTGGCCAGCTTGATGAGCAAGTACTTAGCTCCGCCACCGTTCCGGGCGCAAAACTCCAGAACGGATTCCCGGGCGCCGTCGGTAAGCAGCTGCACCAGCATGGGGGTGTTTTTCAAACCAAAGGCATCGGCAATTTTCTGCCCGATCGCCCGAATACGTTCCACCGTTTCGGCGGAAGCCGTGGCAGGATACCGGGTACGGAACGCCAAAAACCGGTCTGCATAGTCCACCTTTTCCGTGTTGGAAACGCTCAAAAGGTGCGCCTCGCCGTCCACTACCTGAAAATCCACCGTCAGTTCTGCGCCTTCCACGAACTCCTCGACAATCACCATGCCGCTGCGGCTGATGGCGGCGGCCTCTGCAAAGAAGGTCTGCAGCTGGGCAAAATCCATCGCCTTGCGCACACCCTTGGAGCTGTAACCGTCCACCGGCTTGACTACCAGCGGATAGGTCATGCCTTTGACAGTATCCTCCTCCAGGGTCCGCATAATCCGGTGGGGAGAGGTGGGAATGCCGTTTTTGTGGAAAATGTCCTTCATCAGGGCCTTGTCGGAAGTGTTGCAGGCGGTTTTTCCGTCTATATAGCAAGGTAAGCCCAAATCCTCCGACACCTTTGCCACGGTGATCAGCACCTGATCGGCGCAAACGGTGATAAGAAAGTCCACCTGCTTTTCCAAAGCGACCTTTTTCACTGCCGCTTCATTAAGCAAATCCACCTTCACAAACTCGTCTGCGTAGGGCCGGGCAACGGCCTTTTCGTTATTGTCGGCGAGAATAGTATAAATGCCTCTTTCCTTCAGCTGCGCCAAAAGAACAATTTGCGGGCAACTGCCTGCAAGAACCAAAGCTTTCATATTTCTCTTTTCTCTTTCTGATTGCACGTATTTTGGTAAATCAAATGTTGGAATACTGCCGGAGCATTTGCTTTCTGTCCGGTTTTCCGTTGGCTGTTCTGGCAATTTCCGAAACTTGTATCATAATCTGCGGCACTTTATAGCCTTCCAGATTCTGGGATAAATATGCGGTGACAGATGCAGTGTCCAAAGGAGCGTTATCCTTTGCCTGCACCAGCAGCTTCAGAATGCGACCGCGGACAGGGTCGTCATAGGGAATGCACAGGCAGTCCTGCACCCGGGGATGCTTTAGCGCTGCGTCCTCCACCTCTACCGGGGCGACCTTAAAGCCACGGATGTTGATCACATCATCGCCGCGACCGGCAAAGTGCAGACCACCCGCTTCGTCAAAGTACATCAAATCCTTGCTATGCACGAAGCCGTCGCGCAAAACGGAGGCTGTCAGCTCCGGCTCGCCGTAATAGCCGAGCATGTTCATTTCGCTGCGGCTGCGGATAAAGCCTTCTTGATTGGGGGCGGTGATTTGGTTGCCTGCTTCGTCAAACAGCGCAACCTCCACCCCGGGATAGGGTTTTCCCAGACAGTGGATGTTCTGCCCGGGGGCGTTATACTGGCAGTTGCAAATGCTGCCGGTTTCACTGCTGCCGTAGCCCTGATGCAGCCGGGTGTCGGGAAGCAGGGACATGAGCACCTGAATATCCGCCGCCGGGAAGGGGGCAGATGCGGTATAGATAAATTCCAGCTTGCCGTTAAGGGCTGCCAGCTGCTTTTTGGCCAGCGTCAAAAGCAACTTCACAGATGCCGGGGGCAAATAAGTATGGGTCACCTTATAATCATCAATCGCGGCAAAAAAGGCCCGCAGGTCCTTTACGCCGTCCAGCAAAACCACCGTGCAGCCAACTGCCATACACTGGTGAATCCGGTGCAGACCGCCCACATGGTTTAACGGCGTAGTCACCAGAAACGCCGAATCCTTGTTCATGCCAAAGGACGGGTTAATGGTCGCCAGATACACCTGCAGACACCGGGAGGAGAGCATGACGCCCTTGGACTTGCCGGTGGTGCCGGTGGTGAAAATGATCTCGCTGCAATCATCGGATACCGCTACCGGCTGCCAGAGGGGGTCTGCCACGCCGGCATTGGCGGCGGTTTGTCCGGATACCCAGCAAACGCCGCATTGGGGGTCTTCCGGAGCGATAATCCATTTGGCATCTACGCTGCGGGCGATTTCCGAAAGCCGCGCCGGAGGAATTCGGTTTTCTGCCGGAATATGCACCGCACCCAGACCAAGCAATGCGTACATACACACAAGGTAAGAAAGGCTGGGACTGGCTACTGACAGCACATGATCGCCCCGGGCGATACCCAGCTGCCGGAAGTAGGCAGCAGTTGCGCTGACCTTTTCATAAAAAGCGCCATAGGCAATGCTCTGATTGCCTACCACAAACGCGATCTTGTCCGGAGCAGTTGCAGCATGGTGCCGGATAAGGCCGGTGATCGCCAGATTACTTTCCACGTTTTTCATCCTTCCGGTGAAATTCTTCCGTCCTTGTCCTCCCGCTTTTGGGCAAATTTCACCCACTGCTCCCGGGACAGTTCGTCAGACAGGATATGTTTGGTGATGGCTACATTCTGGTTTTTGCTCATCCGGCGGAAGGCCATGTAAATGTCATAGCGGCCTACCGGCTTCGCCGGGTTGCCGGTGGCAACGGAGTTTTCCGGAATGTCCGAAGATACGACGCTGCCGGCGGAAATGATGCAGTTTTTGTGGACGCATACGTCGGGCATTACGATGGTGTTCATGCCCAGATAAACATTGTCCATCAATTCGATGCACCCAAGGCGCTCTCTTGCCCCAAAGTCCACATCCGGGCGGGCGCGCATCAAAAAGGCATTGACCAGATCGTGGGTGACCAGCCTTGCGCTCTTATGGACGCACACGTTGTCATGCAGCTTAATGAGCTTGGGATACAGCGGCACCAGCCACGGGCCCCAAATGCAGTTTTCGCCGATGCCGCCCAGAATGTCATGCTTTTTTAAGTAAGCTGCCCGGTCTTTTGCCCGCCGGATCAGCAGCAGGCGCAGGCTGTGGTACAGTCTTTTTGCTTGCATACAGCACCTCAATTCTGCAGGCGGGTAATCATCGCAACCATTGCATCAATGGAATTGAAGTTCTCTGCGGTGATCTCCTCAAAGCCAATCTCCACGCCAAAGGTCTCGGACATAAGCATAATCAGATTCATAAGCTCGAAAGAGTCCAGATAGTTCCTGTCGGCAATATCCGTTATACCCTCCAGCGACTGGTTGGGCTTGATCTGCTGCAGAATCTGCAAAATCTGTTCTTTTGTTGACATAGGTTATCCTCCCTGTTTTGGGTGGTCATGTATCCCGGTTATTATACGCTATTTTCTTCCGTAAAGCAACATAAATATCACTTTGTTGTTTCTTTTTCGGGTTTATAGTGTTTGGAGAACCGGTCGACCCCCCGGTACTCCGGTTTTACGTCGGTTCCGGTCTTCTTCAGCACCGCCAGAACGGTCATAAAAAGGATCTTGATGTCCAGCCAGAAGGAAAAGTTCTTTACATACCGGATATCGTACTGAATGCGCTCCGGCCAGCTTAAATTGTTGCGGCCCTTGGCCTGGGCAAGACCGGTAAGACCCGGCTTGACCTGAAAGCGCAGCACCTCTTCCCCTTCGCACCGGTCCACCTGATAGTCCAGCATGGGCCGGGGTCCAACGACGCTCATGGTGCCTTCCAGAATGTTAAACAGCTGGGGCAGCTCGTCGATACTGGTTTTGCGCAGGAATTTGCCCAGCTTGGTGATTCGGTTTTCCGACATGATTTCGTTGCCCTCTTTGTCATAGCGCTCCAGAATCATGGTGCGATATTTATACATGGTAAACAGCTTGCCGTCCTTACCCGCCCGGATCTGCTTAAAAATGGCGGGGCCTTTGGAGTCCAGCCGGATGGCAATAGGCACAACAATAAAAATGGGAATCACAACACAAAGGGCGATTCCCAATAAGCTGACCGCGATATCAAAGGCTCTTTTCAGAAAAAAATTGCATTTTCTCATAAATTTCCTCTTTTTCATACCTTCTGTTACAAGCGTATGCATTATACACTATTTCCCTGCAAAAAGCAACCATAAAAGACAGTTGCGGGAGAAATTAAAAACCCTTCATAACCATCGGCGGATGATCCGCCCCGGCAAGCGGACAGGGGAGGAAGATCATTCCCTGCAGGAATTTCGCATTTTCCTTTGTTAATTCAAAAAACGACCCGGCGCTGCAAAGCGCCGCTTGTTCCGGTTATCCAAGCCGGGCGCCACGTCTTTGGGACAAAGCGGTTTTGAAAGCACCCGCTTTCCTTTTGCGCAAACCCCCGGAAAGCAATTGTGTTTTGGGGGGTCAGGGGGGCAAAAGAAACCCCAACCCCCAAAAAACAAAAG
>JAZOUW010000035.1:0-5274 GCA_045658385.1 Faecousia sp.
ATACGCTGCTCCTTTCGGCACTCACACTGTTGAGGCTGGCGAGGACAACATCGTTGTCGATGGCAAGAAGATCACCATCTACGCTAAGGCTAACGCTGCAGAGCTGCCCTGGGGCGAGCTGGGTGTTGATGTCGTGCTGGAGTGCACCGGTTTCTACACCTCTAAGGCTAAGGCTCAGGCTCACATCGACGCCGGCGCTAAGAAGGTTGTTATCTCTGCTCCCGCAGGCAACGATCTGCCCACCATCGTTTACAATGTTAACCACGAGACCCTGAAGAAGGAAGACAACATCATCTCTGCTGCTTCCTGCACCACCAACTGCCTGGCACCCATGGCTAAGGCTCTGAACGACCTGGCTGCTATCGAGTCCGGCATTATGTGCACCATCCACGCTTACACCGGCGACCAGATGATCCTGGACGGTCCTCAGCGTAAGGGTGACAAGCGCCGCTCCCGCGCAGGTGCTTGCAACATCGTTCCCAACTCCACCGGCGCTGCCAAGGCTATCGGCCTGGTTATCCCCGAGCTGAACGGCAAGCTCATCGGCGCTGCACAGCGTATCCCCACTCCCACCGGTTCTACCACCATCCTGAACGCAGTTTGCGCTAAGGCTGTGACCAAGGAAGAGATCAACGCTGCTATGAAGGCTGCTGCTACCGAGTCCTACGGCTACAACGAGGACGAGATCGTCTCCTCCGACATCATCGGCATGCGCTACGGCTCTCTGTTCGATGCTACTCAGACTATGGTTTGCAACCTGCCCGACGGCAAGGTTCAGGTTCAGGTCGTTTCCTGGTACGACAACGAGAACTCCTACGTTTCTCAGATGGTCCGCACCATCAAGTACTTCGCAGAGCTGGCCTAATCGCCTGACATACACAGACCTCCACGCAATCGCGTGGAGGTCTTCTTTTTATGCATCCGCCCGTGGGCAGATTCCATTTGTAATGGAAAACAGAAAATAGAGAACGGAACCTTTTCAATTCGCAATTCATTCGGAACGATATCGATTCGTCCCCTACGCAGATTTTGCGCCTTTGCACATTTTTTGCCTGCCGGAATACATTGGAATGAGTGGCAAACGCCACCCAAACAAAATTTGGAGGTTTTCTTATGTGTAACAATGGTTGCGGTAATAACTGCTGGTGGATCATCATTCTGATTCTGTTGTTTAGCTGCTGCGGCGGCAACGGCCTGTGGGGCAGCAACAACAACTGTGGTTGCGACAATAATTGCGGCTGCTGCTAAATAACAGACTGGGGCGTTGCAAAACGCCCCTTTTTCTGTTCTTAGTTATAATCCACAGTTTTGCCGTTGGTTTTTTGTTAAAACCTCCAAAAATCCATTTTTACCACAGCTTGTTCTTGAAACAAAAATATTTTCCGTGCTAGTATAAACGAAAGCAAAACCGCCGAAAGCAACGGTCAGCCCTTTCTTGCCGGGAAAACTTTGGATTCGGGGTGGAAAGTATGTATAGAAAAATCGTCAATTACTTCAAAAACTTTGCCAAAAAAGATCCTTTTGTCAGTATTCTTGTTCCCATCGTAACGGCCGGCATTCTCCTTTCGATGGCTGTTTGTTTCCAAAAGCCGTCGGAGATCATAACGGCTCTGCCGCTGTTTGTTTCGATCGTTATTATGATGCTGCAGGCAGACGCAAACCGGTACGCCTTTTTGCTGGGCAGTATCAACTCCGTCTTCTACGGGGCAGTATACTTTGTCTTCACCTTGCACTCCTCGGCGCTATCCGCGCTTTTGATATCATTTCCTATACAACTGCTGACATTTCTGCGCTGGAACAAACGCAAATACAAAAATTCCACACTTTTTACGCGCCTTTCCTGGCCGATGCGCGGTCTTTGCCTGATTGCCGGTGTGGCAGCCGTACTGATTCTTAACAGCGTACTGGGAAGACTCGGCTCAGAATACATTATTCTGGATAATATTACCACCGTTCTTGGTATATTTACCTACATATTCACCTTTTTCTCCCTGGTTGAGTATCCCATGCTGCAAATTGCCGGCACACTGATTGGAAGCGTAAACTATTTTTCGATGATTCGTGACGGCAATCTGACCCTTGTTCCCCACCTGATCTACAATATTTATTGCATTTTATGTATTACAAAAGCTACCGTATCCGTCTGCAAGCTATACCGCGAACAATGCAAAAAATATTTACAAGGAGATGCTGAAAATGACAAATGCCATTAACATAGGCGATCGCCGGGAGGTCTTCTGGGACGATTACCTGGTAGACGCAGAGAAAACCACCGCCAAGGCTCATGTATGTCCTGTCAACAACACCACCGTTGTTGCCGAAATTGACGAAAATGTAATCAGCTACCCCTCCATCTGTAAAGCAGGCGACGAGTACCGTATGTACTATGTGGCCGGCTGGATCGAGCCGAACAAAAATCCCGATGATTTTGACATCTGGCACCTGGGTGCCAAGGTGATGACCAGCCGCGACGGTATGACCTGGACTTTGCCCAAGGTAAACGGCAGAGAGGACAATGTGGTCATCGAAAAGCTCCTGGATAACATCTTTGTATACCGGGACAATAACGAAAACTGCCCCCAGGACGAGCGTTACAAAGCGGTTGTCAGCGGCAGATATTTTGAAGGCAAATACGGCTTGTATCTGCTCACCTCTGCCGACGGCTACGATTTCAAGGTGGCCCGTTTTATCACCAACAAGGGTGCCTTTGACACCTGCAACACGCTGCACTACATTGACGGAAAATATGTCTGTTATGTCCGGTCCTACCATCCGTACAAAGCGCCCGCCACGGAAAACGAGTGTATGATGACCGACTTTTTCCGTATTCCCTCCCCAAAAAAGGACTCTTGTATGCTGCGCAGTATCTGCGTGCTGTACTCTGACGACTGTATCAACTGGACTGACCCGCAGGAGCTTGTGTATACCGACGATCTGGACCACCAGCTATACACAAACAACGCAATGGCCTACCCCCGGGCGCCTCACATTATGGTGGGCTTTCCCACCCGCTACTGTGAGCGTATGCAGTGGACGGAAAACTATGAGCAGCTTGGCGGCCGGGCGCGCAGATGGGAGGAATACAACGGCGCCTCTCCCCGGGAAGGTCTTGTGACCACCGACTGTTTGTTTATGACCAGCCGGGACACCAAGACCTGGACCCGCTTCAATGAGGCCTTTATGACCCCCGGCTACGAAACCGAGCACAACTGGGTCTACGGTGACTGCTATCCCGCTTTTGGCTTTATCGACAGCGGAAAAGAATACTATATGATGTATTCCCAGGGAAACCACCACGACAGAGATCTCAAAAAGACCCTTTTGATGCACAAGGTCCGCAAAGACGGCTTTGCCTGCCGGGAAGCCGGGGCGCAAGAATGTACCCTTGTGACCAAGCCCATTGTTTTCCGGGGCAACACCCTGCACCTGAACTTTGAAACCTCAGCCTACGGCTACATCATTGTGGATGTTCTGGATGCCGAGGGCAATAAGCTGTCCTCCGGGCAGTCCTTTGAGGTGTTCGGCAACAATGTCGACCGCCGGGTCGTGTTTGAAGACGGCAGCGGCTTCGGCCCCTTTGCCGGGAAACCGGTAAGACTGCGTTTTCGTATGCGGGATGCGAAGCTGTATTCTATGAAATTTGAGGAGTAATATCTCGGGTCCCGGGGCAAAGGAGCCATTCCCTTGCCCCGGGCTTTTTACCGCACACTACATGTTGTGGCGCGTGGAGAAAATACCCCCAATTTTTGAAATTTTCCTTTGAAAAAAGCCAAATTCTCCCTTGAAAAACCTTGACATCGGGAAGAAATACCTATATAATACACTGGTCTGCGTATGCAGACATATCCTTGCTCCCGTAGCACGGGGGCCTAATGTCCAGAAGGAGGTGCACACAACATGGCTAAGACCACCGGCAAGTACGAGGCTCTTTACATCCTCGATCCCGCACAGGGCGAAGAGGGTATTGTAGCTCTTGTAGAGAAGTTCAAGGCAATGGTTGAGGCGGAGGGTACTGTCGCTAACATCGATGAGTGGGGCAAGCGTCGTCTTGCTTATCCCATCAACGACCTGCCCGAAGGCTACTACGTCCTGATGACCTTTGAAAGCAAGCCCGAGTTCCCCGCAGAACTGGAGCGTGTTATGAAGATCACTGAAGGCGTTATGCGTTGCCTGACCACCGCAGTGGAAGAGTAAGGAGGACACTTCATGCTTAACCACATCGTAATTATGGGTCGTCTGACCCGTGACCCCGAGCTGCGCCGTACCGGCAGCGGCGTCGCCGTTACCAGCTTTTCTCTGGCAGTTGACAGAGATTTTGGCAAAAACGAGAACGGCGAAAAGGAAACCGATTTCATCGACTGCGTTGCATGGCGTCAGACCGGAGAGTTCGTCTCCAAGTATTTCGCCAAGGGCCGCATGGCAGTGGTTTCGGGTCGTCTCCAGATTCGTAACTGGACCGACAAGGAAGGCAACAAGCGTCGCACCGCAGAAGTCATTGCAGACAATGTCTACTTTGGCGACAGCAAGCGGGACGAAGCTTCCGGCTCCTACGGTGGCAACACCTACGGCGGAAGCAGCTACGGTAATAACAATTACGGTGGCTACAATGCTCCTGCTCCCAGCTACGGCGGCTACAGCGCCCCCGCAGCACCTGCATCCGATTTCGCGATGCTGGACGACGATGACGCCCAGCTGCCCTTTTAATTAAGAACTTTTCTACAAATGCTTACGAAGGAGGTTATTCCCATGGCTACTGAACAGCGTGTTCGTCCCCGCAAGCGCAAGAAGGTATGTGCTTTCTGCGTTGAGAAGGTGACCGGCATCGATTACAAGGATACCGCAAAGCTCCGCCGTTACCTGTCCGAGCGTGGCAAGATTCTGCCCCGCCGTACCACCGGTACCTGCGCAGCTCATCAGCGCGCCCTGACCACCGCTATCAAGCGCGCCCGTCAGATCGCTCTGCTGCCCTACGTTGCCGAGTAATTTGCAACATCGCGAGCCTGTGTTTTACACAGGCTCGCTTTTTTCTTGCCCTTGACGGCACTTAATGCTATAATACTGGCAGAACTTAAGAAAGGGGTCCATTATGAAACATAAGCATTTTTGTTCCCTAATCGCCCTGCTGCTGGCGGTCTGTACCCTCTTTTGCGCCTGCGGCGGCGCAGCCGATACCCCAGAAACTACCGAACCGGAGGAAACCGATATGTTCCAGAATTCCATGCAGAAAAGCGACCCGTCCCTGGACGATGAATTTAACGTTTTGCTCATCGGCAA
>JAZOUW010000036.1:0-17489 GCA_045658385.1 Faecousia sp.
GCAGCGGTGTTGCCTACGGAAATGTACGAGGCTTCAACACCACCTTCTGCGAAGGCAGCGGCTGGAAGCGGATCGATATTGCAACACAGTTTACAGACCCGGAGCAGCGCAATGGACTGCAGGCGGAGATAAATGCAGCAGATCTGCAGCGGCAATACCGGGTGCAGGAGCTGATAATCCACCCCAAAACGATCAGCGTTGTTTTTCTGGACAACCCCGGCACAATGAAAAAGCTGCGGGCCTTTATTGACTGGTTTTATCCGCTGTTGGGACAGTATGGCGCTGCCAAGGCAAATATTTGCCCCGAGTGTGGCGCACAAATGACCACAGAGGCTTGGTATCTGATTGATGGCGTGGCCTATTGTATGCACGAAGCCTGCGCCGGCCGGGTACAGGCGCAGCTGGACCAGAACGAGCAGCAGCGGCAGGAGGAAGACACCGGCTCCTATGCCCAGGGTTTTGTGGGCGCGTTGCTTGGCGCGGCATTGGGCGCTGTGGTTTGGGCGCTGGTGCTGATGTGGGGTTATGTGGCATCTATTGTGGGTCTGCTCATCGGCTGGCTGGCAAATAAAGGCTACAACCTGTTTAAGGGTAAGCAGGGCAAAGGCAAGGTCGCCATTTTGATCGTTGTGATTATTTTGGCCGTTCTGGTGGGAACGCTGGCGGCAGATGCGATTACTTTGGCCCAGATGATTGACAGCGGCGAGCTGTTGGATCTGACCTATGGGGACATTCCCTCCACGATTCTGTTTATGCTGGCTGTGGACAACGAGTACCTGACCGCCACCCTGAGCAATATGGCTATGGGTCTGCTGTTTGCAGGTCTTGGTGTGTATGCGCTTTTGCGCAAAGCCGGGAAGGAAGTCTCCGGCGTGAAAATGAAAAAGCTGAACTGATGGCTACATAAAAAGTCCGCACCCAACCGGGTGCGGACTTTTTTGCAATGTTCAAAAATTATTTATAAATGGGGGTCTTGACATTTTTAGCACTCTATAGTATAGTGTGCTTAGCACTCAAGCAAAAAGAGTGCTAAACAGCTCGAAGGAGGAAGACCGATGGAGATGACAGAACGGAAAAAGAAAGTTCTGCGAAGCGTGGTGGACCTGTATATCCGCACTGCCGAGCCTGTTGGCTCCAAGGCGATTACAGAGCTGCCGGACATGAAGTATTCCTCTGCAACCATCCGTAACGAAATGGCGGACCTTACCGCTATGGGTTATCTGGAGCAGCCTCACACCAGCGCTGGACGCGTGCCTTCTGCGGCAGGCTACCGGCTGTATGTGGATGAGCTGATGATGGATTACCGTTTGAGCATGGATGAGACAAACTCCATCACCGCCGCCATCGAGGAAAAGATGCAGCGTGTGGACAAAATGATGGAAAAGGTTGCCAAGATCGTTTCCCAGGCCACGGATCTGCCGGCCATTTCTGTGGCCTCCCGGTTTGACATTGCGGAGGTTAAGCGCTTTGAGCTGATCGCCGCCGGACAGGGCAGTGTGATTTTGGTAGTAATGCTCACCACCGACGAAGTTGTCAACAAGCTGATTCGGCTGCCGGTGAGTGTAACGGAAACGGATTTGAAGCTTCTTTCTGCGGTGCTCAACACCACCATGACCAACCTTCCCCCGGAAGGCTTTACACAGGAACTGCTGGACCGGGTTATGGAAAACGCCGGGGCAGCGGCCAGCCTTGTACCGGTGGTTGTGGAATTTACCGTAGAAACCCTGCAAAAGCAAGGCAGCACCAACCTGGCAGTGGCCGGACAAATGCGGCTGCTTGGTCAGCCGGAGTACCGGGATGTGGACAAAGCCCAGCGGGTGCTCACTTCTTTGGACGAGGAAGCGCTGATAAACCTGCCTGCAATAATGCAGAACGCCAACGGCACAAAGGTGCTGGTAGGTCCGGAAAATGTGGCCAAGGAGCTAAAAGACACGTCCGTGGTCATGACCAAATTTGACATAGGCGACGGTTTGCAGGGCATGATAGGTGTAGTAGGCCCTACCCGAATGGATTACGCGAAGGTAACGGCAAGATTAAGTTATTTTGCGGAAAGCCTTTCCAAGATGTTTACAAAGCCGGAACAGATGCAGCTGCCGGAAGGTCGTGAGGAGGAATAATCGTGGCAAAAAAGAAGCAGAACCCGGAAGTGGCTCCGGAGGAAGAAACGCCGGTGGCAGAAACACCGACAGAAGAACCGGTTGCAGAGCCGGTCAATCCCTTTGAGGAAAAATACAATGAAGAACATGACAGCTATCTGCGGCTAGCGGCAGATTACGATAACTTCCGCAAGCGCACCGTCAAGGAAAAAGAAGCCTCTTATGGCAACGGCAAGGCCGACACCATAGAAAAGCTTCTGCCGGTGTATGACAATCTGGAACGGGCGCTGAATCAGCCCACCGAGGATGTGGCGTATAAAAAAGGCGTGGAAATGACAATGACCCAGCTGGTGGGAATTTTAAACGGCATGGGCGTGGAAATCTACGGCCAGACCGGCGATGTGTTTGATCCCAATCTGCACAACGCAGTCATGCACACCGAAGAGGAAGATACCCCGGAAAACACCATTACACAGGTGTTCCAGAAGGGTTTCAAAATGGGCGACAAGGTCATCCGCTTTGCCATGGTCCAGGTTGCCAACTAACAAAGTAAACTATATTCTTTAGGAGGAATTTTATTATGGGTAAGATTATTGGTATTGATTTGGGCACAACCAACTCCTGCGTAGCAGTTCTGGAAGGCGGCGAGCCGGTTGTGATTGCCAACGCCGAGGGCGGCCGTACCACACCGTCTGTGGTTGCTTTCAGTAAGACCGGCGAGCGTATGGTCGGTCAGGTAGCAAAGCGTCAGGCTGTTACCAATGCAGACCGTACCGTGGCTTCCATCAAGCGTCACATGGGTGAAAATTACCACGTTGACATCGACGGCAAGGGCTACACCCCCCAGGAAATCAGCGCAATGGTGCTGCAGAAGCTGAAGGCAGATGCAGAAAGCTATCTGGGCCAGACTGTTACCGAGGCGGTTATCACTGTTCCCGCATACTTTTCTGACGCCCAGCGTCAGGCTACCAAGGACGCAGGCAAGATTGCCGGTCTGGATGTAAAGCGTATCATCAACGAGCCCACCGCAGCTGCGCTGGCTTACGGTCTGGACAAGGAAAATGAGCAGAAGATCATGGTCTACGACCTGGGCGGCGGCACCTTCGACGTTTCCATTCTGGAAATCGGCGACGGCATCGTGGAAGTTCTGGCTACCGCCGGCGACACCCGTCTGGGCGGCGATGACTTCGACCAGAGAGTGATGGACTATCTGGTAGCTGAGTTCAAGAAGGCCGAGGGCATCGACCTTGTCAACGATAAGGTGGCTATGCAGCGTCTGAAGGAGGCTGCTGAAAAGGCAAAGATTGAGCTGTCCGGTATGACCACCACCGCTGTCAACCTGCCTTATATCACCGCTGACGCTACCGGCCCCAAGCACTTGGATGTGACCTTGACAAGAGCAAAGTTTGACGAGCTGACTGCCGATCTGGTAGAGCGTACTTTGAAGCCTGTCCGCCAGGCTCTTTCCGACGCCGGTCTGAAGGCAACCGACCTGCACAAGGTGCTGTTGGTTGGCGGTTCTACCCGCATTCCCGCTGTGCAGGAAGCAGTTAAGGGTATTACCGGCAAGGAAGGCTTTAAGGGTATCAACCCCGACGAGTGTGTTGCGGTTGGTGCAGCCATCCAAGGCGGTGTTCTCACCGGCGACGTCAAGGACGTGGTTCTGCTGGACGTTACGCCCCTGTCTCTGGGCATTGAGACCATGGGCGGTGTGTTCACCCGGCTGATTGACCGGAACACCACCATTCCCACCCGCAAGAGCCAGATTTTCTCCACAGCTGCTGACGGTCAGACCTCTGTTGACGTGCACGTGCTGCAGGGCGAGCGTGAAATGGCCGCCTACAATAAGACTCTGGGCAACTTCCAGCTGTCCGGTATTGCGCCGGCACCCCGGGGTGTCCCCCAGATCGAGGTTACCTTTGATATCGATGCCAACGGTATTGTAAAGGTCAGCGCAAAGGATCTGGGTACCGGCAAGGAGCAGCAGATTTCCATTACTGCCTCTACCAACCTGAGTCAGGAAGATATCGACAAGGCTGTTAAGGAAGCCGAGCAGTTTGCTGCCGAGGATAAGGCGCGCAGAGAAGAAGTGGATACCCACAACAACGCAGAGCATGTGATCTACCAGACCGAAAAGACTTTGGGCGAGCTGGGCGATAAGATCTCCGAGGAGGAGAAGGCATCCATCCAGACTGCTGTGGATAAGCTCAAGGAAGTGAACAAGGGCACCGATGTAGCCGCCATTAAGGAAGCTACCGAGGAAGTCCAGAAGGCATTCTATGCCGTTTCCGAAAAACTGTATCAGCAGGCAAATCCCCAGGGCGCAGAAGGTCAGTCCGGCGCACAGCCCGGCGACGACGGCGTGGTGGACGCTGACTACGAAACTGTAGACTAATTGAAAAAGGGGCGGCTCCCACCGCCCCTTTTCAGTGCATATAATCTTCTGTTTTCTGCGCTCACGGAAAACAGAAATTGGCGAGGTGAGCCAGTATGGCAGAAAATAAACGTGACTATTATGAGGTGCTGGGTGTGGATAAAAGCGCCAGCGCCGATGAAATAAAAAAGGCCTACCGCAAAAGCGCTATGAAGTATCACCCGGACAGAAACCCCGGGGACAAGGCGGCGGAAGAGAAATTCAAGGAGCTGGGCGAAGCCTATGAGATCCTTTCCGACAGCGATAAGCGGGCCAAGTACGACCAGTTCGGCTTTGCCGGTGTTGACCCCACTTACGGTGGTGGCGGCGCAGGCTTTGACGGTTTTGGCGGTTTTGGCGGCTTCGGTGGTTTCGGTGACATCTTCAGCGAAGTGTTTGGCGGCGGCAGCAGCCGGCGCAGCCGGAACGCACCCCGCAGAGGAGAGGATATCGGCGTGCGCATTGAGGTCACTTTTGAGGAAGCGGCCTTTGGCGCAGATAAGCAGGTCAGCTATTACCGGATCGAAAACTGCGGCAGCTGTAACGGCAGCGGCAGCGAGGACGGCAAAATTGAGACCTGCGGTCAATGTGGTGGTTCCGGTCAGATTCGGATAACGCAAAACATGATGGGTATGGCGTTCCAGTCTACGTCCACATGTCCTTCCTGCAGCGGTCGGGGCAAGATTATTAAAAATCCCTGCCAAACCTGCCGGGGCAAGGCAAAGGTGCGCAAGAGCCACACGGTCAAGACAAAAGTCCCTGCCGGCATTAACCAGGGACAGAGCTTCCGGTTGCGGGGCGAAGGCTGTGTTGGCAGCAACGGCGGTCCTAACGGCGATGTGCTGGTGGAAGTAGCCATTAAGCGGCATCCGGTTTTCCAAAGAGACGGCATGGACGTTCTGTGCCAAGTTCCCATTACCTTTACCCAGGCGGCTCTGGGCGCGGAGATTGAAATTCCCACCCTGGACGGCAAGACACCCTTTACCATTCCGGAAGGGACTCAAACCGGCAAGGAGTTTTTCCTCTCCGGCAAGGGAATTCCCCAGGTGGGCAACCCCAAGCGCCGGGGCAACCAGCGTTTTACCGTGGTGGTGGAGACCCCCACAAAGCTGACCAAGGAGCAGCGGGAGTTGCTGGAAAAACTGGATAAGACCATGGACGGCAAGTCCCATCCTAAACGCAAGAAATTCTTCGAAACATTGAAAGACTTGTTCGACTAATCCCCCGCAAAAAAGAAAATTTACGGAGGCCTGAAAATGAAACGCAACGATTACATTACCTGGGATGAGTACTTTATGGGCGTGGCCAAGCTGGCTGCCTGCCGGAGCAAGGACCCCAGCACCCAAGTGGGCGCTTGTGTGGTATCTCCGGAAAACATCATTATTTCCACAGGTTATAACGGTATGCCCATGGGCTGCTCTGACGACGAGTTCCCCTGGAACAGAGACGGTGAGGAGACCAAGTACCCCTATGTGGTCCACGCAGAGCTGAACGCTATTTTGAACGCCAATGGAAGAGACCTGCGGGGCAGCCGCGTGTATGTGGCACTGTTCCCCTGCAATGAGTGCGCCAAGGCTATTATCCAGAGTGGCATCAAGGAAGTGGTGTACTTATCGGACAAGTATGCCGGTACTCCCGGCAATGTAGCCTCCAAGCGGATGCTGGACGCCGCTGGTGTCAAGTACACCCGCCTGCGCCCGGAAACCAAGGCCATCAACATCTCATTGGTTGCCGAAGAAGAACAGTAATATGCACCGCCCCGGCAGAAGCTTTGCCTGCTTATTATACAGTATAAAAAAGCAAAAAGAAAATGCGGCACGATCCCCTTGGGACGTGCCGCAAAGCATACTTATCTGTGGCTGCCCAGGAAGAACAGCGCGATGGTTCCGGGACCTGCATGGGCGCCAATGACAGCGCCGATGTAATAAATAAAGACGTTTTTGACGCCGTATTTTTCCTTCAGTGTAGCGGCCATAGCCTTTGCGTCATCCAGACAGTCGCCGTGGCTGATAAAGACGGTCTCATTTTCTCCGGGCAGTCCCAGCTCCTTCATCTTGTCCATCAGCGCCTTCATCGCGGCCTTTCTGCCCCGGGCCTTGCCAATGCTGATCAGCTTGCCTTCGTCATCTACATGCAGCACCGGTTTGATCTGCAAAAGCGTGCCGGCAACTGCGGTAGCAGCGCTGACGCGTCCGCCCCGCTTGAGATACATCAAATCGTCAGCGGTGAAGAAATGGCACAGCTTGCTTTTTTTCTCCTCTGCCCAATCGGCTACTGCGTCCAGGGAAAGACCGGCATCACGCTTCTGGCAGGCATACCAGACAAGCAGACCCTGCCCCAGAGAGGCGCACAGGGTATCCACTACCCGGATGCTTCTTTCCGGATATTTTTCCTTCAGCTCATCCGCGGCGATCACCGCAGACTGATAAGTAGTGCTCAGACCGGAGGAAAAAGTGAAAACCAAAACGTCCTCATCGGCAGCCAGAATCGGCTCCATGGCAGACGCCCAGCCCTCGGGGTTAATGGCGGAGGTGGTTGCTTTTTCGCCGGTGCGCAGACCTTCGTAAATGTCTTTAAGACATTGTTCAGTGTATTCGGTGTAGTTTTCACCCCTGTAGAGAACGCTCAAGGGAGCGACGGATAGATTCAGTTCCGCATACATGCTCTCGGGCAGATCACAACCCGTATCGGTCAAAATTTTGTAAGCCATAAATTTACTCCTTATTATAAATAACTGGACAGCAAGGTGTTCCTGCGTTATAATAACCAGACAAAACACATAGATTTCAGTCTGGAACTATTATACAACTTTTGCAGGCTGAAATAACCCCTTTTTTAGAGAAAAGCAAAACTTTCCTGCTCCTGACAGTAGAAATTGGAACTCTACTGCCTGTAGAGTCAAAAAAACCTTGAAAATGGAGGCGTTTTATGAAGAAAAGTGACACCCATATCACAGACCCGAAGGCGCGGGCGAAAATCGGTCGCCTTTCCGGTGTCGTGGGAATCGGCAGTAACGTGCTTTTGTTTGCAGGAAAGCTGTTGGTTGGATTGCTTTCCGGCGCGGTGTCCATCACAGCAGATGCCATGAACAATCTGTCTGATGCGGCCAGCTCTATTGTTACGCTCATTGGCTTTAAGCTGGCGGAAAAGCCTGCGGACAGCGAGCATCCCTACGGCCATGCCCGGTATGAATATCTGTCAGGACTGGCTGTGGCGGCGCTGATTTTGGTCATTGGCTTTGAACTGGCCAAGACCTCTGTAGAAAAGATTTTTTCTCCGGACCCGGTGGCCCTTTCGCTGCCCATGGTGTTGGTGCTTGTGGCGTCTGTTCTGGTAAAGCTGTGGTTGTGTCTGTTTAATCGCCGGTTAGGAAAGAAGATTGGGTCCAACACACTCCTTGCCACCGCGGCGGACAGCCGCAATGACGTGATTACCACCTTGGCGGTATTGTGCGCCGGGGTGATCGAGACCTGCACGCGGCTGCCGGTGGACGGCTATATGGGTCTTGCGGTTGCCCTGTTTATTCTTTACAGCGGCATTCATCTGGGCAAAGAGACCATAAGTCCCTTGCTGGGCGAGGGGGCAAGTCCGGAGCTGCGACAGTTGATTGTAGACACAGTCAGCACCGAAGCCCGGGTGCTGGGATATCACGACCTAATGGTTCACGATTACGGACCCGGTCAGCGATTTGCCAGCCTCCATGTAGAAATGGACCAAAAGGAAGACCCCCTTTTGTGCCATGAGATCATCGACGAAATGGAACGGCAATGCTTGGAAACGCACAATATCCACCTGGTAATCCACTATGACCCCATCGTTACCGGTGACCCGGAACTGGATGCTTTGCAGGAACAGGTACGCCAAGCCTTGCAAGCCGTGGACAAGCGCTTGTCTGTCCACGATTTTCGCATGGTACGCAAATCAGAAAAGCCGATTTTGTTGTTCGATGTCAGTATCCCCTTTGACATGGAAAAGAAAGAGGAAAAGATTAAAAAGCGCGTAGAAAAGGCCCTGGCGGAAAAACACCAGAGCCCGTTTGACCTTCGGATTACTTTTGATGCCCATTAAGTAACCGCTGATTAAATTGTCTGCGGTTATTCGCGGAGCTTTTGCCCCAACATTTCAGGTCATAAAACCCGAAAAACACAAAGCATTTCTTCGCTTTCTGAACTTGTGCCGGAAGATCTCGTTGCTGGTTTTTGCCGAATGAATCATCGGTTACTTACGTACCCATGTGCAAAACAGAAGACATGCCCACAAAAACAGACTTAACAGATGAATCTGCATGCAGATCATCGGCGCAGAAACCAAAATCAGCACATAGTAAAGGGCGTTGCCTACCGCATCGGAGGCGGCGGCCGAGGCAAGATTGGCAATAAAAGCGCCCACGGTCAGCGCTATGGATGCAATACTGATCCAGCGAATAGCAAGTAAATGCCGTTTGTCTTGCCTTTTGGCAGCATCGAGCACCAGCCAGAAGCCCGGCGCAAAAAATAGCAGGGAAAGCAGCGTCATGGCCACGCTTTGCGGGTCGGTAGGCTGGGCCACAAAACCCAAACCTGCGCACAAAATATATAACACTGCCCAAAGGGCATACAAAATTCGCTGTTTCATAGCGACCTCCTAACGGTTTTCTTTATTGTAATCCACAGCAGGAGAAAAGGCAAGGGGCAAAAAAAGCTGGACATGGGTTACATAATCTGGTATAATAAGCAAAACAAGGTAGAGGAGATGCGCTTTTATGAAATGTCCTTTTTGTGGAGATCAGGAAAGCAAAGTTGTTGACTCCCGTCATTCGGAAGACGGTTTGAGCATCCGCCGCCGCCGGGAATGCCTGCAGTGTAACCGCCGGTTTACGACTTATGAAGTGGTGGAAAGCCTGCCTATAATCGTTGTGAAACGGGACGGCTCCCGACAGGCCTTTAACCGGAATAAGATCATGCAGAGCATGGTCCGGGCCTTTGACAAGCGGCAGGTGGAGACCGCCGATCTGGACCGCATTACCACGGAAATTGAGCAAGCGATCCAAAACTCTCTGGAAAGAGAAGTCAGCACCGACAAAATCGGCGCTATGGTCATGGAGCGCATTAAACCCCTTGACGAGGTTGCCTATATCCGGTTTGCCTCTGTGTACCGCCGTTTCCAGAATGTAAGCGAATTTATCCAGGAAATCAAGGACTTCCTGAAAAAGAAATAAAGTAAGCGCCGCTGTGGAAATCCACAGCGGCGCAGATTGTTATAGGGAGATTACTCGTCCTTTGCCTTGGAAACCAGCAGGTTTACGAGGATGCCCAGGATCAGAGCGCAAGCGGTGGTGGTCAGTGTGACCTTGCCGATTGCCATAGCCATGCCGCCGATACCGGGGATCAGAATGGAAGCAACCACGAACAGATTTTTGTTCTGGCCCAGATCCACCTTCTGAATCATCTTCAGACCGGAGCAGGCAATGAAGCCGTACAGTGTAACGCAAACGCCACCCATGACACAGCCGGGAATGGAGTCCAGGAATGCCACGAAGGGACCAAAGAAGGAGATGACGATGCACATCACAGCAGCGGCGGTGATGGTGACCACAGATGCGTTGCGGGTGATAGCGACACAGCCAACGGACTCACCGTAGGTGGTGTTGGGGCAGCCACCGAAGAAAGCGCCAACCATAGAGCCAACGCCGTCACCCAGCAGGGTGCGATGCAAGCCGGGGTTCTCCAGCAGATCGGTATCGATGATGGAGGACAGATTCTTATGGTCTGCAATATGCTCGGCAAAGACTACGAAGGCTACGGGAACATAAGCAACCGCAACGGTAGCAATGTAAGAGCCGTTGATTTCCTTTACGCCCTTCAGTGCTTCAATGAAGGTAAACTCCGGGACAGCCACGATGTTCATGTTCTGGAACAAAGAGAAGTCAACAACGGGGATGCCGCAGAGGGTGAAGATCACGGAGACAACATAGCCGGCCAGGATGCCGATGATGAAAGGGATCAGCTTGGTCATTTTCTTGCCGTAGGTAGAGGCGAGGATAACAACCAGCAAAGTAACGATAGCGCAAATGAAGGAAGCCCAGGCAGAGCCATTCATGATGAAAGCACCGTTGGCATCCTGCGCACCGTAGGAGAATACGTCCTTGATAGCAGCACCGGCCAAAGACAGACCGATCAGCGCAACGGTGGGTCCGATAACAGCGGGAGGCATCAGCTTGTTAATCCACTTAACGCCGGCAAATTTGACAATAAGTGCAATGACCACATAAACCAGACCTGCAAACACAGCACCGAGAAGGATACCGGTAAAGCCTGCAGAAGCAGAAACAGCGCCGGCAAAAGCGGTTACCATAGAGCCGATAAAGGCAAAGGAAGAACCCAGGAATACGGGGCTGCGGAACTTGGTAAACAGCTGGTAAACCAAGGTGCCGACACCTGCGCCCAGAAGGGCAGCTGCCGAGGACATGCCGTTACCCACAATTGCGGGAACTGCAATGGTTGCTGCCAGAATTGCCAATACCTGTTGGAACGCAAAGATCAGCATCTGGCCAAACTTGGGTTTGTCGTGAATGCCATAGACGAGATTCATAGTGTTTCCTCCATTTATTAAATTTTTATTAACCTTCTTAATTATACGTCCGGCTTGTCGAAAAAGCAAGAAAAACCCATGAAAAAAATATAAAAAAATTGACAAAAAACAGCAGGAAATGCAACGTCATTTCCTGCTGTTTTTGGTGATTTAGTCAAGCCAGATGGGATTGCCCAAGGTGGCAGTATGGCCGTCGCTTTCATTGGTGATTTCCACCCGGTAAAAAGCGCGTTTTTCTACGAAAAGGGCAAGCTGCACCGGCGTTGCGCCAACAAATTCCGTGGCGTAGGCAAGACCTTTGTCTGTAAAGACATTCAGCCGGTAAACGGCATCTTGTTTCCAGGTGGGGTGATAATCCCCTGCCCGAACCTGCAGGGTAAGACCCGGCTTGTAAGCAAGCGCGCCGCCCATAGGCGTGTCGCCAATGGCCATCTGAATACCCGCGCTGCCGGCGGTGCAGTTGCCGGCGCGAATGGCGTTAAAGAAGTCCCGGCTGTGGGGTTTTTTGGCATAGAGGGTGGTTTGACCGTCGTTGCGGGCGCTTTCATGGGTGTCGGTAGAGCCGTAGGTGCGCAGGCGCTTGCCCATCGCCAAAAGGGTTACCCACAGGTCCCGATTGCATTTTGTGGAATAAGAAGAAACGTCACCGTGGACGGTTTCCAAAGCCACATGGTCGCCAAAATAGTAATCCAGGGGGTTGTTGGAGGCCATCATCTGCTTGGGGTGGGCGTGGCTCATCAGACCTCCGATGTCCCAGATATACGCGCCCAGCTGGCAAAAGCGCTCTGTGGAAACCCGGGGATACCGGAAGCTGCCGTTGGTACCGCCGGTATATTCAAATTCCGGAAACGCAGCCAGGGTTTTGCCCAAACCTTCTTTGTCCGGAAAGAGCATGCAGTAGTGCAGCACAGCCGCCCGACCTTCTCTGTCTTGCAGGAAGCCGGCAGGTTCAGAGCCGCAAATGAGCATCGTTTCGTCCCACTCCGGCAAGAAAAAGTGGCGCATTTGCCGGTGGTCCACCACAGCAGCAAAGTCCATATCCAGCGCCTTTAGCTGTTGCACAAATTCGCCAAGGGGCGTTGCGCCGTCACTGGTGCCGCCGGAGTCGGTGTGGGTGTGGGTATCGCCGTGATAAGCAGACATGCCTGCATAAAGGGAGTCCAACTGGGCAAAATCGCTGTATGCAACTGTGTGGGGATCGTCAATAGGGATGGCTTCTGTGGGTTGGGGCGCTGTTTTCCGGGGCGGTTTTCTGGCGATCAGGCAGGAATGTTCCGGCACCGTGGTGTCGCGAATGCACAGTTGTGCATCCGGATTTCCCGCAAGCACCACCGTCGGGCAGGCGTTCGGTCCTGTAAAGGCGCAATTTGTCAACGCCAGGCGGCAGTCTGCCGTAGGCAGATGTACGAAAAGAGGACTTGTGCCTTTGGGAGAAACGTCCTGAAAGATGCAGTCAATCATGTTCAGGGTCATTTGGCTGTCATCTGGCATGCAGAAGCCAAGACCTGTCGGCGCAGTGCAATTTTCAAAAAGGCACTTGCGGTATGTAATGCTTGCTTTTTCTCCGGGTCTGCCGCAGGGTTTGTTTTGCAGGAAATTGGTAAGGCCCGGGAATTTGTCCGTGTTGCCGAAATACATGTTTTCCACGGTCAGATCACCGCAGTAAAAATCAATCAGCCGGCTTTCGCTGCCCAAAGCCAGAATGCCGTCACAGCGGATATTCTCAAGAACGGTCTGTCGGGTGGCGGCAGGGTCAGCAAGGGGCTCCATAAAAATCAAATCCCGCATGGAAAAGCCGGTAAAAGCGCAGTTTTTGATAACCAGCTGCAAATCGTCGCCGCCGGTGCGGTCGTCTGCAATTTTGCTGTTTTCAAACACCAGACCGTCCACGGTCAGCGTGCCGGGAAGCTTCCCCATAATGCCCAAACCGCCAAAATCCCAAAGACCGTAAAATACGGACGCTTCTTTCCACCGGGGGTTGGGGGTGCGCAGGTCCGGCCCGTTGGGACTGATACCGGCGTTTTCGCCCAAAATCGTAATGGCCTGAGGGAAATAGCAGCAAAGCCGCTGCAGCTTGGTTTGTCCCGGCCGGGCCAAAGAGGCGTCGTAAGTACCGGTGGGGAAAAGCAGAATCGGCGTACCCGCATAGCCGCAAAAAGCTTTTTGCGCCGGTTGCAGGTCGGCTTTTACAAAATCTTCCAGACAGGAAAAAGCATTCACACCCATCTGGGCAGTGTAGGTATCGCCTTTGAAAGAAAAACAGATCTCTCCGGCATCTTCCGGAAAATCAGATTTTACAACATATACGCCAAGGGGCAATTGCACAAGATCACAGCCTTTCCCAAGTTTTTGCTCCTCTGATCAGCCTTTCCAGATGGGGTTGCCGATAGCAATGGGGTTGCCGTTGCCGTCCTGCACCTCTACCCGGTAGAACTTGGCAGTTTCAGCGCAATCATAAGCAAAATAGTTCGCCTTTGTATGGTCGATGTTTTCCCGGAACACCTCCGTGTCGTTATCAAACAGGACTACCTGGAAACCGCTGAATTTGTCCAAAACGCTTTCATGGAAGGTTTCTACACAGAAGACCACCCGCTGGCCGGCAAAACTGCCGGTGCTGCCCATCATGGTATCGCCGATGGTCATGCGGATGCCGGCAAAGCCGGGGTTGAAGTCACCCACGCGCATGTGGGAGAACAGGCTGTCCGGGGTTTTATCCTCCGCATAAATGGCAGTCAGCGCATTTGCGTTGGGCTCGGCGTGGCTGTCGCTGCCGGCAGTTGCCCATACCTTGCCATCCAGCTCCAGCAAATCTGTCCACAGCTTGTAGCATTTTTGGGTATCTTCGTTGGTGGTTGCGTGGCCGTTCCAGCCAATCATGACCTCCAGACCGGTCTCGTCGGCGAACCAGTAGGATGCCGGGTTTTCCGCGTTGAGATAGCCATCACACTTGGGATGGACGTGGACCCACATGCCACCCTCCTGCTTCACCTTTTTGATCAAGTCTTTCATGCTGCCGGTGTCCCAGCCGGGGGCTTCGCAGAAGGTAGTATCCTCTTCGTAATCGAAGGAACGGTTAGACCGCAGGACATTTTTAAAGGCTTCCGGGTCGGTAAAGAGCATGTTATAGTGCATGTTCTTTCTGGTAGCATCCACATTGGAAATGACCGTGGCAAGCTCCGAGCCACCAATAAAGCTGGCATCATCCCACTCGTCTTTATACATATGGGCCACCTGCCGGTGGTCAACAATGGTGGCAAAGTCCATATTCAGCTGCTCCATGCCGGAGATCCAGTCGGAAAGGGTAGATTTGCCGTCGGACATACCGCCGGTGTCGGCGTGAACATGGGCCTCGCCGAAATAAACGGAGCGGCCTTCATAAGCTTTTTCCAGATGGTCAATATCTTCCTGGGTAGCAGCGTAAGGGGAGGTTTTTTCCGTCTCCTGTTTGCCGCCGCAGGCGCAAAGGGAAAGCAGAAAAACCAAGGCCAGCAACAGGCAAATCAGTTTTCGCATAGTTTCCTCCTAAAAGCGTATTTTTATAAGTATAGTATAGTAAAAGCCGGACAAAAAGCAAGGTTTAAATGGTAAAAACTTGACAAGTACAGCGGACCGTCATACACTAAAAAGAAAGCTTTAGAAAGAAATTGAGGAGACACAATGGAAAGTTATGTAAACTGCAGGCTCTGCCCGCGGCAATGCGGTGTGAACAGAACCGCCGGGGGAAAAGGCTTTTGTGGCGGCGCAGACGCAGCGCTGGTTGCCAAGGCGATGATTCACAAATGGGAAGAACCGGTGTTGGCGGGGGCAGGTGGCAGCGGCGCGATCTTCTTTGGCGGCTGCACTTTGGGGTGTAGTTACTGCCAAAACCGGGTCATCAGCGCAAAACCTGCCGGGAAGGAAATGGACAGCGCCGCGCTGCGCGGCTTGATGGAAGATCTGATTGCCCAAGGGGCGGAAAATATCGATTTGGTGACCCCTACCCACTATCTTCCCACCATTTTGCCGGCACTGGAAAAGCCGCTTGCTGTACCGGTGATTTACAACTGCGGTGGCTATGAATTGCCCCAAACCATAGAAAAGCTGGCAGGAAAGGTAGATATTTTCCTGCCGGATATGAAGTATGCCGATAATGCTTTGGCAAAAAAACTTTCCGGGGCGGCAGACTACTTTGAAGTAGCATCTGCGGCGATACAGACCATGGTAAACATTGCCGGTCCGGTGCAACGGGCTGGGGATAAAGTGAAAAAGGGTGTAATCATTCGCCATTTGATCCTGCCCGGGCATGTGGAAAACGCCTTAAAAGTGCTGGACTGGATTGGGGAAACCTTTGCCCCCGGGGAAGTCCTGGTCAGCCTCATGCGACAGTATACCCCCATGCCGGAAATGCAGCCGCCCCTGGACCGGAAAATCACCGACGAAGAATACGATGCCGTATTTAGTTGGATGTACTTAAATAATCTGCAAGGCTTTACCCAGGAAGAAACATCTGCAGATTCTGCATTCATTCCGGAATTTTAGAAGGACACGCCTCATAGAATGTCCCAAAGAGGAGGGATCACTATGAAGCGGTTGGGTTGGTTGATTTTCGTCGCGGCGCTGGTTATTGGGATGTTCCCGGTAAGGGCGAAAGCGGCGAATATGCAGATTGAAGCAAAAAGCGCGCTTTTAATGGATGTAGCCACCGGGCAGGTACTCTATGAGCAGGATGCGAATGTGCCGTTGGCCCCGGCGAGTGTCACCAAGGTGATGACCATGCTGCTGATCATGGAAGCCATTGACGGCGGCAAGATTCGTTGGGAGGATACGGTCACGGCTTCGGAAGAGGCGGCGGCCAAAGGCGGCAGCCAGATTTACTTAAAAGTGGGGGAAACCATGTCGGTAGAGGACATGGTAAAATCCATTGCCGTCAGCTCTGCCAATGATTGCGCCTGCGCCATGGCAGAACATATTGCCGGCAGCGAGGCGGCGTTTGTGCAGCTGATGAACAATCGGGCCGTGGAGCTGGGGATGAACGACACCAAGTTTGTTAACTGCACCGGCCTGGACGACAGCGAAGATGCCAAAGAGCACAAGACCTCTGCCCATGACATTGCGGTGATGTCCCGGCAGCTGCTGAAATACCATCCGGATATTAAAAAGTACACCACCATCTGGATGGACACGGTGCGAAACGGCACGTTTGGCCTTGCCAACACCAATAAGATGGTGCGGTTTTATAATGGCGCAACGGGCTTAAAGACCGGTTTTACTTCCGCTGCAGGCTACTGCCTTTCGGCCTCTGCCCAGCGGGAGGATATGGAGCTGGTGGCGGTGGTAATGGGTTGCGAAACCTCTGTCAAACGGTTTGCCGCCTGCAAATCCTTGTTAGATTACGGTTTTGCGAATTTTGCGTTGATTCAACCGGAAACGCCCCAGCAGACATCTGTAGGAGTAAAACTGGGAAAGCAGGATGTTGTCCGGGCAATCCCTGCCCAGGAAACGCCGCTGCTCATTGACAAGGGGCAAAAAGCGTCGGTAAGCACGGAAATAGAATTGGAGCAGGAAGTCGCTGCTCCGGTAAGCAAAGGACAGCGGCTGGGAACGATGACCATTAAGGCAGGTCAGCAGGTACTGGCGCAAATTCCTCTGGTGGCGGAAACGGCGGTGGAAAAGTTAAGCTTTGGGGACATTTTCCTGCAATTGTTCAAGCAACTTACCATGGCAAAATAAGCGCGCAGATTGCGGACTATATACTATCATAGGGAAGAAAACAAAAAACCGAGGTGCGTTTGCACCTCGGTAATTTTTGAATTACTCAGCAACGTAGGGCAGCAGAGCGATCTGACGCGCGCGCTTGATAGCGGTGGTCAGGTTGCGCTGGTGAGCTGCGCAAGTGCCGGTGGTACGACGGGGCAGAATCTTGCCGCGCTCGGACAGGTAACGGCGGAGCTTGGTAGCGTCCTTGTAGTCAATGGCAGTTACCTTTTCCACGCAGAATGCGCAAACCTTCTTGCGCTTGCGGGGACGAACACGCTGTTCGTTAGCCATGGGAATTCCTCCTTTAGTAAGTTGTAGAAAAGTTCAGATTTTAGAAGGGCAACTGTGCGTCATCGTCTGCCAGCATCGCAAAATCGGATGCAGGAGCAGCCGGCGCAGTGTAGCCGCCAAAGCTGGGAGCTGCAGGGGCAAATGTGCCAGCCTCGCCCTCACGCTTGCTGTCGCCAAAGTAGACATTGTCTGCAATGACTTCTGCAGTGCGGCGCTTGTTGCCGTCTTTGTCGGTCCAGTTACGAATCTGGAGACGACCCGATACCACAGCCATGCGGCCCTTGGCGAAATACTTGGAGACGAACTCTCCGGTCTGACGCCATGCAACGCAGTCGATGAAATCGGTTTCCTTTTCGCCGTTCTCGTTTTTGCCAAAATCTCTG
>JAZOUW010000037.1:0-16636 GCA_045658385.1 Faecousia sp.
CTCTCGAGTATCTGTATACACTTCGGGGTCGCGTTGCTTGTCTTTGGCGCTTCTTTGTCCTCTGGCAAAAGCGCAAAGAACCTCCAAACCGTCAAACCACAGTTTTTCACAATAGTCTAAAAAAGCCTCTTCCCCTTGAGGGAAAGGGGAACCGCGTAGCGGTGGATGAGGCGTAAGAAGCTTGCTGCGCAAGGTGTTTTGATAGACTAACGCCCCGGTACTTTCTTTCGAAAGTTCCGGGGCGTTTTTTCTTATTCCAGTCGTTTTTCCAAGGTGGAAGAAGCAAGGGTGGTTAAATGAACTCTTTCCATGCCGTATTCCGCTGTCAGCACAAAGCTTTTGGGAAGATCGTCGCAAGGAATCACATTGCCTTCCTTTTCTGCGCGGTTAAGAAAAGCTCTTGTGTGCTTGGAGGTGGAGGTATTATCCATATCGAAAATGCCGATAATGGCGCTTTCCCGCACCGCAAAATCGTTACCGATTGACAAATACATTTCTCTCTCCCCCGGTATTGTAAATGCATAATTTACTTATTTGCTCCCGCTGTTTTGCAAACGGAAATTAAAAGGCTTATTCATTGTCATCGCTGACGCTTTTGTATGCCTTTTCCTCTATATACCAGAAATCCAAGCCAGTATTCAACCGCATACGCTTCTTTTAGCGCAATACCCATCTTTGCTGCAAAGTCTGCTTTGACATAATGTATCCCTTTTTCTTCCTCATTATGCATTCTGCATTTTGGCAGCGGCAACTGCCAACTGGTCGCAGCGGTTGTTCTTCGGGTTATCAGCATGGCCTTTGACCCAATGATAGCGTATTTCGTGTCTATGGGTCAGTTCCAGCAGAATTTCCCACAGGTCCGGATTCAGCGCCGGCTTTTTATCCGCCTTACGCCAGCCGTTTTTCTGCCAGGAAACTGCCCAGCCTTTTTCCAGCGCGTCAATAACATATTTGGAATCGGAATAAAGCTCCACAATGCAGCTTTCTTTCAGGGCCGAAAGGCCCTGAATGACCGCTGTCAATTCCATTCGGTTATTGGTGGTGGTTTTCTCACCGCCGGAAAGCTCCTTTTCCGTGCCCATATACTCCAGAATCGCGCCCCAGCCGCCAGGGCCGGGATTGCCAGAGCATGCGCCGTCTGTGTAGAGGGTTACGGTTTTCACGCCTCGATCTCCTCTTCTTCCACTGCTTCGACCCGCTCAAGGGATACCAGCTGGTTGCCTTCTTCGATACGCATGACGATCACACCCTGCACATCCCGCTTGTAGACATTGATGCTTGCGGCAGGCACACGGATGATGACACCGCCATTTTCAATGAGCATCACATCGTCTGTGTCCTTGACCACGCGGCAGCCGGCGACCTTACCGGTCTTGGGCGTGATATTGTAGTTCTTCAGACCCTTACCGCCACGGCTCTGGGCAACCCTTTCTCCGTCGGGACCGGTACGCAGATACTCTTGCAGCTCTGTACGCTTACCGAAACCGTTTTCCGTAACCGTCAGTAGCGTTGTGCCTTCTTCTGCCTTTTCTGCGCCGATGACCACATCCTCGCCGGTTAACATAATACCGCGAACGCCTGCGGCATCTCTGCCCATGGGGCGTACATCCTTTTCGTTGAAGCAGATGGCCATACCGTTGGCGGTGGCGAGAATAATATTGTCGTCACCGGTGGTGCGCATCACATTGATCAGCTGATCGCCCTCATCTAAAGTAATGGCGCGAATACCGGTCTTTCTGCGGGTGTTCAAAGCAATGAAGGGAATCCGCTTAACCGTACCCTTGCGGGTTACCATCACCAGATATTCGTTTTCATTAAACTCCCGGGTGACCACCGTTGCCGTTACGGTTTCGCCCATTTCCAGCGGCAGAATATTGACCATGGCTGTGCCCCGGGCAGTTCTGCCAGCCTCGGGAATCTGGTAGCCCTTCCGGTGATGGACTCTGCCCCGGTCGGTAAAGAAGAGCATGTGATCATGGGTAGAGGCTGCATGCAGGCTCTTGACGTAATCCTCTTCTTTCAGATTCTGGGCATTCACACCACGGCCGCCCCGACTCTGGGTGCGGTAAATGTCCACGGGCATCCGCTTGACGTAGCCCTGGTTGGAAATGGTGAATACACACTGCTCCTCTTCGATCAGATCTTCGATGTCGATCTCGTCCTCGATTTCCTGGATCTCGGTCTTTCTGTCGTCGCCGAACTTGTCGCCAATGGCGATCAGCTCTTCCCGCAAAACGGCCTGCAGTTTTTCCGGATTCTCCAGAAGTTCGTTGTAATAGCGAATCTTTTCCTGCAGCTCGTCGTATTCTGCCTGGAGTTTTTCTCTGTCAAGGCCTTGCAATGCCTTGAGTCGCATATCCAAAATAGCCTGGGCCTGGACATCGGTCAAGCCAAAACGTTCGCACAAACGTTCCTTGGCATCGTCATAGGCGCTGCGGATGATCTTAATGACCTCGTCAATGTTATCCTGGGCAATAAGCAGGCCCTCCAACAGGTGGGCGCGCTCCTGCGCCTTTTTCAGGTCATACTGGGTGCGGCGGGTCAGCACATCCATCTGGAATGCCAGATATTCGTCAATAATCTGCCGCAAAGAAAGGATTCTGGGCTGCTTCTGGTCATCCACCAGCGCCAGCATAATAATGCCAAAGCTACTTTGCAGCGCCGTCTGCTTAAACAAGGTGTTCAGTACCACCTGAGGATTGGCATCCTTTTTCAGCTCAATGACGATACGCATACCGCTCCGGTCCGTTTCGTCCCGAAGATCGGAAATGCCTTCTAACCGCTTGTCTTTTACCTGCTCGGCAATTCGCTTGATCAGCTCACGTTTGTTGACCTGATAGGGAAGCTCCGTAACAATAATCCGAACCCGGTCTTTGTTAAATTCTTCAAATTCCGTCCGGGCGCGGACCACCACCTTGCCACGGCCGGTGGCGTAGGCAGCGCGAATGCCGCTGCGACCCATAATAATACCGCCGGTGGGGAAATCCGGACCGGTGACATGCTCCATCAGGTCAATCATGCTTGCTTCCGGATTATCCAGCACGCATACGCAGGCATTGATCACTTCCCGCAGGTTATGGGGCGGGATATTGGTAGCCATACCAACTGCGATACCACTTGAACCGTTTACCAACAGATTGGGGAAACGGCTGGGCAGCACCCGGGGTTCTTTCCGGGATTCGTCAAAGTTGGGGTCCCAGTTGACGGTGTCTTTGTCAATATCCCGGAGCATTTCATTGGAAAGCTTGGAAAGTCTTGCCTCGGTATAACGGTAAGCAGCTGCCGGATCTCCGTCCACAGAGCCGAAGTTACCGTGGCCGTCCACCAGCATGTAGCGCATGGAAAAATTCTGGGCAAGACGCACCATGGCATCGTAAACAGAGCCGTCGCCATGGGGGTGGTATTTACCCAGCACATCACCAACGCAGGTAGCAGACTTCTTAAAGGGCTTGTCCGAAGTCAGACCGCTTTCGTACATGGTGTAAAGAATGCGGCGGTGTACCGGTTTCAAGCCGTCCCGCACATCCGGCAGGGCGCGGCCAACGATGACGCTCATGGCATACTCAATGTATGAGCGCTCCATTTCGTCAACCAGATTGGATTCTGTTATTGACTGGTCGGGGAACAAAATGTCCTCCGGCTTATAATCTCGATTATGCTTTGCCACGAAAACACCTCCCCTTAAATATCAATATTGATAGCGTACTTGGCGTTCTTTTCAATCCATTCCTTCCGGGGTTCTACCTGCTCACCCATCAAAACAGTGAAAATCTCGTCTGCCCGGCGGGCATCTTCCAGAGTAATCCGGCGCAGCGTCCGCTTTTCCGGATCCATCGTGGTCTCCCACAGCTCATGGGGGTCCATTTCACCAAGACCCTTAAACCGGGAAATTTCCACTTTCGCATTGGTCTCGCCCCGCAGCTCTGCGGAAACCAGATCTCTTTCGTCATCGGAATAGGCAACCTTTTCGGTTTTGCCCCGCTTTAACTTGTAAAGGGGAGGGACCGCGGAGTAAACATACCCGTTTTCGATCAGCGGCCGCATATACCGGAAGAAGAAAGTCAGCAGCAGCGTACGGATATGGGCGCCATCCACGTCCGCATCAGACATAATAACGATTTTATGGTAGCGAAGTCTTTCAATGTCAAAGTCCTCGCCAATACCGCCGCCCAGCGCAATAATCAGAGGAGAAAGCTTATCGTTGCCGTAGATTTTGTCGGCCCGGGCCTTTTCCACGTTGAGCATTTTACCCCACATAGCCAAAATTGCCTGAAACCGGGAATCTCTGCCCTGAATGGCAGAGCCTGCAGCGGAGTCGCCCTCGACGATGTAAAGTTCGCACAAGGAGGGGTCTTTTTCATTGCAGTCCTGCAGTTTATCGGGCATACCGCCGGATTCCAGACCGGTCTTACGGCGGGCATTTTCTCTTGCTTTCCGGGCGGCTTCTCTTGCCCGGTTTGCCAGCATCGCCTTTTCCAGAATGATTTTGGCGGTGGCGGGATGTTCCTCAAAATACGTTGCCAGCTGGTCGCCCACGATCTGCTCCACCATGGTACGGATATAGGCGTTGCCCAACTTTGCCTTGGTCTGGCCTTCAAACTGGGCATCTGTCAGTTTGACGGAAATAATGGCGGTAATGCCTTCCCGGCAGTCCTCGCCGGAAACCTTATCGTCGCCCTTGATGATGCCGTTTTTCTGACCGTAGGCGTTAAGAACTCTGGTCAGCGCTGTTTTAAAGCCGGTTTCGTGCATACCGCCCTCAGGCGTGCGCACATCGTTGGCAAAGGATTGGATAGACTCATTAAAGCCGTCGTTATACTGAATAGCAAGCTCGGCAGAGGCATCATCCTTGGCGCCCTGCATATAGATAACATCCTCATGGATAACGGTTTTTTTCTTGTTGGTCCAGGTAACAAACTCCCGAATACCGCCTTCATAGCACATGGTTTCGGACTTAATTTCGTCCTCCCGGGCATCGGTGATGGTGATGGACAGACCGGCATTCAAAAATGCCTCTTCCCGCATTCTTTCGTGGAGAATTTCATAGCTGTAGAGCACGTCGTCAAACATTTCCGGATCCGGCTGGAAAGTAACCTCCGTACCGGTTTTGTCTGTATTGCCCACGATTTTCATTTCCTGGGTGATATGACCCCGGGCAAACTTCATTTCGTGAATTTTGCCGTTTTTGTAAACACGCACCTGCAAAGATTCGCTCAGGGCATTTACAACCGACGCGCCAACGCCGTGCAGACCGCCGGATACCTTATAGCCGCCACCACCGAACTTACCGCCTGCATGGAGCACAGTAAATACAACCTCCAAAGCAGGTTTACCGGTCTGGGGCTGAATATCTACCGGGATACCACGTCCATCGTCGGTAACGGTAATGGAGTTACCGGGATTGATGGTAACGGTGATATGCTTACAGTAACCGGCCAGTGCTTCGTCTATAGAGTTATCCACGATCTCATACACCAGATGGTGCAGACCGGAGGAGGAAGTAGAACCGATATACATACCGGGACGCTTCCGCACTGCTTCCAGACCCTCCAGAACCTGGATTTGTTCCGCACCGTATTCTTGCGTTACTTTTGTTTCTTCAGACATATTCCATACTCCTTATTTCACAATCTGCCCTTTGCAGATTTCAATCGTCTTACCCAATTTTGTAAACCGTCCCGGCTCACAGCAGGAAATGAAAACTTGACCCTCAGTGATTTGATTCAGCACAAAATCCTGCCTTCCCGGATCCAGCTCTGACAGCACATCGTCCAGAAGCAGCACCGGCATTTGCCCGGACTGCTTGGCCATCAACGACCGCTGGGCCAATTTCAAACTAATAGCGGCGGTGCGTACCTGCCCTTGCGAGCCGAAGGATTTTAAGCTTAAACCGGACAAGGTCACATCAAAATCGTCCTTATGGGGACCGGAAAGGCACTGGGCGCTTTCCAGCTCCGCCCGGCTGTGACTTTCCATATGCTCTTGCAGTTGCCCGGTAAGCACCTCTACCGACGTAAAAGGATCTGTAACGGTGGAAACGGTTTTGTAGGCAAGGGAAAATTCCTCTAATCCCCCGGAAAACAGACCGTGATATTTTTCTGCCGCCTCTGCCAAACCTTCGTAAAACCGCGCCCGGTAGGAAATCAGCAGTGCGCCCACCTGACACAGCCGCAGATTATACTCCGGTAGAATTTGTAGCAGGGCAGGATTTTCAAACCGGTCTTTTAAAATACGGTTTTTCTGTTCCAAAAGATGCTGATACTCCAAAAGGGCAGCCTCGTAGTTAGGACGAAGTTGACATAACGCCGTATCACCCATCCGACGCCGGGCGGATGCGCCGGCTTTCAGTACCAAAAGATCTTCCGGACAAAACAGTACTGTGTGAAAAACCCCGGCAATTTCACCGGCTGTTTTCTTTTTCACGCCGTTGTGATAAAGCTGGCGGGGTTTTGCTCCGGAAAAAAGCACCCAGCGCAGGGTTTGATTTCTCTCTTGAGAAAACAGATTTCCCTCTATATCGGCAAAATCCGCGTCGAATTTTACCAGTTCGCTGTTTTTCTGGGCGCGAAAACTTTTTCCTCCCCCTAAATAAATGATGGCTTCCAGTAAATTGGTTTTTCCCTGGGCATTATCGCCCACTACCAAATTCACACCGGAATCAAAATTCACCTGTAAAGCATCATAGTTCCGGAAATTGGCCAAAGTTAGTTGATTAAGCTTCATTTTCACAAACTACATATAATGTATTTTCAAAGGAAAAGGAATCACCGGGGTAGAGTTTTTTACCCCGCATAGTACAAACTTCACCGTTTACCCGCACCAAACCGTCCTGAATCACAGCCTTTGCCATGCCGCCGGATTCGGTGGCATTGACAAATTTCAACGCTGCTTCCAATTTGATAAACGCTGTACTGATTGCAACCGGAAAACCCTTTTCTTTTTTACTGACTGTTACTTTCATAATCTTTTAGCTTGCGGCGATGCGCACAGGCAGCACCATGTAGGAATAATCGTACTTTTCATCTGCAGGGGTCATGACAATGGGACTCAATCCGTTGGTCAGCTCCAGAACAACTTCGTCGCCTTCAATTGCCCGTAAAGCATCGCAAAGATACCGTACATTAAAACCAATCTCCAACTCCTTGCCGTCACCGGCAAAGCTGCAGCGATCCTCTGCTGCGCCGATGGTGGTATTGGTTTTCAGCAAAAGCACCTGATCAGAAAATACACATCTGACCGGACTCTTATATTTTTCAGAAACGATCAGACCCACGCGCTCCAAAGCGGAAGACAGTTCTCCCACATTTGCAACCAGACGAATGGGGCAGTTGGTGGGCATAACCTTCCGCCAATCCAAAAATTCACCTTCCAGCAGACGGCAAATCAAGGTAGCGCAGCCAACCTGGAACAAAATATGCTTACTTCCCAAGGTAAACGCCACATCTGCGTCTTCGTCCTGTAAAATTTTTTCCAGTTCTTTCAGACCCTGAGCAGGCACAACAAAGGAAAGTGTTCTTCCGGTGGCTTCCTCTGTATGATAACTGCGCCGCGCCAGACGGAACCCGTCAACGGCAATAGCAGAAATCAATTTGTCCTCTACTTCAAATTTTACACCCGTATGGATGGGACGACCCTGATTTTCAGAAACCGCAAAGATCGTGCCGGAAATCAGCTCCTTCATAGCCATTTGCGGAATGCGAATGCTGCGACCGCTGCCCACATCCGGCAATTCCGGATAATCGTCTGCCGGTTCTGCAGAAATGGTAAAGGATGCGTAGCCTGCCCGAATGGAAACCTTATAGTTATCGTCCACAACAACGGTAACCGGGCCTTCCGGCAGACGGCGGATAATATCTGCAAACAGCTTTGCAGGAAACACGCAGGCGCCGGCATCACTGACTTCTGCGTCAATCAGATAGGTGATGGCTGTTTCCATATTAAAGCCGGTTAAGCTCAGGCCGTCTTCTGCCTTACATAAAATGCCTTCAATAGCAGCAATTGCGCTTTTTTGGGCGACGGTTCTTCCGGTAATGTTAAGACCCGTAACCAGCATACTTTTTTCACAGGTAAAACGCATAGTCAATTCTCCTTTTTGTAAAAATAAAAGAATAAATATATAAATATAAATTTTTAGGTAGTAAAAGTAGTATTAGTAGAAAAATATGTGGAAAAGTGAATTTTGTCTTGGAAATAAGCCATGTTTTTATCCACAGTCACCCTGTTGAAAAAAATAACTTTTCAACAGGGCAGATTTTTTTGAAAACCAAGCGTATTTATAAACAACTTGTTTATCCACATTCCACAGCCTCTGTGGATAATTTACAAGCAGGAATTGATATTAGCGGTAATGTCACGAATATGATTTTGCAAATTTTCATCACCGTTTTTAAGCATGCTCTCCACTTTGTTAATGGAATACAAAATGGTGGAGTGATCTTTATTAAATTCCTTACCGATATCCGGGGAGCTTAAATTGGTCAGCTTTCTGACAAGATAGACCGCAACCTGCCGAGCCTCGGCTGTACCTCTGGTTTTTTCCGTTCCCCGGAGGGTGTTTTCGTCGATGGAATAGAATTTACATACCTGGCTGATAATCAAGCTGGGGCTGGGCAGGGTATTGCCGTCGCCGGTTTTAAACATATCCTCAATGGCAACGGAAACATTAGCAAGATCCAGGGGCATGTTGTTTAAGTCCCTGTATGCCATGATTTTTTTAACTGTGCCTTCAATCTGCCGCACATTGTTGGTCACATTTGTGGCGATGTAATTGCAAACATCGTCCGGCAAATCCAGACCCAGAGAAATGGCTTTTGTTTTAATAATTGCCATTCTGGTTTCATAGTCCGGCGCTTCGATGCTGGCAAGCAGACCCCATTCAAAGCGGGTACGCAGCCGATCCTCCAAAGTCAGCATATCGCTGGGTTTCCGGTCGGAGGTCATAACGATCTGCTTATGCTCCTCGTAGAGCTTGTTAAAGGTATGGAAAAACTCTTCCTGGGTGGATTCTTTACCGGCAATAAACTGAATGTCGTCAATTAGAAACAGATCTGCTTCCCGGTATTTGTTGCGGAATTCAATATTCTTACCGCTTTGAATGGCGGCAATCAGCTCATTGGTAAATTGGTCGCCTTTAATATAAACAATATTGGCATTGGGATTGCTCCTGCGGATTCCGTTGGCAATGGCATAAAGCAAGTGGGTTTTACCTACGCCGGGAGGGCCGTAAATAAACAGGGGATTGTAGGTCTGTCCCGGATTGTTGCTGACGGCGGTAGCCGCGCCATGGGCAAACCGGTTGGATGGACCTACCACAAAGTTTTCAAAGGAAAACTGGGGATTAAAATCCATGGCGCTGGTTTTTACTTCTTTCGATTTATAGGCGTTGAGCTCTTCTTCTCCAAAAACCAGCAGCTTTGCATCGGAGTTGAAAATTTCCTTCAGGGCATCATGAATATACTCCGTGCAGCGGCGGCGGATAATTTCCCGCCGGAACTCATTGGGAGAATATAAAATCAGCTGCTCCTCGTTTAATTCCACAACCTCCGCATCGTCAAACCAAGCAGATACGGTAACAGCGCCCAGACGCTCTTCCATGTGGTTTAAAACCTTAGCCCAAACATAGGCGGATGCGTACATAGCAGGGCTCCTTTCTATCTTTTTTCGCCGCAAAAAATGGGTAAAAACGGCGACAGTTTCTCACCGTAAATTTTATCATATTCTCAAGAAAAAAACAAGCTTTTTTCCACAAGTATCTGTGGAAAAAAGCCATTGATTTTCAATCACTTTTTTCTCTTTAAAAAACAAAAAAATCCGGGTGGAAAAATCCACCCGGAAAATGCCGTTTTTACTGTTTTTATACAAGTGCAGCAGTGATGATAGCCATCTTGTAGACTTCGTCCGCATTGCAGCCACGTGACAGGTCATTAATGGGTGCTGCCAGACCCTGCAGAATGGGGCCGTAAGCCTCGTAGCCACCCAGACGCTGAGCAATTTTGTAGCCGATGTTGCCGGCTTCAATGCAGGGGAAAATGAATGTGTTGGCCTGACCGGCGACCTTGGAGCCGGGGAATTTCAGCTGACCGACTTCGGGAGCTACCGCAGCGTCAAACTGCATCTCGCCGTCGATGTCAAATTCGGGAGCCATTTCCTTGGCAATGTAGGTAGCATCGTGGGAAAGCTTCACAGTAGCGCCCTTGCCGGAGCCGTTGGTGGAGAAGGAGAGCATAGCAACCTTGGGGTCGATACCAAAGACTTTGGCGGTCTTTGCGGTTTCTACAGCTACTTCAGCCAGCTTCTGGGCGGCAGAAACGGTAACGTTGCCTTCCTTGTCTACGCTGTCTTCGTAGCTGAGGTTGATGGCGCAGTCGCCCATAGCAATCTTCTCGTCGCCACGAACCATAATAAAGCAGGAAGAAACCAGGTTAACACCCTTTTTGGTTTTCACCAGCTGCAGCGCGGGACGGACGGTGTCAGCGGTGGAGTAGGTTGCGCCGCCCAGCAGAGAATCGGCCAGACCCATCTTTACCAGCATGGTACCGAAATAGTTACCCTTGGAAAGGGCAGCCTTGCACTCTTCCGGGGACATCTTGCCCTTGCGCAGCTCCACCATTTTTTCCACCATGGCATCCATGCCTTCATAGGTCAGCGGATCGATGATCTGGACACCTTCGATGTTGTAGCCGCCCTTTGCAGCGTTGGTCTTGACTTCCTCAACATTGCCGATGAGGATGGGGGTCAGGAATTTCCCCTCGTTCAGGCGGGCTGTGGCCTCCAGAATGCGGGCATCGTGGCCTTCGGTGAACACGATTTTCCGGGGATTGGCCTTCAGGGTTTCAATCATAGCATTAAACATAATGACATTCCTCCAAATCATAGGCGTTTTGCCCAAATTTTTACAAATACATTATATCGCAAAATCTCTTGCCGCGCAAGTGTTATCCGCAAAAATATGCACAAAATAGGAATTGACGGCTATTTTCTTTTTTGTTATCATATAGATAGAAGACCAAGAGAGAAAGGAGTTGGCCGTTATGAATTGGGCTGCGCTTATGTGGTTCGTCTTAATGGTGGTCTTTTTGTGGATGGAAGCAGCCACGGTAGGTCTGGTAAGCAGCTGGTTTGCTTGCGGGGCGCTGGCGGCGATGGTTGCGGCTTTGTTTGAGGCGCAGATCTGGCTGCAAACGGTGCTGTTTTTGGCGGTTTCTCTTGTTCTGCTGGCAAGCTTGCGGACGGTGGTGAAAAAGTACATCAACCCCAAGCTGGTCAAAACCAATGTGGACGCGGTGGTCGGCAGCGTGGGTATGGTGGTGGAGACCATCGACAATATCCGCGGCGTTGGCTGCGTCAAGCTGGGCGGCATGCAGTGGAGCGCCAGAAGCACCGAGGGAGTCACCCTTGAAAAAGATACCCTTGTGATCGTTGACCGGGTAGAGGGTGTCAAAGTATTCGTTACGGACATACAGAAAAGGAGAATTTAACTATGCCTATTGTAATTGGTTTGATCGTACTGTTATTTATTATTATTGTTTCCAATATTGCTGTGGTCCAGCAGTCCCATGCCTATGTCATTGAGCGTTTGGGCGCATTTTCCAGTGTCTGGGGTGTGGGTCTGCATGTGAAAATTCCCTTCCTTGACCGGATTGCCAAGCGGGTGTCTTTGAAGGAGCAGGTTCACGACTATCCCCCCCAGCCGGTAATTACCAAGGACAATGTTACCATGCAGATTGATACTGTTGTGTATTTCCAGATTACTGACCCCAAGCTGTACGCCTACGGCGTGGAGCATCCTATGGCGGCGATGGAAACGCTGACAGCTACCACCTTGCGTAATATCATTGGCGATCTGGAGCTGGACCAGACGCTGACTTCCCGGGATATCATCAACACCAAAATGCGTTCCATTTTGGACGAAGCCACTGACCCCTGGGGGATTAAGGTCAACCGGGTGGAGCTGAAAAATATTCTGCCACCTGCAGATATCCAAAGCTCAATGGAAAAGCAGATGAAGGCCGAACGCGACCGCCGCCAGGCAATTTTGCAGGCGGAAGGTCAGAAGAAGTCCGCAATTCTGATTGCAGAAGGCGAAAAGGAATCTGCCATCTTGCGTGCCGATGCAGAAAAGCAGGCAGCGATCCTGAAGGCGGAGGGCGAAGCCCAGGCAATTTTGGCGGTGCAGAAGGCTTTGGCCGACTCTATGGGAATGCTGAACCAGCAAGCGCCCAATGACCAGGTCATCAAGCTCAAGGCCATCCAGGCAATGGAAAAGGTCTCCGAAGGCAACGCCACAAAGATCATCATTCCCTCACAAATGCAGGGACTGGTAGGTTTGGCAAACGGCCTTTTGGAAGGAACCAAGGAAAATTAACAGTTTACGAAAAGTGTGCCGCCCTCTGGGTGGCACACTTTTCGTAAACAATCCGTAAACAATGGAAAAAACGGTTGAATTTCAAACTTTTTGCCATATAATAGAAATACAAATAAGCACTGCAGGAGAAATGTATGGGTTTTGGAAATTGGCTGCGTAATTTTTTCGCATCTGTGGCTGCCGGTTATCGCCGGTTTATGCAAGGGCGCTACGGTGGCGACAAATTGAATATTGCCCTGGTATGGGTTTCCTTCGGCGCGTATATCGTCAGCCTGCTGATTCCGGTGGCGGTTATCAAGCTTATTTTGCTTTTGATATATTACGGACTGCTCATCTGGGCAATTTTCCGAATGCTCTCCCGGAATACCTATAAGCGCTATCAGGAAAACCGGAAGTATCTGCGGCTACTCGACCGAATCAAGGACAGAGAGCACCGGTATTTTGACTGTCCCCGGTGTCGCCAGCAGGTGCGCGTGCCGAAGGGCAAGGGAAAAATATCCATTACCTGTCCCAAATGCAAAGAGAAATTCGTCAAAAAGACGTAACCAACACCCCATTCTCCTAATGGGGTGTTTTTCCATTGACGGAAAAGAAAAAACAAGCTAAAATGAAGCTATGAATTACGGCAGGAGGAAGCGTTTGTGCAGTATCAAATTTTGAAAAACGATCCCAGCTTGTTGCCCTTTGAAGGGGATATCCGCCTGCGCATGGAAAACCTTGAAAAAAAGAAAAAGCAACTGCTTTCCGAAAATCAGACGCTGGCAGACTTTGCCAGCGGTCATCACTATTTCGGTTTTCACCGGACGGAAACCGGCTGGTACTACCGGGAGTGGGCGCCGGCGGCAGAAAAGGTTTATTTAACCGGCGATTTCTGCAATTGGGACCGGTACGCCTATCCCATGGAAAAGGGCGAAAACGGCGTATTTATGCTGTTTTTACCGGGGAAAGATACCCTTTATGAAGGCTGTCGCGTGATGGCCGTGGTGCAAACCGGCGGCCGGGAGCTGGAGCGTATTCCTTTGTATGCCACCCGTGTGGTGCAAGACCCCAATGACCACAGCTGGAACGCAGTTATCCATGTAAGCCGGGATTTTCCCTGGACAGATCAGGATTTTCGTCCCAGGAAAAAGCTGTTTATTTATGAATGCCACATCGGCATGGCCCAGGAAGAGGGCAAGGTAGGCACGTACGCCGAATTTGAAAAGACTGTTTTGCCACGCATCCGGAATCTGGGTTATAATGCCATTCAGATCATGGCAATTATGGAGCATCCTTACTATGCTTCCTTTGGTTATCAGGTGACCAATTTCTTTGCCGCATCCTCCCGGTTTGGCATGCCGGAGGACTTAAAATCCCTTATTAACACCGCCCATAAAATGGGCATCGCGGTGCTTTTAGACGTGGTGCATTCCCATGCCTGCAAGAACACCCGGGAGGGCATCAATGAATTTGATGGTACGCCCCATCAGTTTTTCCATGAAGGAGAAAAGGGCGAGCATTCTGCCTGGGGCACAAAGTGTTTTAACTATGGCAAAAACGAAGTTTTGCACTTTCTGCTTTCCAATCTGAAATTCTGGCTGGAGGAGTACCATTTTGACGGCTTCCGTTTTGACGGGGTTACCTCAATGCTCTATTTTGACCACGGTTTGGGTACAAACTTTGGCAGTGGGGAATCCTATTTCTCCATGAACACGGATACAGATGCGGTTACCTATTTACAGATGGCCTGCCTTTTGGTCCGGCAGGTAAATCCCAACGCCATTATGATCGCCGAGGATATGTCTGCAATGCCGGGCATGAGCCTGCCTGTCTCCCAAGGCGGCATCGGTTTTGATTACCGTCTTGCCATGGGCGCGCCGGACATGTGGATCCGGCTGCTTAAAGACACGCCGGACGAATACTGGGATTTAGGCAGCATTTACTATGAACTGACATTGCGCAGGCCCAAAGAAAAGGTCATCGGCTACTGCGAGTCCCACGACCAGGCGCTGGTAGGGGACAAGACCATTATGTTCCGGCTGTGCGACCAGGAAATGTACTGGCATATGGAAAAAGACAGCCAAAGTCTGGTCATCGACCGGGGTATGGCCCTGCACAAAATGCTGCGACTGATCACTATGACCCTGGGCGGCGAAGGCTATCTGACCTTTATGGGCAACGAATTCGGTCACCCGGAGTGGATCGATTTTCCCAGAGAGGGCAACGGCTGGAGCTACCATTACTGCCGGCGGCAGTGGTCTTTGGCAGACAACCCCGATTTGAAATATCCGTATCTGAACGAATTTGAAAAACAGATGGTTGCTGTCGCCAAAAAGTATCGGGTGCTGGGTGGCAAGCAGCGGCAGCTTTGGCTGGAAAATGATCGAAAATTGCTGGCTTACCAAAAGGGCAGCGGCATCTTTGTCTTTAATTTCCACCAGGCAAATTCCTACGAAAAGTGCTTTTTGCAAATGCCGGAAGCCGGGGAATATTGCGTTGTTATGTCAACTGATGATTTCTGCTTTGGCGGTCAGGGAAGAATCCATCACCGGACCTATCAAACCCTAGAGCGAAACGGCGCTACGGGCATTGAAATTTATCTGCCCAGCCGCACCGCTGTGGTGCTGAAAAAAGCATAAAAAGGACGCGTTAGAGGCACACTCCGTAAGGAAGTGTGCCTCAGTTATATTCGCCTTGCGGCGAGTGATATTGCTTCGCAGTGATATGATGCTTCGCATCGTGATATTGTCCTTCGGACAGTTTTGGAGGCGAATATAATATCACTGAAACTATAGGTTTCAATATCACTTTGCCGACAGGCAAAATATCACTGTGAGACCTGTCTCACAATATCACTTATTATTCTCTTTGAGATGGGTTAATTTTAAAGTATGTACTCTCGTTACGCACCTTTTGAAAGTGCGTAACCCACTATGACACTTTCAGTCTGAAAGTGTCATTTTTTATTAAAAAGAAATAGGGAGAAACTTCTTTACGAAGCCTCTCCCTACAACGCGTCCTTTTTATAGAGTAATTGTTCTTTTGCGAGGTTTACATAATTCTCGGCGTCCCGGCGGATGTAGGCAAGCTGCTCCGGCGTGAGGGATTTTACTGCCTTTGCAGGGTTACCCAGAAGCAAAGTGCCTTCCGGCGCGTGGGTTTTGCCGGTGACCAGCGCGCCTGCGCCCACCATGCAGTTATTATCCAGTACTGCGCCGTCCAGAATAATTGCGCCCATACCAACCAGACAGTGATCGCCGATGGTACAGCCGTGCAAAATTGCGCCGTGCCCCACGGTACAGCCTTCCCCCAAGGTGGTATTTTCGTGGATGACACAGTTGTCCTGGACATTGGAGCCTTCCCCAACGGTAATTTTGCCGCTGTCACCCCGGAGCACTGCGCCGTACCAGATACTCACATCATTTCCCAAGGAAACATCGCCAACTACCGTGGCGTTGGGGGCAATATAGACGTTTTCAAAAGTCGGTGTTTTCATATCAGTGGTCAGACTCCATAACTTCGCCGGTAATCACATCTACCGCCAGGCTATAGCTTTTTCCGTCATAAGTAAAATGCAGGCTGTAGCAGGGGGTTTCTCCGGTAACGATGTGGGAGTAGACATCCTTTATGTCCTTTTTGTCGATCTGCAAATGCTCTGCGACCCGGGCGACTGCCTCATCTACGGACAGAATATCGTTCTTCTTGCCACAGGCGCAAAGCAGACCCATGAGCAATACGGTCAAAAGAAGAAGGGAAACAATGCGTTTTTTCATACTATCGCCTCCAAAAGGATTTTTTTCATTATAGCACGCCGGTGCGAAAAAGACAACAAAAACCCCCGGAAAGAATTTTCCGGGAGTTTTTGTTTGAAAAGAGGAAAAGTGAACAAGCTAGATAATTTCCATGGGTTTGCCACAGCAGCGGGGGATTACCTGACCGGCTTTAATCTCCAGCAGCTTGTGGCAAATGGGGCAATATACGCTGCAGTCCTTTTCTGCCCGGATTACCCCAATCCCCAAACTTTTTAATTCCATAATACCACCAGAAAGTTATTTTAGTCGTCGCGCTCTTTTTCACTGTGGAGCACGTTGCCGGTATAGGCGTCAATCTCATACTCGTACTCGTAGCCACCGGACTGGAAGGAGAGTTCATAATATACCTTGCCGCGGTCCTCGTCCAGCTCCACTTCCAAATCAGAAACGTTGCCGACGTTGACCTTTGCATGCTCAAAGGCGATCTTTTTTACATCGGCTTTGGACAGCTTGGTTTTTTTGGCGGTTTCCGTTGGCTTGG
>JAZOUW010000038.1:0-19174 GCA_045658385.1 Faecousia sp.
CACTCTGATCAGCAACCAGCACGTTGACGCTGTTGATTCCGTCTATCTCGCAAAGTGTTGTGGACAGCGCCAGACAGTTTTTGTAATAGTCGTTTGAATTCAGCTGAAGCATGGAGGACGTCAGATTAATGGTGCATACGCCGCCGCTGATTTCGATCGGATGAGCGCCATACAGGTCCAGTGCCTTCGTGCCGCCGAGTTTTCTGGCTTCACCGTCGCCCTCAAAGGCAATCATGCTTCGGGCCAGCATTTCCGCGGTATCATTCAGGTTCGCCGCTTCCAGACGCACGCTCCGGGATATAAGGCGCAGTCCGTCCCGTCCGGGAAGATACATCCTGTATTCTCTTCCTTCAGCTACAATTCCGTCCCCGTCCGGAGCACTGTATCGTGCTTCTGCCGGACGCAGCGTCGGAACCGGCGTCTTGTCCTCCTCAATGCTTCTTTCGGTACAGCCGGTCAGAAAAACCATACAGCAGAATACCAGCAGCAGGCAGACCGTTTTCTTTATCATGTTGCTGCTCCTTCCTGCGGAAGCATCACCACAAACTCCGACCCCTGACCGGGTTCGCTGTAAACGGAAATCGTTCCGTCATGCATCTTCACCATCTGTTTGACAATGCTCAGGCCCAGACCGGTCCCTCCGCTGTCCCGTCCCCTGGCTTTATCCACACGGTAGAAACGCTCAAAGATTCTTGCGTGGTGTTCCTCGGGAATACCAATGCCGGTATCCTGAACAATGACGCTGCGCCCCTTCACGGTCACGGTTACCTTGCCACTGTCTTTATTGTACCGAATGGCATTATCGCAAAGGTTGTAGATCAGTTCATAAGCCAGCTGGCGAATGCCGGGGATCACAACTTCATCGCCAAGCAGTTCCACTGTGATATTTCGCTGATCTGCCGCAGGGAGCAATGTCTGCAGGACCTGCGAGCAAACCTGATACAGCTCCACATTTTCCTTGGGATACTCACCGCCTTCATCCAACTGGGAAAGGCGGATAATGTCATTGATCAACTGCAGAAGCCGTTCTGCCTCACTGCAGATGTAACCGGTAAATTTCTGCATATCCTCAGGTTTTACCAAGCCGGACTGCAGAAGCTGCGCACTATTGAGAATGGACTGCAGCGGGGTTTTCAGCTCATGAGACACATTGGCGGTGAATTCCTGCCGGTTTCTCTGGGCGTTGATCTGCTCGGTTACATCAAAGGCCAGGACTACCGCGCCCAAAAGCCGATTTTCCGATACGATGGGACTGATCCCGATCTGATACTCAGAACCGTGCTTTGTGATGCGGAAATCGCAGTGTTCTTTTGAAAGAGCCTGCTTGACACCCTTGGACATTGCCTGGCTTCTGTCTACCACCAAGAAGTCCAAGCCTACACAGGCCTTGCTGGTTTCAAAGAGCCGGGCGGCTGCCGGGTTGATACTCAAGATCTTACCCTCGCTATCCAACAGCACAAGACCTTCACTCATGGAAGAGGTGGTCTGCTCAAACTGGTCGGTTTTCTCTTTCAACTGCGCCACTTGAGCACTGATCTGCTTATTCTGCTTTTCGATGCGGTGCAGAAGCGGCGAGATCTCATCGTATGTATTGCAGGATAAGGGATTATCCAGATCCAGGTCATTGAGGGGATTGACGATCCGTTTAGCCATTCTCCGTGCCAGCATTAGAGAGACTGCAATGGCAATGACATAGATCAGAACCAGAGGAAGCAAAACCTCCAACAACAGTGCAAAAACAGAATCCTGGGCGGTAGAGATACGCAACACAGAACCATCCTGGAGCTTCACAGCCTTGTATAGCATTTTTGTTGTTACCGTATCAGAATAACGCTGGCTCTCGCCGCTGCCGTAGGCAAAGGCTTCCTTGATCTCTTCCCGGTCTGCGTGGTTATCCATGGTCTCGTAGGAAGTCTGGGTATCATGGAGTACCAAACCGGACTTTTCAATCCAGGTGAAACGGAAATTTCCCTTAGACAGTGCATCCAGATAATCCTCACCGTATTGCTCCAAGCCATTCTGGGCAATGGTCAGTTCGTTACCCAGCTGCTGCCACTGCAGGTCAGAATAGTGGCTGTAAAGGACACCCAGCGTAACACCGAAGCAGACAAAGAGCACCAGGGTCGCCACAATGACGATGGAACGGAAGATTCGTTTGGTCATCCGACCACCTCCATCCGGTAGCCAATGCCAACCACTGTTTTGACGCAGCCGGCGGTATCCCCCAGCTTTTGGCGCAGGGTCTTAATGTGCATATCCACGGTACGGCTTTCTCCGATGAATTCCTCACCCCAGACCTCATGCATCAGGGTTTCCCGATTAAACACCTTTCCGGGGTTCTGCAGAAACAGCCGCAGGATCGCAAATTCCTTTTTTGTCAGCTCCACATCCTCGCCCAAAACGCGAACCTCGTGGTTCTCTACATCCATGGTGATGCCGTGGGCGGAAAGGAGATTCCCATCATCCTGTTTGCCGCATCTTCGCAGCACAGCCTTGATTCTGGAAACCAGGGTCATAATACCAAAGGGCTTGACCAGATAGTCATCTGCACCGGTATCCAAACCGGTAATCATATCCATTTCGGTACCCTTGGCAGTTGCCATGATGATTGGGATATCCTTTGTAGTGGGATTCCCTCTCAGCTTTTTCAGTATGGTAATGCCGTCATCTCCCGGCATCATAATGTCCAGCACGATCAGGTCCGGACGCTCCGTCTTCAGAGCTTCAAACATGGGTGCGCCGCTGGCAAAGCTCTTTGCCTCGAACCCTGTGGAATTGAGGGTATACACCTCAATATCCCGGATCGTGCTGTCGTCATCGACGATCCAAATCATAATTTATTCCTCTTTCGCATGCTGCCCTGTGATAGAAAACGCTACCCACTCGGCAATATTGGTGGCATGGTCACCGATCCGCTCCAGGTACTTTGCGATCATCAGAAGATCCAGGCAGTACTGGCCGTCCTCCCGGTTACAGCTGATCATATGGATCAGGGTCTCCTTGGTGCGGTCGAAGGCATCGTCCACGATATCATCCATGGAGATCACCTTTTTCACCAGAGCCATATCCTGATTAACGTAGGCATCAATGGAAGAGCGAACCATCTGCTGTGCGGTTTCTGCCATCAGACGGATATCCTCGCACTCCACGCCGGTGCGGCCGTTCAGGAACGGCACGATCTCGCCGATATCCTCTGCCTGGTCGCCGATTCGTTCCATATCGGTAATGATCTTCATGGCAGCGGAAATCTGACGCAGATCCCGGGCTACGGGCTGTTGCTGAAGCAGCATCTTCAGACAGATGGCCTCGATATCCCGTTCCATCTGGTCGATCTCCCGGTCATGGGAAGCGGCTTCGTGTGCAATATCCGCATTGCCCTCCAGAAGTGCCTTTACAGCAAGGTCAATGGCGGTCTCACAAGCGGAGCCCATCTCAATGAGTTTTCTATGCAGCGTGTTCAGCTGGCTATCAAACAAATTACGCATTATCCGAACCTCCCGGTGATGTAATCTTCTGTACGCTTATCCTGCGGCTGAGAGAACATTTGCTCTGTATCGCCAAACTCGACCAGCTCACCAAGAAGGAAGAAAGCGGTGTTGTCAGAAATTCGGACGGCCTGCTGCATATTATGGGTGACCATGATAATAGTATAATCCTTCTTCAGCTGCTGCGTCAAGTCCTCGATTTTAGATGTGGAAATGGGGTCCAGTGCGGAAGTGGGTTCGTCCATCAAAAGCACCTTGGGCTTCACAGCCATAGCTCTTGCGATGCAAAGTCTTTGCTGCTGACCGCCGGACAAGCCCAGTGCAGATTTCTTCAGCCGATCTTTTACTTCGTCCCAGATAGCAGCACCCTGCAATGCCTCTTCCACAATATCATCCAACTGGATCTTGTTCTTGATACCGTGGGTGCGGGGACCGTAGGCAATGTTGTCGTAGATGCTCATAGGGAAAGGATTGGGCTTCTGGAACACCATACCGATCTCCTTACGAAGATCATTCACATCCACACCGGGGGCAAAGATGTCCTGCCCGCCGTAGGTTACCGTTCCTTCGATCCGAACGGTAGGGATCAGGTCATTCATCCGGTTCAGTGTCTTCAGGAAGGTAGACTTGCCGCAGCCGGAAGGGCCGATGAGGGCGGTGATGCTGCGCTCGGGGATCTCAATATTGATATTCTTAAGTGCCTGGGTAGTTCCATACCACAAGCACAGATCTTTCGCGGTAATAATGCTCATGCATTCTTTCTCCTCTCAAAATATTTAGCGATCAGGCTGGCACTGAGGTTAATGACCAGTGTCAGGATCATCAGGATAGCGGCAATGGCAAAGGCCACGCCAAACTCACCACCTTCGGTGGCGTACATATACAAAGCAACTGTCAAAGTAGAGCCGGAAGTGAACAGCGCGTCCACAAAACCGTTGAGTGCATGGGCAAAGCCTGCAGTGAACAGCAGTGCAGCGGATTCGCCTACGATTCTGCCGATGGACAGGATGCAGCCGGTGACCACACCATCTACACAACCGGGCAGTACCACGGTGCGGATCACACGCCATTTGCCTGCACCCAGCCCGAACGCGCCCTCTCTGTAGGATTGGGGTACGGTCTTTAAGCTCTCCTGGGTGGTTCGCATCACCGTAGGCAGATTCATAATCACCAGGGTCAGGGCACCTGCAAGCAGGCTTTTATCCAGATCCATAAACTGACAGAAGAACAGCGAGCCGAACAGACCGTAAATGATCGAGGGAATGCCGGAAAGGGTTTCGGCCGCATACTCGATCATGGCCACAACACGCTTGTTGGAAGCATACTCGGTAAGATAGATGGCTGCTCCCACACCCAAAGGAATCACGAAAACCAGCGTGGTCAGAATAATGTAGACTGTGTTAAGGATATCCGGAAGGATACCGATCCGGTCTGTCAGGTAACTGGGCTTGGTAGAAAGCAGCTCCCAGGTGATATTGGGAAGACCCTTATAGAGAACATAGCCCAACAGAAACAGGGTCAAACCGGCAGTGATCCCGGCGGCAAGCCACATAAGACACTGCATGGTCCAATTGTAGATACTTCTTTTTTTCATAACAGCATTTCAATCATAAGAATCAGTACAGCAAGAGATCCCAGACTCAACAGCGCATAGGGTTTCCCACGAAGTGTCCACAGAAACAATTGCTTTCTCGGTTTGATTCTCATTTCTTTTCTCCTTTCAGGAAGAAGTTCAGCACTGCGTTGATCATCATGATAAACAGAAACAGCACCAGTGCGATGGAAAACAGCGCCTCCCGGTACAAGCCGTCCGCATAACCCATGCCGCTGGAAACAGCGGTGGTTAGGAAGCGGACACTCTGGAACAGGCTGGGCATATTGGCCACATTACCGGAGACCATCATAACTGCCATCGCCTCACCGATAGCACGGCCTACACCTAGTACCACAGCAGTAGCGATACCGCTTTTGGCAGCAGGAACGGATACCCGGAACCATGTTTCGGTAGGGGTTGCGCCCAATGCCAGGGATGCATCCTCATATTCCTTGGGAACAGCATCCAGAGCGGTGATGGAAACTTTGATGATGGAGGGCAGGATCATGATAGCCAGCACCACGATGGCAGCCATCAGGCTTGCGCCATCCGGCAGACCGAACAGATCCCGAATGCCGGGCACCAGCACCATCATACCAACAAGGCCGTAGACTACAGAGGGAATGCCTGCCAGCAGACTGACTGCACCGGACATGATCTCTTTTACCTTGGGCGATGCTTTCTTGGACAGAAATACCGCTGTCAGAAAACCGATGGGCACGCCCAGAACCAGCGCACCGGCGGTACCGTAAATGCTGGACAGAATGAAGGGCAGGATACCGAACTTCGGTTCAGAGGAAGCGGGATCCCAGGTATCTCCGAAGAGGAAGTCCCACAGACCGATCTCCAGGATTGCCGGGATACCGGAAATCACCAGATAGACGGTGATGACCAGCACGCTGGCGACGGTAACCAGGCCAAGGATCAGAAAGAGTCCGTGAACGGCCCACTCAAATTGTTTGTTCTTTTTCATATATTTCACCATTGACGCGGAACAAGCGGCGATTTGCACCGCCGCATTGCTTCCTTATTTTTTAGTTGGCAGGAACCACACCGGCTGCACTGATGATTTCGTTTGCCTTATCGGAAGTCACGAAGTCGAAGAATTCCTGAGCAGTCTTGCTGAGTGCTACGCCCTCCTTGGTAACCAAGACAAAGGGACGCTGTACAGGGTAGCTGCCATCCTTGATGGTTGCTTCGCTGGGAGCCACACCGTTGACGCTGATGGCCTTCACGGTGTCCTTGACAGAGGACAGCGAGATATAGCCGATGGCGTTGGCGTTCTCTGCTACTGAGGTAAGCACTGCGCCGTTGGAGGTCAGCTCCTGACGGTACTTGCAGGCATCCTCGGTATCGGTGATGGACTCGAAGCCATCGCGAGTGCCGGAGTTCTCCTCACGGCCGATCAGGACGATCTCGCCGTCGGTGCCGCCAACATCCTTCCAGTTGGTGATCTCGCCCTTGTAGATGCCGGCGATCTGCTCCAGAGTCAGGTTGGCAACGGTGTTGTTGGGGTTAACGATCACCGCGATGCCGTCGATGGCGACCACGGTCTCCTTCAGGCCCTCAGCCTTTTCGGAATCCTTCAGGTAGCGGGAGCTCAGGCCGATGTCGCAGGTGCCGTCCTTGACAGCCTTGATGCCGGTACCGGAGCCGGTGGGGTTGTAAGTGAAGGTTGCGCCGGTGTTTTCCATGAAGGCCTCACCCAGAGCACCAATCATCTTTTCCATGGAGGTAGACCCATCAGTTGCAACCTTTTTCGTTTCGTTGCTGCCGCAAGCGGCCAGGGTTGCTGCGATCATCACCACAGCCAAAATCATGCAAATGTACTTTTTCATAAAAACATCATCCTTTCTTGTTTTCATTTTTTATTGACTTCAGGTTACATCACCATCATAACAATTCCGTGTAAAGTCCGAAACCACACCGGTGTAAAATCGATGTAAGGTTTTTGGGATCCATCCTCCTTAGTATGACCAAAAAAGGCCATGAAACCCAAAAGTTCCATGGCTTTTTATGATACACACTATAGTTAGAGATAATGATAGGAGCGTGTTTTTGTGGGCTGTTGGCAAATATGTGGCATTACTCATCGGCAAATAATGGAACAAAAGGTGGGAAGATGATGTTGATATTTTGCCGATGGTGTGGTATAATAGGATCAAGAAAATTAGCCGGGAGGTAACTATGGAATACGCATCTGTTGCGAAAATGGCTGAAAAGTGGGGACTTTCTGAACGAAGTGTGCGGAATTACTGTGCCCATGGCAGGATTGCCGATGCCAAACTTATCGGCAAAACTTGGTACATTCCGGAGAACGCACAGAAGCCGGACCGTGCGAACAAGAAAAACAACGCACCTACATTGCTGCAGATTTTGCGGGAGCAGAAAGCGGCCAAGATGACCGGTGGTATCTATCATAAGGTGCAGATTGATCTAACCTATAACTCTAACCATATTGAGGGAAGTCGCCTTACACACGACCAGACTCGGTATATCTTTGAGACCAACACTATCGGCTTTGAAAACGAGTCTGTGAATGTGGACGATGTGATTGAAACATCCAACCACTTCCGGTGCATTGATTTGGTGATCGACCAGGCTGGTAATGCACTTACCGAGAGATTCATCAAGGAATTGCATTTTGTGCTGAAGACTGGTACCAGCGACAGCCGCAAAGATTGGTTTGCGGTAGGGGAGTACAAGAAGTTGCCCAATGAGGTAGGCGGTAACGACACCACGCTGCCGGAGAATGTTGCCAATGAGATTCGCAAACTACTGGCGAGTTACAACGAGTTGCCCTCTAAGACTTTTGAGGACATCGTAGCTTTCCATGTAGCCTTTGAACGCATCCATCCCTTCCAAGACGGAAACGGCCGTGTAGGCCGTCTGATCCTCTTCAAGGAGTGCCTGAAGCATAACATCGTCCCCTTCATTATCGAGGAAAACCTGAAGCTATTCTACTACCGGGGCCTCAAAGAATGGGATCGGGAAAAAGGCTTCCTTATGGACACCTGCCTCACCGCCCAAGACCGCTTTAAGGCTTATTTGGATTACTTTAGAATCGTATATTAATGATAATTAGAGACCATGAAACAGTAGATTTTCGGATTCCTCGAATGTGTATGTGATGGTGGTATCATCGAGTGAAATGGATAACTTGCATGGGTAAATGTTGATGCAGATTCACATTACAATGCTTTTATAGAGGGTAAGAAAATCTTAGCAGCTGCAACCGAGTTTTTATCTTTTTTATTTAAAAATGACTTGTTTGCAGATTGGTTTGGTGTAGTTGACCTAGATAATAAGGTGTGGGATGTAAGAAGTCATTATCCAAAGATTTCCTTAGAAACAGTGCATTATATTGAGAATTGCATTACAGGGGAATCAATAACACTTAGAGATGAAAGTGTGCGAACCCCATCTGTAGTATGCCTGGATGAAAACGCAGAATACTTATTAGACTATAATGCCTTCAGTCTTATCCACCGACTATCTTCAGACAATATAAAGATGTGCAAGGAATTGGCGTTAATTAGGAGTATTTCTGCACTTGAGGTATATCTAATTGATTCAATTCGGGAAGTTTATTATGCAAACAAAAGCCCATTCATGAAAGAGAGTGTTGTTGAATATCATTTGGGAGAAATACTATCTTGCACTAACATAAACGAGTTGCATGAGAAGTACATTGAGAAACAATGCCGACAATTACACAGCAATGGCTTTGATGATATCAAGAAATTCTATAAAAGTCGATTTAATATTGATTTTGCTAAATTTAATACCTCTATTGATTCGATAAGTTATGGATTGAACCACATTCAACAGTATCATCAGAAGCGACACCTAATTATCCACAGACTGGGGAAAACTGATGAACAATATCGCAAAAAATATAATACTGATGATATTACAATCAAACTTACCCAAAAGGATTTGGCGGTTTTTTTAAAAGTACTGTTGTCGTTTGCCCATTATATAAACGATAGGGCGGAGGAGTATATTACAACGGCACCTCCAGAAAACCGAATTGAAATTAAGGTTGAGATGATTGATGATTCGGTTAGTGAGATGTTTGATCCTTCGTATATGATTACTGTGAGAAAAAACACCTTATTGCCGTTATCGGTGTTACTTGAGAAAATAGAATATGAGAGCGAAACTGTTTTTACTATTAAACTACATGGCGTGTTTATTTATCTGAGGAAGTATTATAAATTACTCCAGAAGACGGCCTCATCGGGAAAAATGAAGATATTATCTGCTGAAACAGTGTCACAGGTTCCTAACAAAAAGTCAGTAAGGCAATATGCGTGGTCGGATGTTGAAAAAGTGATCGATTTACTTCCAGAAAAACCATGGGCGAAGAATATCCACAAGGAAATTGCTCAGAAACTGGGGTGGTCAAATACAAAAGTTTTCGGGATTATTAATAATATTGTTAATGAGCAGCCAAGTGTTCTTCAGCTAAAGCTGCACCGAAAAACAGTAAAAATTGGAGAGCCATTTTCTATAGAAATTGAAGTACCAGAAGCATTGATGGATAAAGTTGAGTGGAAGTCCGATAACGATAGGGTAGCCACTGTTAATTGTGGTATAGTTTCTGCTATTTCACCAGGCTTTGCTCGGATATCGGCCAGAATCCCTGGGACTGCAAACTATGATATGTGTACTATTACCGTTTGCGAGGGTGAGATACCAGTGTAAAAAGTGTTGCTCTATACTGAACTGTAATAAGCACTGGTATTAATTGACGGATTGTTCTCTTTCGCGGTAATGTCTAATAGTGATAAAATATGAGAACCCAATTTAGTACAAACATTGCGAAAAGTAATGATTAATATTTAAACAGGAGACTGTCGTCGGTGACGGTCTCCTGTTTCTTATAGCAGTATGCACTTTATCGCAGGCTGTCCACTGATTTTTCTCTACGCCATTTTACGCCAATTTTACGCCATTTTCCCGTGGAAAGGCATAGAGATGCATGGACTTATGTGTTTTAAAGATATTGAAAAACATAGTGTTTATCAAGCTATATCGGCATTTGTGGAGATACATTGAAATATGGAATCGGTAGTTTCAGCGCCGATACCTAGCTTCATATATTAAAAAACTCCTTTGTTCACAATACTTTTTGATGACAGCATAGAATGATTTACACCAATTCTACACCATTACACTTAATTTCTGACTAATTCTACCATATAAAATTGAAATATTCAATAACTACAAAGTGGTTTTGTCTAAAAAAATAGATACTGTCCGACTTGCGATGTATTTTGCTATAAAATAAATATTTGAATTACAACACGCCCCGCCTTTATATTAGGCAGGGCGTGTTGTGATTTGATTACAGACTTTTTAACGACGGATTGTCTTTTGTACGAGATCACCGTAGACCGGAGTAGCCAACCCAAAGCCACCGGAAACAGTGAGAATCTGACCGGTGGTATAGGCAGAGGCGTCGCTGGAAAAGTAGCACACCGCTTCTGCAATCTCCTCCGGCAAACCCATTCGGCCCAATGGAATATGTCGCAGGAACAAGGTTCGGAAATCGTCAGACAAATGCTTTTCTACAGCTTCAGTGGCGGTCATGCCGGGAAGAACAGCGTTGCACCGGATATGGTGTTTCGCTTCCTGTACGGCAATTAGTTTTGTTAGATAGTTGATTGCCGCCTTGCTGGTACCATAGGCAACCTGAGAGATATCCGGTACAAGACCGCCCACTGAGGAAATATTGATAATGCTGCCACCGTGATTTGCCATATGCTTGGCCGCAGCCTGACTTGCCATAAAGACGCTTCGTAGGTTTAGATTGACTGTGTCTAAAAACACTTGCGGATCTGTCTTGGCAAAATCCAAATCCTTACCGGGGTTGGATGTGCCGAAATTATTGACCAGCACATCAATGCGGCCGGCATCCTTAACCACATCCTCCACCATAGAGGTAAAGGTTTCCGGTTTGGTGGCATCGTTGTACACGCATTTTACGCCATTTAAGGCGTTTGCAATTTCCTGCGCCCGTTCCATATTCCGGGCAGCCATATACATCCGAGCACCTTCGGCCGCACACTTCTTTACAATAGCCAGGCCAATTCCCCGGGTGGAGGCGGTCACCAGAATGACTTTATCTTTTAATCTCATATTAGGACTCCTTTATAACTTTTCGTTTTGGCAGAAACAGAACCGCCACAATGCCCAACCCCACACACAGGATCTCTGCGATTGCCAGAAAATGAATGGATGCAACTGCGGCAGTAGGCCCAGTTGCGCCTGCTGCAATTCTTCCTGTGATCTGATTGGTGAATAACGGGACAAACACGGCTACGCCAAAAGGCGCGGCCAGATCCCGGAATAAACCGTAAGTTCCAGAGCCTGCGCCTGCTTCCTGTGGTGTCAAGCCGGATAGGACGACTTTCATAAAGATGGTGCCGTTTCCACCCAGTCCGAAGCCAAGAACACCAAGAGAAGCCATCAGCAGCAACACAGAGGTGGTCTCTGTAAACAACAGCAGAATCCCGCACCCAATCCCGGTCAATAGGAAGGAACCTATAAGGATCCGTTTTGGGTCAAATCTATCTGCCAACGGTCCCAGAACAACTGCACCAAAGGACATGCCTACATACATTACGGAGATAGCATAGCCGGAGATGGCGGTGTTGTTTGGTTGCGTGTAATTGACAAAGACGATGGTGTTTGTCATGTTGGCCTGCATCAATCCCTGGGTTAAAAACAGAGCCAACACACTTAAGATAAAGGCGCTTCGTTTTATAAAGCTGCCGGACAAAATAGGATGGGCGCTTTTTCTTTCCGCAAGCACCAGTCCGATCAGGCTAACGATTGCAAGAACCAGCACGATCAAAAACGGCGTGGATGTCCAGCGAAAGTTTTGACCAAAAGAGGGGACGCACAGCAGAAGGCTGAAGAAGATTAAAATCAAAACAGCGCCGGACACATCGAAGTTTTGCAGCGGTTTTTTTGTGGAAACTTGATTGTGGGAAGTAAGGATGCAACCAGCGAAGATAGCGGCGCAAATGGCAACACACACCCACAGCATGGCGCGCCATCCGTAGGAGGAAACGATCAGACCGCCAATCGTTGGGCCAATGATCACCGATGCGCTGGAAAGAAGCATATATAGGGAAAATCCTTTTGCAATCTTGTCCTGTGGAAACTCTGTTGCGATATAGGCAAGGATCACAGGGCCCATTGCTGCTGTACCAACACCTACGATGAATCGGGCGATCATCATAAACACAAGGGAATTTGCCAGTGCCGACAACACATTTCCCAATGTAAAAACGGCGATTCCAAGAAGCAGGGTCCTTTTGCACCCGATTACATCACCTACTTTTCCCAGGATCGGCGCACAGGCGGCGGTGGACATGGCCTGTGCCAGTGCTGTCCAGGTCGTGTTGTTGTAGGCAATGCCAATGTCCTGCACAAAGGACGGTCCCAGAACCGTAGAAAAGCCGCCAACAATTCCTATTAGAAACGCAGCCAATGCGTATGGAATAAAGCCTTTTTTATAAGCGTTGTTCTTTTCCATTTTTGCACCCCTTTTGCGGTAGTATGCCCTGCTTTGTATGCATTATTTACACTTCTCGGGACATACTCCCATTAGAAGGAGGAATTCCATGAAACAGAAATTTTATATCTGCAGGCATTGCGGCAATATCGTCGCCATGATTCGAGATAAGGGTGTTCCAATTATGTGCTGTGGTGAAAGAATGCACGAGATGAAGCCGGGCACGACGGAGGCTTCCGGAGAGAAACATATCCCTGTTTACGAGATAGACGGCAATACTGCCCATGTAACAGTCGGGTCAGTAGAACATCCCATGACCCAGGAACACTATATTGAATGGATCTGCCTGGAATCTGAGCACGGTATTCAGTATGCCCACTTGGACCCGGATGATGAGCCAAGAGCAAAGTTCGCCCTTTGCGAGGGGGACGAAGTCCGGGCAGTATACGCATTTTGCAATCAACACGATTTATGGAGGAAGTAAGTATGTCTATGATCAACAAGGAAATTTCCGATTTTCGCACCTACGCGTTCCACGAGAACGATTTCAAATTTGTGTCCAAGGAGGATATCTTAGGCAAGTGGAGCGTGTTTTTCTTCTATCCTGCGGACTTTACTTTTGTGTGTCCCACGGAGCTGGAGGACTTGGCGGACAAGTATGAGCAGTTCCAGGCAATCGGTTGTGAGGTCTACTCCGTGTCTACCGATACCCATTTTGTCCACAAAGCATGGCACGATGCCTCTGACCGGATCAAGAAGATCAACTATCCCATGCTGGCTGACCCCACCCATAGCATTTCCAAGGACTTTGAGGTGCTGATTGAGGCAGACGGGCTTGCCGAGCGCGGTACTTTTATTATTAATCCTGAGGGAAAGATCGTAGGCTATGAGGTAACTGCTGGCAACGTGGGCAGAAATGCTGAGGAGCTGCTGCGTAAGGTGCAGGCTTGCCAGTTTGTCCACGCCCACGGCGACCAAGTCTGTCCTGCTAACTGGAAACCCGGCGCGGAAACCCTGAAGCCCAGTCTGGATCTTGTGGGACAGCTTTGATGGAGAATTTATACGATGTGATCGTAGTCGGCGGTGGTCCTGCGGGACCCACCGCCGCCCTGTATCTGTCCCGGGCAAAGTACCGGGTGCTGGTCCTGGAAAAAGAGCAGTTCGGCGGTCAGATCTCCATCACCCATGAGGTAGTCAACTACCCCGGCATTACCAAAACCAGCGGCAAGGCATTAACGGATACCATCCAGCAGCAGGCAGAAAGCTTTGGCGCGGAATTTATGCTGGCAGAAGCCACCGGCTTTGACCTGACCGGGGATATCAAAACTGTGCGTACAAATCGGGGAGAATACCGCTGTTTCGGAATCCTACTTGCCACTGGTGCCCATCCGAGGACCGTTGGATTCAAAGGTGAGGAAGAACATAAGGGCCGGGGCGTTGCCTACTGCGCTACCTGTGACGGCGAGTTTTTTACGGGAAAAGAAATATTCGTGGTCGGCGGTGGCTACGCGGCAGCGGAAGAAAGTGTATTTCTGACAAAATTTGCCCGGCATGTGACGATCCTGGTCCGTAAGGATGACTTCTCCTGTGCCGCTTCTGTGGCGGATCAGGCGAAAAATCACGAAAAGATCACGGTTCTGACCAATACCGTCATGGAGGAAGTGTCCGGAGAGAACGGCCTGACCTATGCCCGGTACAAAAACACCGCCACCGGTGAGGTGGCGGAATACAAGAGCAAGGAAACCTTTGGCGTGTTTGTATTTGCCGGGTATGCACCTGCCACCGAAATGCTCAAAGGGATTGTGGAGCTGAACGAACAGGGCTATATTGTCACCGATGCATCGCAGAAAACCAGTGTAGACGGTGTATATGCGGCGGGAGATGTATGCATTAAGCCACTGCGTCAGGTAGTGACAGCCACCAGCGACGGTGCGCTTGCTGCAACAGAACTGGAGAAGTATGTAGCTGCAGTACACCGAAAGACGGGCCTGCGTGCCGATGACCCTGCGCCAAAGCAGAGCAAACCAAATGTCACAGTTAATGCGCAGAAAGAAGCGGAATCCGGCGAGCTTTTTACCGAAGAAATGCGGCAGCAACTGGATACCGTATTCACCCGAATGGAAAGACCTCTGCTGCTGAAGTTGAGTTTGGATGACTGCCCGGTATCGGCGGAGCTGGAACAGTTCATCACCGCATTGTCAGCACTTTCCGACAAACTGACGGTTACCGTTGCGGAAAGGGCTGCATCCTCGCAGGATACTCCCTGTGTTACAATATGCAATGCGGATGGAACGCAAACCGGTCTCGCGTTCCACGGTGTCCCCAGCGGTCACGAATTCACCTCCTTTGTGCTGGGACTATACAACGCCGCAGGCCCCGGACAGGCACTGGATGAAGCCACCCGGGAACAGATCGCAGCCATTACGAACAAAACAGATATGAGAATTCTGGTCACACTGTCGTGTACCATGTGCCCAGATCTGGTGGTGGCTGCCCAACGGATCGCTGCTGAGAACCCCAATGTAACAGCCCATGTGTATGACATTCGCCATTTTGAGAATCTCAAAAATCAATACAACGTGATGAGTGTGCCTTGCCTTGTGATCAATAACGAGAAAGTATCTTTTGGAAAGAAGAATATATCACAGATTCTTGAAGTCCTTCTTAAGTAATCAATATACAATGAACGGCAAACACCCCGTCTTTTTGTGAAGACGGGGTGTTGTTACAGGCTTTGTTGCATTGGATTTTTCTCGGTTGTTTCACTTTTTTCGTACACCTTTTATACACCTTTTTGGCATTGAAATGCATGGAATTATATGAAGATACATTTTTGTCCAAATCCCGAAAGTTCTTGCGCCACAAGGGTTTATCGGGGTTTTATGGATTTATAAGGAGTTACGAAATTCGGTCGCTGAGCAACGATACCTAATTTCATATATTTCTAACTCCTTTGGGATGTTTTTACATTGTATTAACAGAGAAAAAGAGCCAATGCGTTTTAACGATTATAACGCATTGGCTCAATGATTGCAATAGAGACTGATTAAATTCCTGTAACACAAGCAGGTTTTTATTCCTGCGTTATCCACATTTTGTTGATTTCTGCTACTGTATTTCGCACCAGCAGGTCGCCGCCTTCGTGTCCTACATTGCCGCTGGAGATATAGGCGCTGTAATGACCGGCCTTTTCAGCCTTTTCGGTAGGTAAATAGCCACAAGCACCGTTACACATTTGGATAATAAAGGTTTGCTCGGCAAAGCTACGTGCCTTGATACGGTTGCCGTAGTTAAGGAACAGTTCAAAGGGGTTGGTAGCTATGGCAATATTGCCAAGGCGGATTACGTGGTACTCAATGGGATATACTTCTGCAAATTGTTGCTCGCGGAACCGTTTAATAGTACCAGCGTGTACATGCAGCCGGGCATTGTCTTCAAAATTAAAGACTTCCTTGTCTTTGTTTCTTTCCACATAGTATTCAATTTCCCGGACGGCATTTTCATACTCTGTCATAGTGACTTTTCGCAATGGGAGATTCAAGTGGATGACCTTGTGACGGAAAATGCCGTCTTGCTGTAATTCGGTGATCTCTTCAAAGACAGATATGATTTCGTTGAAGATTCGCTTGCCTGCCTTGTTACAACCACTGATGTCGAACATAGAAGGATCTGCCTTGCGGCGGATATAGTTGGGACGGGAAATGTTGGGGTCTTTAATGGGCGTTTCCGGATTGACCCAACGCACCAAATCCCGGGGGCACTGATCTCCGGCAGCACCGGTAACGCCCAGCAGATAGATTTGCTCGCCGAACTTTTCACGCAAATTGGCTTTTGCCCTGCCCCAGAAGTCAGCGGAAATGAAGCTGCGCTGCCCTAAAATCTGTGCCGGGCAAGCAATGTTTGCGACAATACCGGTCAAATTTTTGTTAGCATCAAAGGTGTATAGCAGTTCAATTCCGGAATCATTGCCGCCTTCCAATTCTACGAAGTTGGCGGTGTTGGTGTCGCCCCACATTTGACCGCTGCCATCGTCATAGATAGCTCTGCGACACATACCAATAGGCGCTCTGCCAAATTCGTTGGTATAGTATGCTTCTCCGCGGTTCTCCCAGGCGCATTGGGCTGCTGCTGCGATTTTGTCGGTAAAGAATTCGGTTGCTTCCTCGGGGGTAATTACGCTTTCGTCCGGTGATGTTAGTTCCTGATATATCTTGCCCTTCGGTAAGAACTCGTCCAAAATTGCGACGCTGTCCCAGCTTTTATTTGATCCGGAAACGGGATTTGCCATCTTTAAAGATGTGTGGGAGTGGGTGGCGGCAATTACTAGGTTTTTGGGATCAACATCAGGGCAAATTTTCGCAAACTTTTCTCTGGAAACGACTACAACGCCTTCGTTAATATGGACCACATCTGCAGAAACCAGAATCAGTTGCTCGCTACCGGATTCTACTGCCATAGCTGTTACACAGATTTCTGATTCCACATAATCTGAAATCCGCTCATAAAACTGACCTTCAAGACTGACTTTCTTGTTTGGCACAATGCTTTCTTCTGCCCAACCAATTAAAAGCTTCATAGTTTTCTCCTTTTGTAGATGGATTTGTAGTATAGCTATGAAACTATACAAAATTTATAACTAAATTATAGTGCATTTTCAAATGCTGTCAACGGAAATACTTCGAAAATTTTGAGAGTTTATTTTATGGTCTTCAACGCCTCCAGCGACAGTTCTGCTGCCAGTTTGAAAAGGGCATCCTGCAATACAGTTTCCAGAGAAATCCCGGCGGAATTTGCAACCTCGGTGTAAAATTTTACGATCAGCGGATCCAGCAGTAGCGTTACCTCTGTCATAGCGGCCTCCAAAAGAAGAAAAACTTTACACCATCCTATGAAATACTTGACAGATGTGATACAATACGAAATAGATTAAGTTGCTTTTCGAGAGGATGAAAATTATGGCAAAAGAAAAGAAAGTTGAGCAAATTACGGACATGGAGGTGGACTTTGCCCAATGGTTCACCGATGTGTGTAAAAAAGCACAGCTGATTGATTATTCTTCCGTTAAGGGCGTTTTTATTTACCGTCCCTACGGATATGCAATTTGGGAAAACATTCAACGCATTATGGATGCCGAATTCAAAAAAACCGGCGCACAGAATGTGTATATGCCCCTGCTGATTCCGGAAAGCCTGCTGCAGAAGGAAAAGGACCATGTGGAGGGGTTTGCTCCGGAGTGCGCATGGGTTACCTATGGCGGCAACGATAAGCTGGAGGAGCGGTACGCTATTCGGCCTACCTCCGAGACCCTTTTCTGTGAGTATTTTAAGAACGCCATTCAGTCCCACCGGGACTTGCCTATGATGCTGAACCAGTGGTGCAGTGTTCTGCGCTGGGAAAAGACAAGCCGCCCGTTCCTGCGTCATCGGGAATTTTTGTGGCAGGAAGGTCATACCATGCACGCAACTGCTGAAGAAGCGAAGGAAGAAACCGAGCGTATGCTGGGTGTCTATGCAGACTTTTGCGAGAATGTGCTGGCAATGCCTGTTACCCGGGGCCAGAAGACCGAAAAGGAAAAGTTTAATGGTGCCGAAGCAACCTATACCATCGAGTGTATGATGCATGATCGGAAAGCCTTGCAGGCAGGTACATCCCATTACTTTGGAGATGGTTTTGCAAAGGCTTTTGACATTACCTTTACCGACAAGAACAACCAGAAGGTCAACCCCCATCAGACATCCTGGGGCGTATCCACCCGTCTGATTGGCGGCATTATCATGACCCACGGCGACAACAACGGTTTGGTACTGCCCCCGAAGATTGCACCGGTTCAGGTGGTTGTTTTACCCATTGCTCAGCATAAACCGGGTGTTTTGGAAGCAGCAAATGAACTGCAAAGCCGCCTTGTCAATGCCGGCTTCCGTGTGAAGCTGGACGACTCTGACAACTCTATGGGTTGGAAGTGCGCTGAATACGAAATGAAGGGCGTGCCCCTGCGTGTAGAGTGCGGACCTCGTGATCTGGAAAATGGGCAGTGCGTACTGGTACGTCGTAACGACGGCGAAAAGACCGTAGTTGCCTTTACAGACCTGGAGCAGGCCGTTGCCCGGCAGCTGGAGCTGGTGCATCAGGGTATGTATGAAAGAGCAAAAAAGAACCTGGAAGATCACATCTTCGAGGCCCATTCTCTGGAAGAGGCTAAGAAGCTTCAGGAAGAAAACGGCGGTTTCATCAAGACAATGTGGTGCGGTGAACTGGATTGCGAGCTGAAGATGAAAGAGGAGGCGGGTATGTCTTCCCGGTGCATCCCCTTCACTCAGGAGAATCTGGGGGATACCTGCCCCATTTGCGGCAAGCCTGCCAAAAAGATGATCTACTGGGGCGTTGCTTACTAATTGAAACAACAAAACACACCCAACGGTTTGTCTGAACAAGTCCAGTAAAAACGGACAATAGAAAAAACACCCCCTTTATGGTAGAATGAAAACAGCTACCGTAAAGGGGGATTTTTGTATGGCAAGAGAATATCGACACATTAAACTGTATGAAAAAGAAATATTTGAACTC
>JAZOUW010000039.1:0-21000 GCA_045658385.1 Faecousia sp.
GACGGATAAGGTGTAAAAAGCTTGCTGCGCAAGGTGTTTTGGCTTACTGCACAACGCTCCCCTCTCGAGTATCCACATACACTTCGGGGTCGCGTTGCTTGTCTTTGGCGTTTCTTTGACCTCTGTCAGTCTGTCAAAAAACAAGTTTTTTGACAGACTGCACTGAGGCGCACTCCGTAAGGAAGTGCGCCTCAGTTATATTCGCCTGACGGCGAGTGATATTGCTTCGCAGTTATATTATGCTACGCATAGTGATATTGCCCTTCGGGCAGTTTAAATGGCGAATAGAATATCACTGAAACCATAAGGTTTCAATATAACTTTACCAACCGAAAAAGAAAACTTGTTTTTTCGGCAAGTATTTACCTTTCTCAAAGCATGTAACCCACTATGACACTTTCACAGCCTTTGTGTAAAGTGTCATTTGTTTTGTTGAGATAAAAACCGAGATAAAACCAACGGCGGCAAGGAAAACAGTTTCCTTGCCGCCGTTTTTTATGATTACAAAAGCAAAAGGGTGACAACTTCCTTACAGCGCGTCTTTCTTCGCTTCCTCTTTTTCAGGTGTCGTAACGGAGCAGGTCTTCCACGGTTTCCCGGCGGACTGCCACGTAAGGACCGTCTTTGCCCAGCATGATCAAGGCGGGGCGGGGAATCCGGTTGTAGTTGGACGACATGGCGTAGTTATACGCGCCGGTGGTCAGCACCGCGAGGATGTCTTGCGGCTTCATTTCCGGCAAATACACGTCTTCCTGCAAAATGTCGCCGCTTTCACAGCACATGCCCGCTACCGTATAGGCGGTGGTTGCCGGGGCGGTCATGTTGCCGGCGGGCAGCACCGTGTAGGGGGCGTTGTATAAGGTATACCGGGGGTTGTCCGCCATGCCGCCGTCTACCGCCACGTAATCCTTAAAGCCGGGGATATGCTTGGTGCCGGTGACGGTGTAGACGGTGATGCCCGATTCTGCTACGATGCTCCGGCCCGGCTCCATGTAAATGGCGGGGACGGGAAGGTTTTCCTGTCCGCAGACTTCGGCTACGGTCTTGCCGATGGCGGCAATGTTTTCGCTGTAGTCTATTTTGGGGTCGGTGTCTTTATACCGCGCTGCCATGCCGCCGCCTAAATTCAAGACTTTGGGGCAGTAGCTGTGCTTTCTTTGCATCTCGGCGGCAAAGCGCAGCATGATTTTCGCCGCGTCCAGAAACGGCGTTGCCTCAAAAATCTGGGAGCCGATGTGGCAGTGGTAACCCTGCAAATCCACGTTGGGCAGTCCTAATGCAAGGGTGATCAGCGCTTCTGCCTGCCCGGTTTCAATGGCTGCGCCGAACTTGGAGTCGACACGTCCGGTGCTGATTTTGGCGTGGGTGTGGGGGTCAATGCCCGGGGTCAGCCGCAAAAGCACCTTTTGGGACTTGCCCAGCCGGTTGATGACCTCCAGCTCCTGGGCGTTGTCGCAGACAATCCAGCCTACCCCCTGGGCCATGGCGTAGGCAATGGCGGATTCCGTCTTGCTGTTACCGTGGAAGAAGGCGTTTTCCATGGGAAAGCCAGCTTCTTTGGCGGTGTGGATTTCGCCTACAGACACCACGTCAATGCCCATGCCCTCCCGGGCCATAATCCGGTAAATGGCTTTGCAGCTTAAGGCCTTGCTGGCGTACAGCGGCCGGGAACCGGCGGGCAGGTGGGCTTCCATCGCCGTCTTATACAGGCGGCAGCGGCGGGCAATGGCGTCTTCGTCCATTACATATAAGGGTGTACCAAAAGCCTTTGCCAAGGCGACGGTGTCGCAACCGGCAAAGGTCAGGTGAGCGTGTTCATTTACGGAAAGATTTTCGTATAACATAGTGTTCTTCCTTAATGAAGCGGTAAGAATGGGATGAAAGATAATTAAGCTTGGCGGTGTTTGCTGTGGCAAACGATTTTCATTCGTCGCCAACGGCCACACATCAATTCTTCATCGATTAAAGCATTTGCTTTAAAAGCTGCTCCTCGGGGGCGGCGATGAGGTCGATGGGGGCAATGTGGAAAACGGTCTTGCAGCCAATGTCACCCCGGTTTGCCATCCGGCAGGCCGCCCGGGCGCAGGCTACCAGAACACTGGCGGTAAAGTGGGGGTTGGACGCAAGCTTCAAGGTGTATTCGATGGTCTGGGGATACTCCCCGTCCATGCCGGTAACGCCGGTGCGGATCACGTGACCGCCGTGGGGGAGACCTTTGTGGTTGCTGTCCATTTCCGTCTGGGAAATGAATTCCACGGTGGTATCATAATCGGCAAAGTAGGCGGGCATTTCCTTGATGGTCTTTTCAATCAGGGCCTTGTCTGCGCCTTCTTTGGCTACCACGTAGCAGTAGCGCGTATGCTTTTGCCGGGTGGTCAGTTCCGGGTTTTCACCCCTGCGGACCTTCTCCAACGCCTGCTCCACCGGAATGGTGTACTGCCGGGCGTCGGCTACGCCTTCGATACGGCGCACCGCGTCAGAGTGACCCTGGCTGACGCCCCGTCCCCAGAAGGTATAGTCCTTGCCCCGGGGCAAAACCGCGTTGGCGTACAACCGGTTCAAGGAGAACAGACCCGGGTCCCAGCCGGTGGCTATGACGGCAATGTTGCCGCCGGCTTTGGCGGCTGCGTCTACCTTGGCATAGTGGGCGGGGATTTGGCTGTGGTTATCAAAGCTGTCCACCACCGTGAAGTCCTTTGCCAGCCGGGGGGTCATTTCCGGCAGGTCCGTGGCGCTGCCGCCGCAAAGCAGCAGTACGTCCAGCTTTCCTTTCCACAGGGAAATATCTTTTAAAGCTACCACCGGCACATCCGGGGTCTGAATGGCTACCGTTTCCGGATTCCGGCGGGTAAATACTGCCGAAAGGGTCATATCTTCATTTTGGGCAATGGCACATTCAGCGCCCTTGGCCAAATTGCCGTAGCCTACGATTCCAATGCGTATCATTTTACCATATCCTTCATGTCGTAAAGTCCTGCCGGCTGTTGGGTCAGCCAGGCGGCGGCGGTGAGCGCGCCCTCGGCAAACAGCGCCCGGTCCTGGGCCTCGTGCTTTAACCGGATGATTTGGTTGCCGGTGTTGACGATGACCTCATGGATTCCTACGGTATTGCCCATGCGCAAAGAGTGAATTCCGATTTCCTGCTTTTTGCGCTTGCCGTTTTCATGACGGCCAATCAAAAACCGGCTGTCCGGGCGGGCTTCCTGCACCGCTTTGGCAAGCATTAAGGCTGTGCCGGACGGTACGTCCAGCTTCTGGTTGTGGTGGCTTTCCACAATCTCAATGTCCGCCTCGGGAAACATCCGGGCGGTCTGTTTGGCAAGCTTCGTCAAAAGGGCGATGCCTACGGACATGTTGCCACTGTGAAATACCGGGATATGCTTTGCCCCGGCGGTAATCAGGGAAAGCTCCTGCTCCGTGTGACCGGTGGTGCAGACCACCACCGGCGTGCCGGTGGTAACCGCATAGTCCATCAGTTCCCGGGTGGCGGTATGGTTGGAAAAATCGATGATGCAGTCTGCCCCCGGGGCGCACTTGTCCAGCGAAGCCACGATGTTCTCCCCCTGCACAAAGGCGTCCACCGCCCCCCAAAGGGTGATGTCGGGGCTGTTTTGAATCATGGCCGTCAGCGCATTGCCCATCCGGCCGCCTACACCATTGATAATCAGTTTCATATACGTTCCTCTTTTTGTAATTAAGAATGAAAATCGGTTGTGTCGCCATTGGCGGCGATACAGCAATTCTTCAGTCTGAATGATTCGTTAATTTTGCGAACAGTCCGGAGGATAAGTCCCCGCGGCGTTGTTCGGTAAATATGCGCAGGGGCGGATGCTCACATCCGCCTGTTAGGCGCTTTGCGTTACGAAGTTACAGGCAGCCGGCATCCTCCATGGCGGAAAAAAGCAGGTCCTCATGGCCCTTTTCCAGAGGAATCAGCGGCAGCCGCAGGTAGTTTTCGCAAAAGCCCATTTTTGCCATGGCCGCCTTCACCGGGGTGGGGTTGACCTCGCAGAACAGGGCGTTTGCCAGCTTCAGGTATTTCTTCTGCAATTCCATTGCCCCGGCAATGTCACCGTCCAGCGCCAGTCGGCACATCCGGGCGGTTTCTGCAGGCAGAGGGTTGGACAAAACGGAAATAACACCCTTGCCGCCGCAGGCAATGATGGGTACGATCTGGTCGTCATTGCCGGAATAGATGTCCAGCTTGTCCCCCACCAGGGCAAAGGTCTCCACGATTTTGGAGATATTGCCGTTGGCTTCTTTAATGGCGCAGATGTTGGGATGGTCTGCCAGCTTGGCGTAGGTGGCAGGCTCAATGTTCACGCCGGTGCGGGAGGGAACATTATACAAAATCATAGGCTTGGTCACCGCGTCGGCAATGGCGGTAAAGTGCCGCACCAGACCGTTCTGGGTGGCCTTATTGTAGTAAGGTGTGATGACCAGAAGGGCATCGTAGCCCAGCTCGCAGGCATGCTGACCCAGCTTGATCGCGTAATTGGTGTCGTTAGAGCCGGTACCTGCCACCATGGTCACACGGTGGTTGGCAATCTTCAGGCAGAACTCCAGCACCTGCTTGTGCTCTTCGTCAGAAAGGGTGGAGCCCTCACCGGTGGTACCGCAGATAATCAGCGCGTTGATGCCCTGGTCAATTTGCCAGTTAATCAGCTTTTCCAGGGCGGGGTAGTCCACACCTTGCTCGTTTAAGGGGGTGATGAGGGCTGTGCCTGCGCCGGTAAAAATCGTCTTTTTCATAATAAAACACTCCTTTTCAGGCTGCCAAAATGACGGCCGTGGGCGGTTGAAATCGTCCATTCTTCTCCACTTTGCAGTTTACCATAAACAAGGCAAGCTGTCAATAAAAACGGCCGCAATTGCGACCGTTTTCATGATACTTTTGAAAACCCGGCAGAGGATAAGGCTCTGCCGGGGTTTCTCAAAAGTATAGGGTTGTTGCCAGATTGCCGTGGACATAGTAGCACACCGCCTTGCGCATGAAGCTTTCGGTGACCCCGAAGCGCTCCGCCAGCGCCCAAAGCTCCGTGCAGCCGTCGGCTACCGCATCGTCCAGCGCCTGCACCGGCACCAGCCGGCGGATTGCCCACTTGTCGGCCCGGTTTTCGTGCCGCTGGCGGCTGTCGGCCTTTGCGTAAATATTGTAAAAGCTGCCGGTGGCGCAATGTCCCAGCTCATGGGCCAGATGCACGCGCTCCCGTACGTTTCCGTCCATCACCCCATCGTCCATGCCGATGTAGCAGTCTCCGGTGTCCGTCATCAGTGACATGGATCCGTTCCGGGGCAGGGGGTGACGCAGTACCTCTATTCTCTGTTTCCTGGCAAAATCATAGAGGGAGGGAAGTTCCATTATTTGTTCCTTTCCCGATGCTTGACATACCGGGCAAATTCCCGGACCTCCTTATACATCTCGTCGGTAATTTCCCCATCGCCCCCAAAAAGGGCGAATTTTATGTCTGCATCGCTGATTGTATGCCCGCTGGGGGCGGATTCTTCACCCAAAAGCTCCCCGAGGGTTACCCCAAAGTAGTCGGCAATCTTTTGGGCGGTCTCTATCTTTACGCTTTTCGCCCGACCCTTGCGCAGTTCGGTCATAAAGCTGCGGCTCATGCCCAGATCTGCACTCATTTTCGCGCCGGAGATACCCTTTTGCGCCAGAAGTCCTTCTATCTTTTTATACATATCTGCCATTTTGAGTACCTTCTTTTGTATATATTATACAAAATTACAAAATTCTGTATTTTGCCACTTGACAAGTACAAAAGTTTGTATTACTCTGGGGGTGTTGAGTACAAACCTTTGTACGAAAGGCGGGTGGACAACCTTATTTTAGTACAAACAACTGTATTTGTCAAGAATTTTGTGCAGATAAGTAAAGCATTTTGGACAATTTGTCCGGGACAAGGATATTGTAGACCGGGATGTGTCCAACAAGTGGTACAGTTGCATGCGGAAGCGCGCAAACTTAAGAATTATTTGCCAGGCTGATGATACAGCAAATTCTTAATGATTCCTTTTACATGGGTATGCAGTGGTTGTACCGGGTTGGAAAACATCAAGCTTGAAAGGAGGTAAGAGTATATGGAGCCTTGGCAAGAGGAGGATTTGCGGCAGCTGCGCCAGACTGCCCGGCGGCTGCGGCTGCCCCGGTGCGCTTGCTGTGACGAGCCGCTTCCTTCAGAGACATATCTGGATTTGGCGCCCTTTGGGTTAAGCGGAGTGGCCTGTGAGGAATGCGTGGAGATGCATACCGGCTTTTCTGATGACCTGTTGTCCTAATCAGGCGATGGCAGTTTGCTGTTTGGTTGACAGCTGACAGGCGCCTGCCCGGTACGAACTGCAAACGCATACCTTTTATGCTGCAGCCTGTATCGTATTTCAAACCGGAAAACCGCCAGTCCGGAGGATAAGTCCCTGTATATGTAGCGGTTGTTGCGATTCAGAAGCACACGCTGTCAAGTTTGAAACAGCCGAATAATAATCAACGAAAAACGGAGGTGCGTTTATGAAGCGAAAGCAGTTTACGGAGGTGCGTTTATGAAGCGAAAGCAGTTTACCTTCTACCGGTCCTTCTACGATGCGGTGAAGCACATTCGCAGAAAGTCCGCCCGGGCAGATGTGTACGATGCCATTTGCCGCTATGCGCTGAACGGCGAAAAGCCGAAGCCGGAGACTCTTTGCGGGGAGGCGGCGGTGGCGATTACCCTGATTATGCCGGTGCTGGAGACGGCCCTGCGTAAAGCGATGGGCGCGTACAAGTCGAATGGAAAGCAACTGGATACCCACTGGACAGCCACCGGACATCCACCGGATACCCACTGCAAGAAAGAGGTAGAGAAAGAGGTAGAGAAAGAGGTAGAGAAAGAGGTAGAGAAAGAGGTAGAGAAAGAGAAAGAGGTCGAGGTAGAGAAAGAGGTCGAGGTAGAGAAAGAGGTCGAGGTAGAGGGCTGTCCGGCGGACAGCCGGTTGGGGTTCGCGGATTTTTGGAGAATTTATCCCAAAAAGGTTGGAAAGAAAGATGCAATGAAGGCCTTTGAAAAGGTAACCGTGCCGGTGGAGGATTTGGTGCGGGCGGTGAAAATGCAATCCCGAAGCGCTCAGTGGACCCGGGATAACGGCCAGTTTATCCCCAATCCGGCTACCTGGCTTTCCCAGCAACGGTGGGAGGACGAGCTGCCCCCGCCCAAGGGCGTACCCATGGGCGCAAGCGGTGTGCTGGGTCCGGCGGAGCTGGAGAACATTCAAAGAATGCTGAAAGAGAATTGAGCGTTAAGGATTCTTTGCCAAGCCGGAGACAGAACAAATGATTGATTGGAAAAGGAAAGGTCGATGTTATGAAAAAGGAAGATACATATGTGGAGTGTCCGTATTACCGTAAAGATGGGAAGCGACCCGACCGCTGCCGGTGGCAGGGGGAGGGAGGGGAGCGCGTGGCCGCGGTCGGTGGGCAACGCAGTCGATTTACCGACAAGGAGACCCCCTGGCACCGCAACAGGAGCGCAGATAAAGAACCCCATCTTGTAAGAATTTAGGAAAGGTTTGCGTTATGAAAAAAGAAGATACCTATGTGCAGTGTCCGTATTATCGCAAAGATGGGGTTCAATCCATCCACTGCGAAGGGGTCGAAGAAGGCTGCGGGTTGCATTTGGGGTTTGCCACAAAGGCGCAGTTAAGCAATTATAAAAAGACCTTTTGCCGGGAGAAGTGGACCGGCTGTATGGTGGCGAAAATGCTCAATCTGAAATATCAGTACGATATTTGAAGACAAACGCAAAACAGTTATGTCGCCGCCAAGTCGCATAGGCTTGAAGATTTCTTAAGGCTGTTCGTCCCTGCACAGACAGATATTCGCAGGGGTTCAAAATGATTTGCGTTATGTTTGCGGACAGTCCGGAGGATAAGTTCCCGCAAGGGAGATTGACGGCGGGTGTAGGGGGGTCTACCGGATGGACGCTTCCCGGGGTAAAATGGTAGCAAAGAAAGGGGGCGGCGGTGTGGCTGACCAGGAACAAATTCAGCAGGTGGCCCAGCTGCTCCTGCGAAAGGTCAAATGCAGGCTGGAGGATACCCAATGGGCGGATTTGACCCCCCAGGCGGCAAAGCATATTTCCTCCACGCTCAAGGACATTCGGGATCTGCAAAACGATGCCGCAGATGCGCCGAACATCATTGTTAAGATTGCGCCGGAGCTGGAGGATTTGGGGAATTAAGAGGCGAGCATGCTTTGCAAAGCCGTAGAATGATTCATGCTTCATTGTGTTTGCGGGAAATCCGGAGAATACGTCCGCAGGTACGATGGCGGACGCCGCAAATGGGGCGTACCGCCGCGACGGAAAAAGGAACGGTATATGACAAAAACGATTATCCAAATTGAAAGACCGTCGGAAAAGCAAATGCTTTTTCTGAGGGCAGACAGCCGACATGTTGGATTCGGCGGCGCAAGAGGCGGCGGCAAAAGCTGGGCGGTCCGGACCAAAGCAAAGCTGCTGGCGCTAACGTACCCGGGGATTCGAATCCTCATTGTGCGGCGTACCTATCCGGAGCTGATGAACAACCACATCAGCCTTTTGCGCGCAGAGCTTTTGGGGGCTGCCGGCTATCACGACCGGGATAAAAAGCTCACCTTCTGCAACGGCAGCACGGTGCAGTTTTCCTACTGCGCCAAGGATGCGGACCTGGACCGGCTTCAGGGCGTGGAGTATGACGTTATCTTTCTGGACGAGGCTACCCAGCTTTCCGAGTATCAGATGAAGACCATCACCGCCTGCCTGCGGGGTGTCAACGATTTTCCCAAGCGGGTGTATTACACCTGCAACCCCGGCGGGCAGGGGCATAGCTATATCAAGCGGATTTTCATAGACCGGCGCTACGAGCCGGGAGAAAACCCTGACGATTACACCTTTATTCAGAGTCTGGTCACGGACAATCACGCCCTGATGCGCCATCAGCCGGGGTATATCGCCCAGCTGAAGGCGTTGCCGGACAAGCTCAAGCAGGCGTGGCTGTACGGCAAGTGGGATATCTTTCAGGGGCAGTTTTTTGAGGAATTTCGCCTGACGCCAGACCCGGAAATGTGCCAAAAGGCAGGCATTTCCCCGGAGCAGGCCAAAAGCCAGAGGCGCTTTACCCACACCATTGCCCCTTTTGACATCCCCCGCCATTGGCGCATTTACCGCAGCTACGATTTTGGCTACGCAAAGCCCTTCTCCTGCGGCTGGTGGGCCATGGATCCGGAGGGTACGATGTACCGGATTTTGGAGCTGTACGGCTGCACCGGAACGCCGGATCAGGGGGTCAAGTGGACGCCGGAACGGCAGTTTGCGGAAATTGCCCGGCTGGAAAAGGAGCATCCCTGTTTAAAGGGCAGGCAGATTTTCGGCGTTGCCGACCCGGCTATCTGGGACGCCAGCCGGGGCAAAAGCGTTGCGGATACAGCTATGGAGCAGGGAATCTATTTTACCCCCGGCGACCATCAGCGGATACCCGGCTGGATGCAGTGCCACTACCGGCTGCAGTTTGACGAAAACGGCTATCCCCGGTGCTACATATTCGATACCTGCAAGGGATTTCTGCGGACTGTGCCGGCGCTGCAGTTCGACGAAACCAGGCAGGAGGACCTGAACACGGCGCAGGAGGATCACATTGCCGACGAGTGGCGGTATCTGTGCATGGCAAGACCGGTGGCGCCGATTTCCCGGACACCGGAGCCTACATTCGTCATCGACCCGCTAAAAAGTTAAGAATGAAGAATGATTTGCCAAACCGAAGATAGACCAAATGATGCATTCTTAATTAAATTTGGAGGTTTTTATGGAAGAAACGACTGTCCTTCCTATCGGGGAGGAACAAATCAAGGACCTTTTGAAGGTCCTGCAGCAGTACAAATCGGGAAAGGCCCATACGGAAAGACGCATCATCTCCAGCGAAAACTGGTGGAAGCTGCGCAACACCGCCGAGGAAGTTCGCGACGGCGCGACCCGGGCAGAAGGCTTTGCCAGTCGCTCCGGCTGGCTGCACAACGTCATCGTCAGCAAGCATGCCGACGCGGTGGAAAGCTATCCCGAGCCCAACATTTTGCCCCGGGAGCAGGCAGATGTGCCGGAGGCGCGAAAGCTTTCGGCAATCATTCCCTGCCTTTTGGAGCAGAACCGCTTTGAGCAGACCTACTCCGATGTGATGTGGCAGAAATTAAAGACCGGTACCGGCGTTTACAAGGTGGTCTGGGACGCTTCCCGGTTAAACGGTCTGGGGGATATCGCCATTGAAAGGGTGAGCTTGCTCAACCTCTACTGGGAGCCGGGAATCACGGATATCCAGAAAAGCCGCTACGTCTTCCACACGGAGCTGCAAAGCAAGGAGCAGCTGCTGCAGACCTACCCCCGGCTGGAGGGCAGGCTGAAGGGAAATACCTTCGTTTCTGCCCGGTTTCTCTACGATGACAGCATAAACGATACGGACAAGGCCACCGTCATTGACGTGTACTACCGCAAAGCGGGCAAGCTCCATTACTGCAAGTTCGTGGAGGATACGGTGCTCTACGCCACGGAAAACGACTTTGCCCCGGGCGTGGACATTTACGGCAATCCCAAGCCCGCCCCCGCCGAGGCCGGTCTTTACGACCACGGCAAGTACCCCTTTGTTTTTGATACCCTGTATCCCATCGAGGGCAGCGTCTGCGGCTACGGCTTTGTGGACCTTTGCCGCAACCCCCAGACGGAAATCGACCTTTTAAAAACCGCCTTTGTCCGCAATGCCCGGGTGGGGGCGGTGCCCCGGTACTTTAGCCGCATTGACGGCAACGTGGACGAAAGTCAGTTTCTGGATTTGGAGCGCGCTTTGGTGCAGGTCAGCGGCAACGTGGACGAGGCGACCCTGCGGCGCATTGAGCACAGTCCGTTAGACGGCAACTACATCAGCCTTCTGGACCGGACCATCGACGAGCTGCGCCAGACCAGCGGCAACACCGAGGCCAGCACCGGTGCGGTGACCTCCGGGGTCACCGCAGCATCTGCCATCGCCGCGTTGCAGGAAGCTGCCGGCAAGGGCAGCCGGGATTCCACTTTAAGCGCCTACCGGGCGTTTGGTCAGGTGGTGGAGATCTGTATCGCCCTGATTCGCCAGTTCTACCAGATGCCCCGGCAGTTTCGCATTGTGGGGCAGTTCGGCGCGCCGGCGTTTATCACCTACACCAACGAAGGTCTACAGCCCCAGAATCAGGACATGGGCTACCGCCTGCCGGTGTTCGACATCAGGATTTCCGCCCAAAAGCGCAGCGTCTACACCAAGGTCGCCCAAAACGAGCTGGCGCTGCAGTTCTTTAAGCTGGGATTCTTTGACCCGCGGCTTGCCGACCAGGCGATGCTGTGTCTGCAGATGATGGACTTTGACCAGAAGGACACGGTGATGCAGTGGTTAAGTCAGAACCGGGCCGCAAACCAAATGGCGGTGGCAAGGTCGGCAGAGGACATCCACCTGACAGAGGCAGACGCCATCACCGGCACCAAAAAGCAGGAACATGCCGTCGTGCAGAAGGCCAGAGCGCAAGCGGCCAATGTGGCGGCACCGCGGTGAAATGAAGCGTTAAGAATGATTTGACCGGATGCTTAATTGTTTATTGGAGGAACGATGGTAACAATTACCTATTATCGCAATGCCTTTCGCGTGACCGTTTCCGGTCACGCCGGGGCGGGGGAATACGGCAAAGACCCGGTTTGCGCGGCGGTGTCGGCGTTGACGCTGACGCTGGGGGCAAATGTTGCAGACCTTTGCCTGCAGGAAAACGCCGAAAAGCCGGCGCTGCTTACCGCCCCCGGGGCGGCGGAAATCGCCTGCACCCCAAAGCCGGGCATGGCAGAAGTTACCACGCTGATGTTTGACACCGTTTGCCAGGGGTTTTCCCTGCTGCAACGGCTTTATCCAAAACAGGTGTGTTTTGTAGTTGATAGTTGATAGTTGATGTGCCGACGGATTGCCTGTACGGACGGACTGTCCGTGTTAAAAACCTTTCCCAAAGGGAAATACCGCAGCGAGCAGCTATCAATTTATATGAAAGATTCGTTACCTTAAGTAACAGAGGAGGAATTATGGAAAACATCATGCTTTTGCAGCTGTTTGCAGACGTGCAGGCAGAGGCGTCGGGCGAAGAAGCTGCCGCCGCCGGGCAGGAAAATACGCAGCAAGCGCCCCGGGCGCAAATGACTTGGGAAGAAGTCAAGACCAACCCGGAGTTCAGCCGGCGTATGCAGGAAATGGTACGCAATCGCCTGAAAAGCGCCAAAAACGCCCAGGCGGCGTTGGAAAAGCTTACCCCGGCGCTGCGTACCCTGTCCCAGGCCTACGGCCTGGCGGAGGATACCCCCGACTACGACGCCCTGACCCGGGCAGTCACCGGCGATGACCGGTTCTACGCCAAAAAGGCGGAGGATTTGGGGGTGTCGGTGGACATTGCCCGCAAGCTTTCCCGGCTGGAGCAGCTGGAAAAGGAGAATGCCTTCCGGCAGGAAGATCAGGCCTTACAGAGCCACTTTCAGAATTTGTGGCAGCAGGCGCAGCTTTTGAAGCAGGAAATGCCGGAATTTGATTTGGAAAAGGAGCTGGAAAATCCGGCCTTTGTGCGGCTGACCGCCCCCAATGTGGGAATCGGTCTGCAGGACGCCTACTACACCGTTCACCGGAAAGCCCTGCAGGCGGACGCCGCCGCCCAGACCATGGCGCAAATCTCCAATGCCATTCGCTCCGGCAGCCTGCGTCCGGAGGAAAACGGCGTAGCTGTTCACGCTCCGGCGGTGACCACCTTTGATTACCGCAACGCAAGCGATGCGCAGCGAAATGCCCTGAAAAAGCAAATCCGCCAGGCCGCCGCCAGAGGACAGAAGGTTTATCCCCATTGACCAAGTCCAATGGGGAAGGAAGAATTGTTTCCACAGACCAAAGCTAGACACAATTCTTAACCTTTCATTCTTAATTCAATTGGAGGTTTTATTATGAATAACATTATGTTTTTGCAGCTGTTTGCCGATGCAGGCAGTGTTGTTAACACCACCGCAGGTTCCGTCAATGCCACCACCGGCGAGAAGGCAAGCACCACCGCCTTGTCCGCTGCGCTGAAGGACTTTTACGACACGGAATTGCTGGAAAACGCCAAGCGTGAAATGATTTACGCCCAGTTTGCCAAGCGCCAGGGTCTGCCCGGGGGCAACGGCACCACTGTGGAATGGCGCAAGTGGAACACCTTTGCCAAGGCTTCCAAGCTGGAGGAAGGTGTCATCCCCACCGGTCAGAAGTTCGGCATGAGCACCAAAACCGGCACCATCGAGCAGTATGGCACCTACGCCGCCATTTCCGATAAGCTGGAGCTCCACGCCTATGATGACATCATTCTGGGCGCGACCGAGGAAATGGGCGCTTCCGCCGCCGAGACCCAGGAGACCCTCATCCGGGACGCTTTGATGACCAACACCAACGTGTTCTACTGCGACAACATCCATCCCGAAACCGGTGCGTATGTGAATTCCCCTGACAATCCCGGCGATTTGCAGGCCAATGCCGCGGCGGTCAGCCTGCTGACTGCAGACATGGTCGCCAAGATTGCCACCAAGCTGCGCAAGGACAGAGTGCCTACCATCGACGGCAAGTATGTGGCGGTGATCCACCCCAGCGTCGCCCACGATCTGCGCAAGAGCCAGGCATGGATCGAGGCCCACAAGTATTGCGCCGCCAAGGAAATCTTCAACGGCGAAATCGGCGAGCTCCACGGCTGCCGCTTCATTGAAAACGTTTTCGCCCCGGTCATTGGCGATAACTACCAGAATATGGACAGCACGGTCAGCTATGTCACCTACTTCTTCGGCAAGGATGCCTTTGGCATCATCGACCCCGAGGGCGGCGCGCTGGAGATGATCGTCCACGACAAGAGCGAGATCGGCGGCCCGCTGAACCAGTATTCCACCGTGGGCTACAAGCTGGAGACCAACGGCGCTACCATTTTGTATCCCGAGCGCATCGTGGCGGCGATGAGCTGCAGCTCCTTCTCTGCCGTGGACCAGTGTAACTACCGCTACACAGAGTAAGCAGGGGCTGCGGACAGTCCGGAGAATACGCCCCTTCGTATAACCGCAACGGTCGTCACGATTCAGAAGCGCAGGCTGTCAAGCTTCAAACAGCCTCCTAACTGTCAACTATCAACTATCAACCAAAAAACGGAGGTATCCATGAAAGAAGATAACCGCGTAAGCGTATTTATTCCCAGAGGCCTTTCCAACGAAGACCCCAATCTGTTTGTGAGCGTCAACGGTGTCAACTACCTGCTGCCCAGGGGCAAGGAGTCCCTGGTGCCCCGGTATGTGGCGGAGGAGCTTGAACGGTCCGCCCGGGCAAAGGAGACCTGCCACCGTCATATGGACCGGATGCTCTCCCAATAAGGGGAAACGCCTTATTTCCCATTCCACGACGAAGGAGGGTTACCATGACCTTAATAGAAGCTGTCACAAATCTGGACATCCAAAAGAACAATCCCTGTTCCATGGACCAGAAAATCCGCTGGCTGTCGGAGCTGGATGTCCTGACCCGGCGGCTGCTGTTCGGCGATGACCAATTTGTCGGCTATGACCAGAATACCAAGCCGGAAATCGTGTTGCAGATACCTGCGCCCTTTGATGATACCTACGGTTTCTATCTGGAGTCCAGAGTCGACTACGCAAACGGCGATTTTACCCGCTTTAACAACGCCAACGCCATGTTCCGGGCCGCCTGGCAGCGCTACGCCGACTACTGCAACCGCACCGGGGCGCTGCCCAAAAACACCAAGCAATTTACCTGACCAAAGGAGGCTTTATGCGCTATCCCTTTTTGAAAAATCCGCCGGCTTCCCGGACAACTGTGGACACCTTTATGGGCTATAACCACAACCTGCGTATCCCGGAAAATCAGTTCTACGACATGAAGAACATGACAGCCGACCACTACCCGGTGCTTTGCAGCCGGGAAAAGCGCAGTACATTCCGCACCCTGCAATGCCCCTGGGGCATCATTGCCAAGGATGGGGTTTGCCATGTGGACGGTCCGTTCTTCTATGTAAACGACACACTGGTGGAGGGCCTTACCCTGCGCACCGTTTGCACCGGCTGTGACCGGGCGAAAAGCTGCAATCAGTACGTGCCCGGCAAGTACCAGTGCGAAAAGCAGATGGTGTCCATGGGCGCGTATGTACTGATTTTCCCGGACAAGGTCTGGGTGCATATCACCAGCCAGGGCGATTATACCTTTGGCAGCATGGAAAACATCTGGCGCTCCGGCGGCGGGGAAGTGACCCTTTCTTTGTGCAAGGCTGACGGTGGGGATTACGGCAAAATCGCGTCCACCAAACCATCCGGCCCCACCGACGGTCAGCTGTGGATGGACAGCCAGACCAAAAGCTTAAAGCAGTGGTCGGAAAGCGCTGGGGCGTGGGTGACGGTGAGCACCACCTACGTGCGTATTCAGGGCGCGGGAATCCAGCAAGGCTTTTCCCAGTATGACGGCGTTACCCTTTCCGGCTTCGGGTCGGATGCCGCCGGCCTGAACGGCGCTGCGGTGGTGTGGCAGACCGGCGAGGACTACATCGTTGTGCCGGGTCTGGTAAGCAAAAGCATCACCACCACCGATGCCGTTGTCATCAGCCGTACCCTGCCGGAGCTGGACTATGCCACCGTCTGCGCCAACCGGCTGTGGGGCTGCCGCTACGGTGAGGATGAAAACGGTAATTTCGTCAACGAAATCTACTGCTCCAAGCTGGGCGACTTTAAAAACTTCGGCTGTTTTATGGGCATTTCCACCGACTCGGCGGTGCTGAATCTGGGCAGTGACGGACCCTTTACCGGGGCAATCACCCATCTGGACCACCCCATCTTCTTCAAAGAGAATATGCTCCACAAGGTCTACATCAGCGAATCCGGCGCCCACTCCGTCACCGACACCCCCTGCCGGGGCGTGCAGACCGGCTGCCACAAAAGCCTTGCCATCGTGGGCGAAACCCTCTATTACAAGGCAAGAAACGGCATCTGCGCCTACGACGGCTCCCTGCCGGCGGAGGTCTCCCGGGATTTGGGGGAAAACGGCTATGCAGAAGCGGTGGCCGGGTCCTTCGGCAGCAAGTACTACATTTCCATGGCGCTGAACGGACAGTGGCATCTGTTCGTCTACGATACGGACAAGCGCATGTGGCACAAGCAGGACGATTTGAAGGTCAACGCCTTTTGTACCTGGGGGCAGGAGCTTTACGCCATGACCGACAAAAAGATACTGGCTTTAAACGGCACCGTCGGAGACAAGGAGGAGGCCTTCCACTGGTTTGTTCAGACCGGCGATATCGGCCTTTCCATGCCGGATGCCAAATATCTGTCCCGGCTGACGGTGCGCATGGCGCTGGAGGAGGGAAAGCAGGCGACCCTGTATGTCCGCTACAACCGCGGCAATCAGTGGAACAGACTGCAGAAAGTGCAGGGTCAGGGACTGGGCAGCTTCGATATACTCGTCCACCCCCGGCGCTGCGACACCATGGCCCTGCGCATTGAGGGGCAGGGGGCAGTGGAGATTTACAGCTTTACCAAGACCCTGGAAAAAGGAAGTGACCGCCTATGAGCCAAAAGATACGCCTTCCCAGCATCCACGCCGGGAATCCCGCTGACCAGCTGCAGCAGATGCGCAGCTATCTGTATCAGCTGGCAAACCAGCTCAACTGGCTGCTGGACGACCTTTCCCAAAACACAGCCGCCTCCACCGCCGGCAGCTGGAGTCTGGGCGATGTGCATTTGCTCTTTTCCCAGCTGCGGCCGCTGATGATTCGCTCCACGGAAATCAGTGATGCCTACCGGGAGCGCTATCAGGGCTTCTTTGCGGCGGTAAAGGATATGCCTACTGTAAAGACCCACGTGTGGACCGATGCCGGAGAGCTGACGGTGCAAAGCCGGTTTGAAGAGTTTGACTATATGGGGGAACGTCAGAACTTTCTGGTCTTTGGCTGCGTGGGCGGCGTTGCGGTGCTGGAGAGCTGGACGCTTACCGGCGATGGCTGTCTGGTCCGGACCGGCACTGTCCCGGCGCTGCCCCAGCCCCATGGCAGACTGACGGTTTCCGGCGCAGCCGGCGACAGCCTGACCATCTTATCTTCCGACTCATTTTCATTTCTATAAGGAGGTGCGCCTATGGCAAAACGCGCCCAATTAAGCACCGGTTATTACAATAAAACCGACACCCTTTACGCCCAGAAGCTGCTCAACGAAAAGGGCGGCTACGGCCTTGTCGTTGACGGTATCTACGGTCAAAAGACCCAGGCGGCGGTGAAGCAGTTCCAGAAGGCCAACGGCCTCACGGTGGACGGTATTCTGGGCAAAAACACCTGGGCGGCGCTGACCAAAACCACCCAGAAGGAAACCAAAAAGCAGACCCAAAAAACCGTCGCCTCCAGCTACGACGCGTCCAAGGACAAGACCTATCAGGACCTGCTCAAGCAGGCGCGGGAGGCGGAAAAAGCCTTGCAGGACGTACAGAATCCTCTGGCAGATTACGAAACACGTCTGCAGACCCTCGCCCAGGAGCAGGCAGACCGGGAGCGCTTTTCCTATGACCCGGCATCCGACCCGCTGTATCACCAGTATGTCAGCCAGTACACCCAGCAGGGGTCTTTGGCCATGCTGGACGCCATGGGCAAAGCGGCGGCGCTCACCGGCGGCTACGGCAGCAGCTATGGGCAGGCGCTGGGACAGCAGAGCTACCAAAGCTACCTGCAAAAGCTGGGCAATGTGATGCCCTCCCTTTACGCAGGCGCGTTGGACCGCTACAACGCCCAGACCGACCGGATGACCGACCGGTATAACCAGCTGCTGGACCAGGCGGAGCTTGCCTACGACGACTACCGGCAGCAGCTACAGACCCGGCAGAACACGGTGGACGAACTTTATGACCGGGCGGCCCAGGCCTACAAAAACGGCTATAACAGCTGGTACGACAGCTATAAAAACGCTGCCAGCGACAAAAAGACCCTGTATAACGCCATTGTGGATTTGATTGCCAAAACCGGCTACATCCCCCCGGAAGACCAGCTCAAAGCCGCAGGCATGACCAAAGCCGTGGCCAACGCCTACGCCAACGCCTACAAGAAATAGTTGACAGTTGACGCCTGTCGGGCAGGTTGCAAGCACCTGTCAACTGTCAGCGATCACAAGCATAAGCTTGTATATAACACACAGGAGGTTTTCTATGTTCAAAATTGCATACTGCGCCGGACATTACTTAAACACCCCCGGAAAGCGGCTTCCCAAGGGTCTGGACAAAAAGCAGACCCGGGAGTGGACCTTAAACGACCGGATCGCCCGGTATCTGGAAAAGGCCGCCGGGGATTATGAAGTGGCGCTCCTGCGCACCGACGATACGTCCGGCAAGACCTTTATCGATATTCCCGAAAGAACGGCAAAAGCCAACGAATGGGGCGCAGACCTGTATCTGGACATCCACCACAACGCCGGCGTGGCTGGCGGCGCCGGGGGTGGGGTAGAGGCCTTCTGTTACCCCGGCAGCGCCGGGGGCAAGAAGTTCCGGGACGCCATCTACGCAGCTGTCATTGCCGCCGGCGGCTTAAAGGGCAACCGGGCGCAGCCCTTAAAGGAAAAGGCGCTGGACTCCCTTTTGCTGACCAACATGCCGGCAGTTCTGGTGGAGTACGGCTTCATGGACTCGGCGGTGGACGCGCCGGTGATTCTCACCGACGATTATGCCAAAAAGGTGGCCTGCGCCACCGTGGACGCTATCGCCAAGGTGGCGGGCTTGCAGAAAAAGACCCGACAGGTCAGCAGCTTTGCTTTGCAGGTGCAAACACTTCTGCAGGCAGACTCCCTGCAGGCCGCCCTGGAAAAGACACCCACCTTATCTGCGGAGAAAAACGATACGCACCCACTGGTGAAGGTGGTGCAAAAGCAGCTGTACGCCCTTGGCTACAAGCAGGTGGGCGCCGCCGATGGCATCGCCGGACCGAAATTTACCGCCGCCGTGAAGGCCTTCCAGAAAGACCGCGGCTGTTGGGTGGACGGCGAGATTACCGCAGCCAACAAAACCTGGCGCAAGCTGCTTTCCTTGTAAGGGCAGGCCCTTGCGGGGAACTGCTTAATGCATGGAGTACACATTATGAATGAAGCAATTATCGTTGCGGCGTTGGGTTTTGCCGGCACATTGGCAGGGTCGCTGTTCGGCGTCCTCACCGCCCAGAAGCTGACCCAGTACCGCATCGCCCAGCTGGAGGAAAAGGTGTCGAGACACAATAACCTCATTGAACGTACATTCAAGCTGGAAGGGCAAATGACCGAAGTCCGGCACGATATCAAAGACCTGAAAGCCTACCACAAGCCCTAGGCTTGTGAAATGCATAATTGTGGCGTCCGTGCCACAGAGGGTTTTGATTGCGGAATGTTCGCAAATTTTAAAATGTCGCGCAGCGACACAGCAACGAAAACGACCAAAGGGAGTTATATAATGAACGACATACTGAAAAGCCTTGCCAATCTAATAAAAGTCAAGACCATCGTGACCCTGGCGGTGGTGACCGTGTTCGCCATTCTGGCGATGAAAGGGGTCATCACACCGGACAATGTAATGGTCATCGTGTCCATGGTGGTGTCCTTCTATTTCGGCACACAGGCTGAAAAGCGCAGTTAAACTGCGCTTTTCAGAATACAGAATGCATGATACATTCTGCGTTTATGAAAATTATTTTCATAATTTGGGGGTTGCATTCTCGTTTTTTTGTGCTATTATGAAAACGAATATCACATAAAGGAGAAATCACTATGCTGGTTACATTACAAGAAATCATCGGTATGGCCGAAAAGGGTGGCTACTGCGTGCCTTCCTTCAACGTCTACAATATGGAGACGGTTATGGGCGTCATCGACGCCGCCGAGGAGATGAACGCTCCCGTCATTTTGCAGCTGTACCCCCGCCTGATCAACCAGGAATGCGGCTACTATGTCAGCCCCATTGCTCTGGCTGCTGCCCAGAAGGCAAAGGTTCCCGTGTGTCTGCACCTGGACCATGCCGCCGGCAAGGAAGAGGTGTTCAAGTGCCTGCGCTGGGGTTACACCGGCATCATGCAGGACGGTTCTGCCCTTTCCTTTGAGGAGAACGTCAAGCTGACCCGGGGCGCTGTGGAAATGTGCGCTGTTCTGGGTGTTGGCGTGGAAGGCGAAATCGGTCACGTTGGCTCCGTCAATGACGAGGCAATGGAAGAATTTACCGATCCCCAGGAAGCCAAGGCTTTCGTAGAGCAGACCGGCGTTTGCTGCCTGGCAGTTCTGGTGGGCAACGCCCACGGTCACTACAAGAAGACCCCCAACCTGGACATCCCCCGGATCAAGGCGATTCGCGAGGCCTGCGGCGTGCCGCTGGTTCTCCACGGCGGTACCGGTATCCCCGAGGATCAGGTGAAGGCTGCTGTGGCAGCAGGTGTGCGTAAGTTCAACATCGGCACCGACGTTTGCTGCTCCTTCGCAGAGGGCACCAAGGAATCCGTCAACGATCCCAATCACCACCTGGCAGTTGATATGTTCATGAAGAAGCCCATCCAGACCGTCAAGGAAATGGCCATGGGCAAGATCCGCATGACCGGCGCAGAGGGCAAGGCTTAAGGACGCAAGCCACAAAGGAGCAATTGTCTGAAAAGGCGTTTGTTTGCGCCACCCTGCGGTAAAAATCCTCGAAACACAACGTGTTTTTGCCTTGGTTGGCACAAATTTCCCTTCTTTTCAGATGTGACGCAGCTTTGAAGGGAAGCGTTCCTTAACGGTAAAGAATAACCCCCGAAACATCGTTTCGGGGGTTTGTTTTCGTTAGAAAGGCAACCACCCGCTATGCGGGTGGACTAAAAAGAGTTCTACTTATGGGTAGAAAAAGAAAACCTCCAATGATAGAGTTGTAGCAGGTTCGCCAACCGCTACAAACAACATCAATGGAGGTTAGCCCAAT
>JAZOUW010000040.1:0-73830 GCA_045658385.1 Faecousia sp.
GAGTTCAAATATTTCTTTTTCATACAGTTTAATGTGTCGATATTCTCTTGCCATACAAAAATCCCCCTTTACGGTAGCTGTTTTCATTCTACCATAAAGGGGGTGTTTTTTCTATTGTCCGTTTTTACTGGACTTGTTCACAGCTTATCGGGGGTTTTTGGTCAAGTTCATTGACGGAATATCAGTTTACATAACGTAAAAATTATGGGGTTTTTCTGTGATTTTTGTCGGAGAGTTTTCCACATTTTCCACAGGGTTTTCCACAAAGGAATGCCTCACTGGTTGGGGAAAACCCTTGGGAGAGCAGCCTTGCCGGTGGAAAACCCCTGTTTTTGACAAAAAGTAACAAATTGCATTTTGGTTTACAGAACAACTGTTAAAAATAAAGCTGCGCGGAGAAAATTCGGGTTTGTTTTTTTGCGTCGTTTTCTGCCGCTCGATAGCCATCCACCTGCAGGCAGGCATCCTCCAAAACCTGCCAATGCAGGGAAATTTCCTGCCCTTCTCTGATCTCGCTTAAGTAACAGATGGTGAAGTCCCGCACCGGATGCGCCTTGTGAAACCGGCTGGGGAACAAATCGGCAATCCAGTCCAAATACCGGGTGTTGTTCATGTGGCCGTTTCTGTCCAGCTCGGTGTAGCCAACACGGCGGACCGTGGCATTTTCTAACGGCTTGGGGGCGATAGAGCCGGGTGCGGTCAGCTCGCCTCCCCGGAGCGTACCGGTCAGAGCAATATTGCTTTTTCCCGGCAGGACCATGGCGCGGCTTTCTTTGTCCATCAGTACCCAAAGGCTGATGCACCGGAACAGCTCGTTGCCCTTTTCGTCGCAGGCAACAGTAGACCGGGGGAAAGAAGATCGGGTAGTGGGCATGGGCCAGGTTTTTACGGTGATGGTTTCCCCCAAGACAGGCAGACGGGTAATTTGTACCCGATTCCGAATCACCGCCCAGAACAAATTCTGCTTTGCCAGGGTGTTATAGTCCAGGGCGAGCCGGGCGCAGTGGGCGCCGGCGGTTTCCTGGGCAAAGTACAAAAGCGCAGAGGTTTTGGCTCTGCCGAAGCAATCCACATGGACGGATTCAATGGGGAAGCTTTGCTGAAAAACAGTGTCCATACTTATTTCGTCTCTCCTAACGTGATTTCCAGGGTGTAGTTTCGGTTGTTGCGGTAAATGACCAGACTGACGGTATCACCGGCAATGTGGTTATACAGCAGCTGTTCCAGGGTGTCGGTGTCAGAAATCCTTGTGGTTTCAAATTGCACAAGGATATCCCCGGGAGAGATTCCCTTCAGGGCGGCATCGCTGCTACTGTCCACCCGGGTGATATACACGCCTTTGGGGAAACGGTGGTACAGCTGGTCAAAGGAAGAGATGCTCTGTCCGGTAAAACCGATATCCGGCCTGCCGGAAACGTAGCCTTGCGAGAGCAGCTGGTCGACGATGTCTTTTACTGTGGTGCTGGGAATGGCAAAGCCCAAACCCTCCACACCGGCAGAGGACATATAATCGCCGATCTTCATGGTGTTGATACCGATAACCTGTCCGTAGCAGTTGAGCAGAGGACCACCAGAGTTGCCGGAGTTCAGGGCGGCGTTTGTCTGGATCAGAGTCATGGTCCGTCCACCGGTGGAAACATCCCGGTTAATGGCGGAAACGATGCCGTTGGTCATGGTACCCCGGAGCTCTACGCCCAAGGGGTCACCGATAGCAACGACGCTGTCGCCTACCTGCAAGGCAGAGGAATCTCCAAACTCTGCTGCTGTCAGATCTGTTGCCTGCACCCGCAGTACCGCCAGATCGGAAAGGGTATCCACACCCACCAGGGTGGCAGGGCAGGCGCTTTCATTTGCAACCAGGACGGAAATTTCCGTTGCGTCCTCTACCACATGGGCATTGGTAATAATATAACCGTCTTCAGACAGCACGACACCGGTACCGGTGCTGCTGCCACCCCGGAGCGTGCAGGAAATAGAAACTACCGCGTCAATGGCCTTGGTGTAGATTTCCTGCAGGGAAAGGCCACCCTCCTGGGGTACGTTGGGAACACTCTGGGGGGAGGCTTTGATTTCCAGAAGGGGGTGGCTGTCAGAACTTTCCTTCGCGGTGTTTTGGGTGGTGTCCGGCTGCCTGGTATAGGTGTCGGTGGTTTCCTCCTGGGAAAATTGCATGTAGGGGTCGTCCTTTTGAGAAGAACCGTTCAGCTTTTGAAACAACCGGATATTCAGCAGGCCTAAAGCGCTGACAATGCCGCCGAGAACAATTACCGCTGCCAGCAGCACGGCAATAATACCGCTTCTGCTTTTCTTGGGGCGGGTACTGCCGGTCTGGTAAAAGCTGTTTTCCCAGGCGTCGGGGCTGTTTTCAGTTATCCAATCTTTTTCGTTCATAGAAACATTCCTTAATTTACAAGCGGTAAGGTAAAAGTAAATTCCGTAACGCCGTCGGCGCTGGATACGGAAATATCCTCTCCGTGACTGCACACAAGGGTCTTGACGATATAAAGGCCCAGTCCCCAGCCCTCCCGGTTTTCGCTTCGGCTTTTGTCCAGCTTATGAAACCGGTCAAACACCAGCGGCAGTTCGTTTGCCGGAATGGAGGGGCCGTCGTTGGAAATAGACACATAGACCTTATCGTTGCCAACACGCACACCCACACCCAAGTTGCCTTTTTCCGGACAGAACTTCACCGCGTTGTCCAAAAGATTATAAACCACCTGGGTGATGGCGTCGGTATCGGCCCGGGTGAAGGCAGGCAGCTGCGGCATGTCCACCTGGACGTCCAGGTGTTTTTCGTTGATTTTTTGCTCAAAGGTAATCAGTGTTTGTCCCACGCATTCGCAGACATCAAACCGGGTCTTTCTGCTTTCCGGAATGCCGCCCTGGGCCTGCAGCCGGGAGATTTCCAGCATGCTTCGGACCAATCGGCTGAGCCGGTGGGTCTCGGCAGAGACAATTTGCAGATAGCGGTTTTGCTGCTGGGGCGGTATTGTGCCATCCAAAATGCCGTCCACATAGCCGCTGATCGTGGTCATGGGGGTCTTTAACTCGTGGGATACATTAGCCACAAACTCCTTGCGCTGATATTCGCTTTTTTCCAGAGTTTGGGCCATGTTGTTAAAGGCAAGGGCAAGCTCCTGAATTTCCAAAGGGGAGCATTCCGGCACATGCGCCCGGGCGGCCAGATTGCCGTGACCAAAGGCGGTGGCGGTTTTTGCCATGTCCCGCAAAGGGCTGCTGGCCTTTTTGGTGTAAAACAGCATGACAACAATGGCCACAAGAACAACAAGCACCGCCAGAAAAATATAGCTGTCGATGAGTTTTTGCGCCACGGCAACAGTAGAGGCCAGAGGCTTGGAAAGAATCACGATGCCAATGACGCTGCCTCCGGCGCTTTGGCGAATGGCGGTGGATACCACGTGGCGGCTCTCATCGTAAAGACCGGCAATCAACCCTTCGGAAACCACATATTCCTGCTGCATGATCTGCTGCAGAAAGGACCGGCTGGTAATGGTCAGTCCCTGGTGGCTGCAGCCAAAGGGCGCGTCAGAGCAAAGCACCAGATGACCGGTGGCGTCGCAAATGACGATGTCCGCCTGGGACAACTCTGCGGCAACGGAAAGCTGAATAAAAAAGTCTCGCTCCGATAAGGTGTTGTCGGCGTAGTATGCGGCAGCGACCTGGGCGACGGTGGAACTGTTGTTTTTCAGTTCCCCGATGGTGCGGTCAGACAAGTAGTCGTTTACCAGCACATGGAAAGACAGGCTCACCAAAAACAGCACCACCAGCAGTATGATAATAAAGGTAAAGACGGTGCGGCTGAAGGTGGTTTTCATATTTACAACACCTCAAATTTATAACCAACGCCCCAAACGGTTTTCAGGCACCAGCTGGGGGAAATATCTTCCAGCTTTTCCCGCAGGCGCTTGACGTGGACATCTACGGTCCGGGAATCGCCAAAGTAATCAAAACCCCAAACCTCGTCCAGAAGCTGGTTGCGGGTGTAGACCCGGTTGGGAGAGGAGGCAAGGTAGAACAGCAGCTCCATTTCCTTGGGGGGCGCGTCCACCTTTTTGCCGTCGATGATTAACTCAAATGCGTCCATATCGATGGTCAGCTTATCGAAGGTCAGCCGCCGGGCAGAGGATTCGCTGCTACTGCGGTCAGTGCGACGGAGAACAGCCTCAATGCGGGCCAGAAGCTCCTTCATTTCAAAGGGCTTGGTGACGTAGTCATCTGCGCCGCTTTTCAGGCCGGCTACCTTGTCATCAGTTTCAGATTTGGCGGTGAGCATGATAATGGGGGTTTGGCTTTCGGCACGGATGGCCTTGCAAACGGTCCAGCCGTCAGCAACCGGCATCATCACATCCAGAAGGACCAGATCCGGCTTCAGTTCGCGAAATTTGGTAAGTCCCTCGCCGCCGTCATAAGCCAGGGTAACGGTGTAGCCTTCTTTTTGAAGATACAGATGGAGCAGGTCGGCAATGTTTCTGTCGTCTTCCACGACCAAAACGGATATAGCCATAAGGATACCTCCTACGGATAAAATTTCTTTTTTTACTATTATAACGCAAAATTGCACCTTTCGGTGAATAAATTGTAAAGAGTTTTACCCCAATTTGTTAACACACAAAGAAATGCTTGCAAAAAAGGGGTTTCTAGAGTATCATGATAGCAGTTTATGGAAAGGATTTGCGCTATGCATACAGTTATTGAAATTTTAAAAGCCATACTGTTTGGCATCGTGGAGGGCGTGACGGAATGGCTGCCGGTATCCTCCACCGGACACATGATTCTTCTGGATGAGTTTGTAAAGCTGCAGGTTTCCGAGGCTTTTTATGAGATGTTCCAGGTTGTGATCCAATTGGGCGCCATTTTAGCGGTTATCATTTTGTTTTTTAACAAGCTGAATCCTTTTTCTTCCCAGAAAGACCAGATGCAAAAGGAAAAGACCTGGCAGCTTTGGTTTAAGGTCGTTGTGGCGGTGCTGCCCTCGGCAGTGCTGGGTCTGCTGCTGGACGACTGGATGGACGCCCATCTGTATAACTATGTGGTGGTGGCCATTACGCTGGTGGTTTACGGCGTTGCGTTTCTGTTTATGGAAAAGACAAATGCCGGGCGCAAGCTGAAGGTGCAGGAGGTATATGGCATTGACTACAAAACTGCCTTTTTCATCGGCGCGTTCCAGTGCTTGAGTCTGATTCCCGGCACGTCCCGGTCCGGCTCGACTATTTTGGGAGCAATCTTGCTGGGCGTGGGAAGAAGCGCCGGCGCAGAATTCAGTTTTTTCCTGGCAATTCCCACCATGCTGGGCGCCAGCGCCTTGAAGCTGCTGAAATTTATGATGTCCGGCGTCACCGCCACCGGTCTGGAGATTGCCGTTTTGGCCGTTGGCTGCGTAGTCAGCTTTGCGGTGTCGGTGCTGGTGATCCGGGCGCTGATGGAATATGTGCGCAAGCGCAGCTTTGCGGCGTTTGGCGTGTATCGGATTATTTTAGGTGTACTGGTGCTTTTGTATTTTGTTTTGAAATAAGGGAACGGGACGGTGTGATCAATCGTCCCTTACGGACATAAAAAGCTTGGGCCGCTTCCAAAAGGAAGCGGCCCAATTTGTTTATCTTTCGTATTCGATGACCACTCGGCGGTTAGGCTCGGTGCCTACGGAGTAGGTGGTGATCCGGTCCATATCCTGCAAAGCAGCGTGAATCACATGGCGCTCGTATGCGTTCATGGGTTCCAAGGTGATACGGCGGTGCGCCTTGAGCACCTGCTGCGCCTTTTTGTGCGCGTAGCGGCACAGGGAATCTTCCCGCTTTTGCCGGTACTGCTCGGCATCCACATTGATGCGGATGTGACCTTCTACAGTCCGGTTAATGGAGTAGTTACACAGATGCTGCAGCGCATCCAGCGTGTCACCCCGGCGGCCAATGAGGTAGCCAAGGTCGTCACCGGTCAGGTCTACGCAGTAGGTGTTATCGTCCTGCTTCCATGCGTGGGGAATTGCGTCAGAATTCATGTGCTCCAAAAGACCCTTGAGGAATACTTCAATCTTTTCCTCTACGCTGCCGGCAGCGGCAGGGGTGTAAGTTTTAGGTGCTTTGGGTTGGGGCTTTTCTGCCTTAACAGCCTGGGGCTGCGCTTCCTTTTTAGGGGCGGGAGCAGCTTCCTTTTTAGGGGCGGGAGCAGACGCTTTTTCTGCTTTTTTCGGGGCGCTGTGGGCATCGCCCCCTACAGGAGCGGCTTTCTTGGGCTTGGAACGGGATGCAGCGCCCAGGGCGCTTTTGGGTGCTTCCGGCTTCAGATCTGGTGCTTCGTAGGTGATTTCCACCTTGGCAGGGGCAGCGCCGATTCCAAGGAAACCGGACTTTGCCTGGGAAAGAACCTGCACGGACACATCATCCCGGGAAAGGCCCAGCTGTGTCAACGCAGCTTCAATGGCAAGATCAATGGTCTTGCCGGTAGTAACGATGGTCTTTTCCATTGATTATTCCTCCGTATTGGTGTAGCGGTTGGGGTCGTAGGCCCGGCCACGGCAATTGGGACGTTCTGCAATGCCGGAAATGGGCGCCTTTTCTGATTTTTCCTCCACGACCTCGCCTTTCTTTGCGGCGTACTCCTTGGCAGCAGCGGCTTTTGCAGCCTCCTGCTCCCGCTGTTTTGCCTGCTGAATCTTCTTTTTACTGGTATTCGTGGTGATGCCGTCTGGGTTTGCGGCCCGACGCTCGGCGCGAATGCGCTCTTTTTCTGCCTCGATGGCGTCCTCTTCCATCGCTTTTTGCAGACGGACGGCATCTTCTGCATCATAAATCTTACGGTATTTTGCGGACAAATACACATCAGAAACCGTGCCAAAAAGGCTTTGGGCCAGCCAGTAAAGGCTCAATGCAGCGGGCATGGAAAAGCCAATCCACAAAGACATGATGGGGGAAATCCACATCATGATTTTCATCTGTTGGCCGGACTGGGAATTTTTGGCAGTTTCCTTGTCCTGCAGACCTTTTTCGTCGGTGACCAGAGAATTGTTCGCTCTCTGGGAAAGGAACATGCTCAAAAGCTGGCTGCCGGCAGAAAGGAGGGGAACCAGGGCGCCGCCGAGATACTGCCACAAGGTCTTATCTGCGGTGATTTCCCAAGTCCAGAACTGCCACTGGGGAATTTCGTTCAGGGCAAAGCCGAGGAAGCTGAAATCAACGCCCTGGAGCGTGTTTTCTTTTACTTCGGGCAAAGCGGCCTTGATCTGCTCGACAAATTGGGGGATCTGGGGGGCGGCGACCATTTGTTCATAGAAATTGTTGTTGGTGAACAAATCGGGCGCAGCCTCTTTGATCGTCTTAACGATGATGGCGGCAGCTTCCGCGCTCTCCTGGAGCATATAGGTAATGGGCTGACGCACAACAGTATACAAGGGGAACAAAATCAGCAAGGGCAGTAAGCTCCAAAGGCAGCCGCCACCCATGGAAACGCCTTCTTTTTTATACAATGCGCGCATTTCCTCGCCCTGTTTTTGCTGATCGTCCGGATATTTAGCCTTAATAGCCTCCAGCTGGGGGGTCAGCCGGGACATTTTCATTGAGCTTTTTTTAGACTTGGCAGAGGCGGGCAGCAAAATAAGCTTGACTACCAGCGTAAACAGAATCAATGCTAAACCATAGTTCTGGGTGAACTGATACAGAAAAGCCATCAGCCAGCCAAAGGGCACCTGCACAATATCAGGCAGTGAAAAAAGGAACATAGTAAAACTCCTTTAAGGTACTGGGTCGTAATAATCCCCTTTATAAAAGGGGTGACAGCGCAAAAAGCGCTTCAGGGCAAGCCATCCGCCCTTCACAGACCCGTATTTTTCAATGGCTTCACAGGCGTAAGCAGAGCAAGTGGGTGTAAACCGACAACTGGGGGGAGTCAGGGGAGAAATGCTTTTTTGGTAAAACCGAATCAGAAAGAGAAGAAACTTCTTCATGGCGCTACCTCTAAAATGCCGGCTTTTTCTGCCAGAGAAAGGTAGGCGCGGGACAGCTTTTGAAAATCTGCCGCAACGCAGCGGCTTCTTGCGACCACCACAATATCCCAACCGGGGGAAAACTGCGTTTCATGCAGCCGGTAGATCTCTCGCAGACGGCGGCGGACACGGTTGCGCACCACAGCGCCTCCCAGCTTTTTGCTCACGGTAATGCCCACCCGATTGGTGGCAGTGTGATTCTTTTTGGCATAAAGGACCAGATAAGAATTTGCATGACCGGAGGTGCTGTAAAGACGCCGAAAAATATGATTCAGTTTTAGAGCGCTGGAAAACTTCATAAACATTCTCCCTAAAGGAAGTCCCTCTTTTGTCGACGGTTCTTTTGTCGCAATACGGCACAAAAAGATCGAAATACGCAAGTATTTCTTCCTTTTTGTTTGTCTTGCGCCAAAATTCCTCGTCGACGGAAAGTCCGGTTTCAACACATCCCAAGTAAACGCGAAAAGTTGGGGCGGTTAGGCAGACGCGAGGAGTTTTTTCACAGAGGAAGCCTTGCGACGCGCAGATATACTTTGTGTATTTCAAGCGGCGCAAGCGCACCTATGGGGAAAAAGAACCGCGTTTGTCAACCGAAACAACTTTGAGCGTTTGCTCAAATAAAAAGGGAGCGGGGGCGAAAATTTCTTCGCCCCCGCATGGACTCCCGTTTCGCTATGAGCGATGAAAGTTGTGGTTGCCCACTACATAAAATGCGCTTACGCAGACAGAACGTTGCGGCCCTTTGCGCGACGGCGGGCGAGAACCTTGCGGCCGTTGGCAGTTGCCATTCTCTTACGGAAACCGTGCACCTTGGATCTGTGGCGACGGCTGGGTTGATAGGTACGCTTCATAAATTACACCTCCTAAAAATCACAATATGCTCAACAGTCCGAAGACCGTAGCAGAACATAATGACTGACCATACTTGGTCATTCTAATATAGTATAAACGAAAAATGCTGCCGGGTCAACTATTTTTTTCCTGCCTTCCGGAAAGAAGGCAGGAAAGTGGGACTTATTCTTGTTCCTGATTGCGTTTTTTCATCAGATTACGCATGCGAAGGCCGTGGTCCAGCTCCCGCTTGCGGATGCGCAGACTCTTTGGGGTACACTCCAAAAGCTCGTCGTCTGCCAAAAATTCCAGACATTGCTCCAGGGAGAAAATCTTGGGGGAAGTCAGCCGCAGCGCCTCGTCAGAGCCGGCGGCGCGCATGTTGGTCAACTGCTTTTTCTTGCAGACGTTAACGGTCATATCCTCGTTGCGGCTGCAAATGCCAACAACCATGCCGGCGTATACCGGTGTTCCTGCACCGATGAACAGCGCGCCACGCTCCTGGGCGTTGAACAGACCGTAAGAGCAGGCATCGCCGGTCTCGAAAGCGATCAGGCTGCCGGTAAGACGGCGCTCAATTTCGCCCTTGACCGGTGCATAGCTGTCCAGAACACTGCTCATAATGCCTTCGCCCCGGGTATCGGTGAGAAATTCGCTGCGGTAGCCAAACAGACCTCGGGAGGGAACCAAAAATTCCAGACGGTAGCGGCTGCCCATGGGGGTCATACCCAGCAAATCGCCCTTCCGGCGACCCATCTTTTCGATGACAGCGCCCATGCATTCTTCCGGCACGTCGGCAACCATTCGTTCGATTGGCTCACAAAGCTTGCCGTCAATCTCTTTCGTCAGCACACGGGGGGTGGAAACAGAGAACTCATAGCCTTCCCGGCGCATGGTCTCCATAAGGATAGAAAGGTGCATTTCACCCCGGCCGGCAACGTTGAAAGAATCGGTGCTGGCTTCGGAAACATGCAAGGATACGTCCTTTAACAGTTCCTTTTCCAGCCGGTCCCGCAAATTCCGGGAGGTGACGAACTTGCCCTCCTTGCCGGCAAAGGGAGAGTCGTTGACGGCAAAGGTCATTTCAATGGTGGGGTCGCTGATTTTGACGAAGGGCAGCGGCTCAATGGCTTCCGGGGCGCAGAGGGTTCTGCCGATGGTGATATCTGCCATGCCGGAAAGGGCAACAATTTCACCTGCGCTGGCCTGCGCAATAGGCGTTTTGCCCAAGCCGTCGTAAGCGTACAGGGCAACGACCTTGCCCTTGTGGGTCAGTTCCGGATTGTGATAATCGCAAATGGCAACTTCCTGATTGACCCGAATCGTACCCCGTTCCACTCTGCCTACAGCAATGCGGCCCACATACTCATTATAATCAATGGAGGAGACCAGCAGCTGCAAAGGGGCGTTTTCGTCGCCCTCCGGGGCAGGGATATAGTTGACAATGGTTTCAAACAGAGGCACCAGGTCCTTGCCTACCTCGTCGGGACCGTAGGCGGCTGTGCCCTGCCGTCCGGAGCAGAACACCGTGGGGGAGTTAAACTGCTCGTCGGTGGCGTTCAAATCCAGAAGAAGCTCCAAAACCTCGTCCATTACCTCGGGAATCCGGGCATCGGGCTTGTCAATTTTGTTGACTACCACAATGACCTTGTGACCCAGCTCCAGCGCCTTTTGCAAAACAAACCGGGTTTGGGGCATCGGGCCTTCTGCGGCGTCTACCAACAAAAGAACGCCATTGACCATTTTCAGAATCCGTTCCACCTCGCCGCCAAAGTCTGCGTGGCCGGGGGTGTCCACAATGTTGATTTTCGTGTCCTTATACTGGACGGCGGTGTTTTTGGCAAGAATGGTGATACCCCGTTCCCGTTCCAGATCGCCGGAGTCCATAACCCGGTCCACAGTAGCCTGGTTTTCCCGGTAGATGCCGCCCTGCTTGAGCATTTCGTCAACAAGGGTGGTCTTGCCGTGATCAACGTGGGCAATAATGGCAATATTTCTGATATTTTCCTGAACAGCCATATACACATATCCTTCTTTCTTGTTCTCTAACAAAAGAATATACCACATTCACAAAATGATTGCAATAATTTTGTGAAAAAAGCCCTGTTTTCAAGGGCTAACCCTTGACCGAAAGGGAAAGGTGTGGTATATTCAGCTAAATAAACATTTTACTTTTATGGGAGGTTTTCACATGGCTTATTATTACCCCGAACCCAGCCATACCTTTAGTGAGTATTTGCTGATCCCCGGCTATACCTCCGAGGATTGCATCCCGGACAAGGTTTCGCTGCGCACACCGCTGACCAAATACCGAAAGGGTGAGGAAGAACCGGCCATCAGCCTGAACATTCCCCTGACCTCTGCCATTATGCAGTCTGTTTCCAATGATTCACTGGCCATCGCGTTGGCAAAGGAAGGCGGCATCAGCTTTATTTATGGCTCCCAGTCCATCGAATCCCAGGCGGCGATGGTGGCAAAGGTCAAGAGCCACAAGGCGGGCTTTGTGGTCTCCGCTTCCAACCTGACGCCCGATGCGACCTTGGCAGACGTGCTGGCGCTGAAGGAAGAAAACGGTTTTTCTACCGTGGCTATCACCGATGACGGCACTGCCACCGGTAAGCTTTTGGGCATCGTTACCGGTCGGGATTACCGTGTCAGCCGCATGGACGGCACAGAGAAGGTCAGCACCTTTATGACCCCCAGAGAGAAGATGGTGGTTGCTCCCGCAGATACCACCCTGAAGGCTGCCAATGACATTATCTGGGACAATAAGCTCAATTCCCTTCCCATTGTGGACGAAAACGACCATCTGATGTATTTCGTGTTCCGGAAGGACTACGCTTCCCATAAGGCAAATCCCCTGGAACTGCTGGACAAGGAAAAGCGTTATCTGGTAGGCGCAGGCATTAACAGCCGTGACTATGCGGAAAGAATCCCCGCGCTGCTGGAGGCCGGCGCAGATGTAGTATGTATCGATTCCTCCGAGGGCTATACCTGCTGGCAGGCAAAAACCATTGCCTGGGTGCGGGAAAACTACGGCGACACCGTGAAGATCGGCGCAGGCAATGTGGTGGACCGGGAAGGCTTCCGTTTTCTGGCAGAGGCCGGCGCGGATTTTATCAAGGTGGGTATCGGCGGCGGCAGTATCTGTATCACCCGTGAGACCAAGGGCATTGGCCGCGGTCAGGCAACCGCGCTGATTGAAGTGGCGGCTGCCCGGGATGAATACTTTAAGGAGACCGGCGTTTATGTGCCTATCTGCTCTGACGGCGGTATCGTCCACGATTACCACATGACGCTGGCTTTGGCAATGGGCGCAGATTTTATGATGCTGGGCCGCTACTTTGCCCGGTTTGACGAGTCTCCCACACCCAAGGTGCTGGTTAATGGCGCATATATGAAGGAATACTGGGGCGAAGGCTCCAACCGTGCACGGAATTGGCAGCGCTATGACCTGGGCGGCAAGACAAAGCTTTCCTTTGAAGAGGGCGTTGACTCCTATGTTACCTATGCCGGCGCGCTCCACGACAATGTGGAGGCAAGCCTTTACAAGGTCAAGTCCACCATGTGCAACGTGGGTGTGACCAACATTCCTGACCTGCAGAAGGAAGCCAAGATAACCTTGGTTTCTTCCGTTTCCATTGTGGAAGGCGGCGCCCACGATGTGACCCTGCGCTCCACCAACAGCCATAAATAACGAAAAACGACCTTGTGCAAGTTTGCACAAGGTCGTTTTAAGCTATACGGCTTTTGATTGGTTGGCTAAAAGGGCGCGGTGCTCCCGGTGATAGGTAATGGCCATAAGTGTGGCGCTGATTGCGTAACTCAACGGAAAAACAAGATAGAGGGCAAAAGTGGTTTTGAAAAGCGGGAGCACAAACCATATCCATAGGATTCTGAATAAACAAACAGAAAGCAAGTTGACAATTAATGGCCGCGTGGGCTTTTGCATACCTCGCAAAGTCGCGTTGTAAACAAGCGATATGCTGTAAATAACACTACCCCAGCAGGAGATTGTCAGTTTTTCGACGCCGGCGGCAATTACTGCCGGATCGTCTACGAATATGGATATCAGCGGTTTGGAGAAAACCGTAAGGGTGATGCAGACAAGAGTGCTTGTCAGCACATTGCCCAGGATGCCTTTTTTTGTTGTTTCGTGGATGCGGCGTATATTTCCGGCTCCGTAGCACTGGGCTGCGGCACAGCTTATAGCGACCTGCATTTGTGTCGGAAAGATAGAAGTAAACTGGTCTATTGTGTCAGCGGCGGTATTGCCTGCAATAACTGCCGCGCCAAAGGTGTTAATACCGGATTGGGTCAGGGTGGAAGAAAAGGAGAACATCAGATTGCTTAAGCCTCCGGGCAGACCCAAAGCAAGCAGTTCCTTGGTTTGATGTAAATGCAGCTTTAGTTCTGAAAATTTTAATCCGTAATTGTCCTTGGTGTTTAATAAGACGCTGCAGAGCAAAACCGTGTAGACAAGGTTAGACAAATTTGTGGCAAGGGCGAGGCCGGCAACACCCAAAGGGATAAGGGTGACAAACAATATGTTGCCAACCAGATTTGTAAAACCTGAAAACAAACCGAAGGCGCTGATGCGTTTGGTATCGCCGTGCGCGGAGAGAATGCCCGCGCAAAAAATGTTGCACAGGGTCAAAGGTATACTGAAAAGCCGAATGTTCAGGTAAAGTAAAGCGTCTGCGAAAATCTCCTCCGGCGTATTTGTGCTGTGAAGCAGCGGCACGCGGAGCAGCAGGCCCAACAGGCATACAGCAACACCCAAAAGCGCACCCAAGGCTGGCGCTGTATGCATGCACTCGCGCAAAGCTTTTTGATCCCGTTTGCCGATATAGTTACCGCAAAGAATAGGAACACAACCTCCGATGCCACTAAAGAAGCCGATGATCAGCCCAAAGGGCGCACCGGTGGCGCCTACCGCAGCCATAGCGTTAGCACCGAGAAATTGGCCGGCGATAATACTGTCGGCCGTCTGATAAAGGATGTTGACGAGGTAGTTTAACATCAACGGAAAGGCAAAAGTCAGAAGCTTTCGCAAAATCGGGCCTTGTGTCATATCTACGCAATTGCGGTTTGCCATAAAATGACCTCCTTTTATGGGCGGGAGAACGATATGGTTGCGGAAACCCTTTTCGCGGTCATTATAACACCCCGGAAATAAATTGCAAGACTTTTCCAAAAGTTTATTTACATAGGAAATTTACATGGAAAATTTAGCGGGTTCTTTTCTTCGTCAACGGCCATAAATAAGAAAAAACGACCTTGTGAAGCATCATCACAAGGCCGTTTTTTGTGTGTAGGGGAGGTCTGTGACCGCCCGCGGGGGAACAATGTTCACCCCTATGGAAATAATTGGGTGATGGGAGCAAAGGCGTAGCCATCAGATTCCCATTTTGTCAGCAGTTCGTCCAGAATTTGCGCGTTGGTGGCAGAAGTGGAGTGCAGAAGAATCACTGCGCCGTTGTGGGTGCGGGGCAGGAGCTTGGAAAAAGCGTACTCCGCCGTGGGCTGGGCATCGTTGTTCCAATCCACATAAGCAAGACTCCAAAATACCGTCTTATATCCCAGTTCCTTTGCCATTTGCAAATTTTCCTTGCTGTAAATGCCTTGGGGCGGCCGGTAGTATTTGGGAAGCTCTTTGCCGGTGACGGACTGAAACAGGTTTTCCAAGTCCTGCAGCTCCCTGGCAAAGTTGTCTTTGTCTGAAATTTTGCTCATATCCGGGTGGCGCATGGTGTGATTGGCTACAATGTGCCCCTCGTTTACCATCCGTCGCACCAGATCGGCGTTTTTCTCTATGTAATTGCCCACCAGAAAGAAGGCAGCGGGTACCTGATGCTTTTGCAGAATGTCCAGAATCTTTTCGGTGCAGCCGTTTTCGTAGCCGGAATCAAAGGTCAGATACAGCACCTTTTGGGAAGTGTCGCCAATATAGGCGGCATCGTATTGCTTTAGGGTATCTGCTCCGGCAGGACCTACCGGCGGTTGCCCCTCCCCGGAAAAGCTTAATCCCCAACTGCCGGTGGTGATGGCGCTGCTTAAAAACTGGGTAATGGCTAAAACGAGGGCGACGCAAACGGCACCCAACAAGATCCATAAATCCTTTTTTCGCATACGATCCCCTCCGTTAAAAAGGTATGCGTTGCCACCAAATATATGCATAGTTTACATAACATAAGCTTGTAGGAACAGACCTCCGGACTGTCCGCAGGCAATCCAATGGTATTGCCGGGTGGCTGCGGTGGACTGAAAGTCCCCGGACGCCCGAGGCCGGGTGTTCCTACACATAGGTTCGATTACCCGCAGAGGGGAAACCTGTCTTTTCTGAAAGTTAACATAACGCGGATAAAGCAGCGTAAAACGACCGCAGACGGCGCGCCTGCGGTCGTTATAGTTTACATAATATTACTTATTCAAGTAGGCGTCAATGGCTTCTGCGCCCTTCTTGCCTGCGCCCATGGCCAAAATAACAGTGGCAGCACCGGTAACCGCATCGCCGCCGGCGAAAACACCGTCACGGGTGGTCATTTCGTCTTCATTTACAATCAGACAGCCCTTGCGGTTGGTTTCCAGACCGGGAGTGGTGGAACGGATCAGCGGGTTGGGGCTTGTGCCCAGTGACATGATGACGGTGTCCACATCCAGAATGAATTCGCTGCCGGGGATCTCGATGGGGCGGCGACGACCGGAAGCGTCCGGCTCACCCAGCTCCATGCGGATGCACTTCATACCGCAGACGCGGCTGTCTTCATCGCCAATGATCTCCACAGGGTTGCACAGGGTCTTAAACTCGATGCCCTCTTCCTTGGCGTGGTGCTTTTCTTCCAGACGGGCGGGCATTTCTGCTTCGCCACGGCGGTAGACAACGTAAACATTCTCCGCGCCCAGACGCATTGCGCAGCGGGCGGCGTCCATCGCCACATTACCGCCGCCTACAACGGCAACGGCCTTGGATTTCACGATGGGGGTATCGTAGTTTTCGTCGTAAGCCTTCATCAAATTGGTGCGGGTCAGATACTCGTTGGCGGACATAACGCCCTTCAGTGCCTCGCCGGGAATGTTCATAAACATGGGCAAGCCTGCACCGGAGCCTACGAATATAGCCTGATAACCCATTTCGAACAGCTCATCGATGGTCAGAACTCTGCCGATGACCATGTTGGTCATGACTTCAACGCCCTGCGCCTGCAGCTTCTTGACCTCATTGGCAACGATGGCCTTGGGCAGACGGAACTCGGGAATGCCGTAAACCAGCACGCCGCCTGCGGTGTGCAGTGCTTCAAACATGGTTACAGCGTAGCCCTTCTTTGCCAGATCGCTGGCGGCGGTCATACCGGCAGGGCCGGAGCCGACAACAGCAACTTTCTTGCCGTTGGAGGGAACTTTTTCGGGCATGGCGTTGATGTTTTCACGGTACCAGTCAGCAACGAAACGCTCCAAACGGCCGATGGCAACGGGCTCGCCCTTAATACCACGGACGCAGACGCTTTCACACTGGGTTTCCTGGGGACAAACGCGGCCGGACAATGCGGGCAGCGCGTTGGTGGAAGTGATGATTTCATAAGCGGTTTTGAAGTCGCCTTCCTGAACCTTCTTGATAAATTCGGGGATGCGCACGTTAACGGGGCAGCCCTCGACGCACTTGGGGTTCTTGCAGCCCAGGCAGCGGTTTGCTTCTTCGATAGCCATTTCAGCGGTGTAACCAAGGGTAACTTCCTTGAAGTTCCGGGCCCGTACCAGAGGCTCCTGCTCGGGCATGGGGGTTTTGGTCAGTGTCATGTTTGCCATTACAGTTTCCTCCTTATTGAATCAGCGCCTTGCCCATGGCTTCCATGCGGCAGACGTGGGTCTCGGTAACTTCAGCTTCCCGGGTGCGGTACAGGCTGTTGCGGCTCATCAGCTCGGCAAAGTCCACCTTGTGACCGTCAAATTCCGGACCGTCAACGCAGGCAAACTTGGTCTCACCGCCAACGGTAACACGGCAGCCGCCGCACATGCCGGTGCCATCAATCATGATGGGGTTCAGAGAAACCATAGTATGTACGCCGAAAGGCTCGGTGGTCTTGCACACGAACTTCATCATGGGAACAGGACCGATGGCCAGAACAGCGTCATATTCCCGACCGCTTTCCAAAAGCTGCTGCAGCTTCACGGTAACAAAACCCTGCTCGCCGTAAGAGCCGTCGTCGGTCATCAGATACATATTGTCAGCGCAAGCTCTGAACTCATCCTCCAGAATCACGATGTCTTTGTTCCGGAAACCGACAATTACGTCTACTTCTGCGCCGGCTTCCTTAAAAGCCTGGGCAGAGGGCAGCGCGATAGCGCAGCCGACGCCGCCGCCCACAACGCAGACCCGCTTTTTGCCTTCCACAGCAGTGGGCTTGCCCAAAGGACCGACGAAGTCGCGAATGTAGTCGCCTTCGTTGAGGCTGCCCAGCGCGATGGTGGCAAAGCCGACCTTCTGGAAAATAATGGTGACAGTACCCTTTTCCCGGTCATAGCCGGCAATGGTCAGCGGCACGCGCTCGCCGTTATCATCAATGCGGAAAATGATGAACTGGCCGGCTTTGGCTTTTTTTGCAATGAAGGGGGCTTCAATCTCCATGAGTGTGACAGAGGGATTCAGCTCCCGCTTGGTGACGATTTTGAACATAGCAGGTTCCTTCTTTCAAAACATGTATTTTTGCAATTATAGCACTTTTGCAGAAAATGTCAAATTTCGCTGTATTCGTAGGGGCGTCCCGCCCGCGGGAGGGTTAAGAACCCTCCCCTACTTATTCTTCAAAAGATCACGAATTTCGGTGAGCAAAACTTCTTCCTTGGTGGGTTCGGGAGGCGCCGGTGGCGCAGCTGGCGTTTCTTCCTGCTTTTTCTTGCCCAGCTCGGTGAGCTTGTTCAGACTTTTGACGATGGTAAAAACTACTGCGGCCAGAATGAAGAAGTTGATCACAGCGGAAATGAAGTTACCCCAGTTAAGGGTGTTGAGAATCACGTTGCCTGCCTCGTCCACCGGCGCTTCGCCGAAAAGCCGGGGCAGAACGATCTTCAGCTCGGAAAAATCAATGCCGCCCAGGAAGATGGAAACAATGGGCATAATGATGTCGTCCGTCAGACTTTTGGTGATGGTGGAGAAGGCGGCGCCGATAATGGTACCAACGGCCAGCGCCATAGCGTTGCCCTTAATGGCAAATTCAGAAAACTCTTTCCACAGCTTTTTCATGTTTTGTTTCCTTTCTCTGTTGGTTTACATAACATCTAGAGGGAGTTACTTCTTTTCAATGATTTCCAGACCGCCCAGATACTTACGCAGCACTTCCGGAACGACGATAGAGCCGTCGGCGCGCTGGTTCTGTTCTACCAGCGCCGGGAAGATCCGGGAGGTTGCCAGACCGGAGCCGTTGAGGGTGTGCAGGAATTCCGGCTTGCCGGTGGACTCTCTGCGGAAACGGACGTTGCCGCGGCGGGCCTGATAATCCCGGGCGTTGGACACGGAGGAAACTTCCTTGTAGCCGTCCATGGAGGGAATCAGAATTTCAATGTCGTAGGTTCTTGCCATGGATGCAGAGCAGTCGCCTGCTGCCAATTTCACAGTACGGAAGTGGAAACCAAGGCCTTCTACCAGTTTTTCTGCCTTGGTGACCAGCTCGTCAAAGGCAGCGTCGGAATCTTCCGGGCGGGTGAACTGGAACATTTCCACCTTATTAAACTGGTGACCGCGAACCATACCGCGCTCGTCAGCTCTGTGAGAACCGGCCTCCCGGCGGAAGCAGGGGGTGTAGGCGAAGAACTTCTTGGGCAGGTCTGCCTCGGAGAGGATTTCATCCCGGTATACGCTTGCCAAAGCGGCTTCGGCGGTGGGGAGCATATAGTGGATGCGGTCGTCGGTGGGGTTGGCGATCTTGTAAACCTCGTCAGCAAACTTGGGGAACTGACCGGCAGTTTCACCGCACTGGTACTCCAGCATGTGCGGCGGCAGAATGAATTCGTAGCCGTCAGCGGTGTGGCAGTCAATAAAGTAATTCAGCAGCGCCCATTCCAGTCGGGCGCCCATGCCGGTATACATCCAGTTGCCGGCGCCTGCCAGCTTGACACCCCGTTCGTAATCAATCAGGCCAAGATCCTGGCACAGATCCACATGGTGCTTGGGCGCAAAGTCAAATTCCGGCTTTTTGCCTACGTAGCGTAAAGGCTCGTTGTTTTCCTTACCGCCAGGAACCAGATCCTCATCGGGCAGGTTAGGCAAGCTCAACATGGCAATCCGGAATTCACCGTTCAGCTCCTTCAGCTGGGCAGCCTCGTCCTCAATTTCCTTGTCGATTGCAACGGATGTGGCTTTGTTGGCTTCAATCTGGGCATCCAGCGCGCTGGTGTCCTGACCTTGCTTTTCAGCACCTTTTTTCTGACCGAACAGCTTGCCGTTTTCCTTGGCCAGCTTGTTTTTCTGGGCGGTTTTGCTCTCGGTGGAGGTTTTCAGCGCCCGGATTTGCACATCCAGCTCCAGAATGCGATCCACAATGGCGTCGCAATCCACCTCCTTTGCCTTCAGTCCGGCCTTTACGGCATCGGGGTTTTCTTTGATTCTTTTAATGTCTAACATGGTTTCCTCTCCTTCTATCCTTCGATAACTTCCGGCTCTCTGGGAATTACCAGAGAGCAAATAATGTAAGCCAAAACACCACTGCCGCCCAAAACACAGAAAAGCACCCATGCAAGGCGGATTATGGTGGGGTCTACGTTTAAATACTGGGCAATACCGGCGCAAACACCGTCCAGCTTTTGGTCAGTGCGGGATTTGTATAATTTCTTTGTCATAACAGTACCCTCTTATTTCTGAATCGTCATGAGCGCATCCAGAAGATTCTGCAGATCCTCCGGTCCGTAGAATTCCAGTTCAAAACGGCCCTTGCGTTTACCGTTGACAATCTTGACCCCTCTGCCCAGTCGCCGGGCAAGGTTTTTTTCGCATTCTGCCACATAATCTACAGCAAAGGGCTGTTCTTTGGCGGCAGCAGGGGGCTTTGCCATGTTCTTGCAAAGCAGTTCCGCCTGCCGCACGGAAAGTCCCAGGGCGGCAATCTTTTGGGCGGTGTCCTGCTGAAGCTTTTCATTTTTGATGGTCAGCAAGGCTCTGGCGTGACCGGCTGTGATTTTGCCGGCGCGGACCATTTCCATGACCCCCGGAGAAAGCTGCAGTAGCCGCAAGGCGTTTGCCACGGCAGGGCGGGATTTTCCCACACGGGTGGCGGCTTCTTCCTGGGTAAGGGCATGCGTCTGCATCAATGCCTGATAGCCAAAGGCTTCTTCCATGGGGTTTAAGTCCTGCCGCTGCAGATTTTCAATCAGCGCCAGCTCCATGGTGGTCTTGTCGTCGGCATCCATGATAATCACCGGAATTTCCCGCAAACCCGCAAGACGGGATGCCCGCCAGCGGCGCTCACCGGCAATAATTTGATAGTAGCCGTTGGGAAGTTCCCGGACGGTCAAGGGCTGCACCACGCCGTGCAGGGCAATGGAATCTGCCAGGGCCTGCAATTCTTCCGCGTCAAAATCCTGCCGGGGCTGGTCCGGATTCGGCTCAATTTTCTGCAGGGGGAGAAGCTGATAGGGACTGTTCTGCGCTGCAGGCTCTGTAAAATCCCCCAGTAGTGCGCCCAGGCCTTTGTTTAAGCCTTTGGGAGCTGCCATAGGATCACCTCTTCGCTAGTTTTTGAATAAATTCTTGGCTCAATGCCCGATATGCGGCTGCGCCACGACTGTGGCGGTCGTAAACCGTAATGGGAAGCCCGTGGCTGGGAGCCTCTGCAAGACGCACGTTTCGGGGTATGACCGTTGCAAAGACCTTGCCGGGGAAGTGTCGCCGCACTTCCTGGGCCACCTGGGTGGAGAAGTTGGTGCGGCCGTCAAACATGGTCAGCGTCACACCAAAAATGTCCAGATTGGGGTTAATGCGTTTTTTCATCAGCCGCAGGGTGGTCATCAAATCTGCCAGACCTTCCAAAGCGTAGTATTCGCACTGCACCGGCACAAGAATCTCCTGGGCCGCCGCCAGGGCGTTAATGGTCAGCAATTCCAGAGAAGGAGGGCAGTCGATTAAGATTACGTCGTAATCGTCTTTTACTTCTGCCAAGGCATTTTTCAGCCGGTAGTTGGATTCCGGCAAGGACAGCAGTTCCACCGCCGCGCCTGCCAGATCTGCGCCGGAGGGCAGCACGTCGCCAAAATCGGTGTGGACCACCACGTCGGCTACGGCAATATCGTCGATGACCACGTCATAGACGGACTTTTTGATTTTCCGCTTGTCCACGCCCAATCCTGATGTGGCGTTGGCCTGGGGGTCAAAGTCGCACAAAAGCACCTTTTTTCCCGCCTCTGCCAAAGCGGCAGTTAAGTTTACAGCGGTGGTGGTTTTTCCCACGCCGCCTTTTTGGTTGACTACGGCGATTGTGATACCCATAAGTATAAACCTCTTTTTCATGTTTCACGTGAAACAAGCCAAAGGTAAATGTTTCATGTGAAACATTTACGGCTACGTGATAGAAGTGTCTGTGGTGTAGTTGCGGCCAATGTTGCTGCCGGAAGATTGCTTTTCCAGCGTGTGCAGCAGGAAACCGGCGGTGGCGCACAGCAGAAGGGACAGCACCGCAATGGTGATGGTTAGCCAACGGATCAATTTTTGCAGATCGGCAATGGTCTGGGAAGGGGTACGCTCCCGCTTCCGGGGCGCGGCCTTTTCGTGGTTGAGCGGACGCGGAAGAAGCTGCACCGGTGTGCCGGGGGCAATAGGATGCTTTTCCATCAGCATCAGGCATTCCTCACAGAACACCTGTGTGCCGGCTGTTTCCTTGCCGCATTTCATACACGCCATCTGCCTACACTCCTTCATTATAAATATAGCTTATTTTACACCATTTTTTCTTGTTCGTAAAGGGGAAAAACCGCCCTAAAGTACATTTTCGAAAAATTTTTTAAAAACCTCTTGACAGTCGCGTGACCACATGATACAATCATATCACCGCAAGAAAAGGAGGTACAACCGATGCAGTGGACAATTCCCGGAACGATCCTGCAGGTCGACAGGCAGGAGGCGGACCGGATTCCGGAGCGCTTTGGGGCCATGTTTATGGCGGGTGGCATTGCTTTGGGGCAGGTGTGCAGCATCACAGGCCTGGAGCCTCATACGGTGCAGAACTGGGTTAAGCGCGGCTTTTTGGCATCGCCGGAGAATAAGCGATATTCCCTGCGGCAGCTTTGCCGGATCATCAACATCAATATGCTCCGAAGCGCAATGCCGTTAGAGCGCATTTGCAGCCTGCTTACCTATATCAACGGTCAGCTGGACGATGAAAGCGACGATATGATTGACGATTCCTGGCTGTATTTCATGTTCTTGCGATTGGCATCCCGGGCAAAGGAGCTGGACCAGGCGACCTGGCAGGATGTTGTTGAGGAGGTAATGAACGGATACGAGGAGCCTGTTCCCGGCGCAAAGGGGCGGGTTAAGCAAGTCCTGCGGGTAATGCTGGTGGCTTATGTGGCGGCCAAAATGCAGCAGGAAGTGGAAAAAATGTTAAATAATATGTTTTAAGGAGGAAAAAATGGCAGAAAACGGATTTTACAGTTGGAAACCGGAAGATAAGCAGGAAAACCTGGAAAAAGTCAAGAAATTTTCCCGGTGGCTGATTGCCGGCGTGGCGGCGGTGCTTGTGCTGACGCTGGCGCTGACTTGCTTTTACACGGTGGACGACAAACAGCAGGCGGTGGTGACCACCTTTGGCAAGGTCACAGACATTACCGATGCGGGCCTGCATTTCAAGCTCCCCTTTGGCATTCAGCAGGTGCAGAAGGTGGATGTGAACGTATATCAGAAAATCGAATTGGGCTACACCAGCCATTCTGAAGGTGATTACGCGGTGAACACCAACGAAAGCACTATGATCACCGGCGATTACAATATCGTAAACGTGGACTTCTTTGTAGAATACAAGATCACAAACCCGGAACGGTATTTGTACGCATCCAACAGCCCGGAGCAGATTTTGCGCAATCTGATCCAGAGTCAGGTGCGAAACGTGGTAGGATCCACCTCGGTTGACGCAGTGCTGACAGATGGCAAGGAAAACATCCAGATGCAGGTCAAGGAGCTGGTCAGCCAGATTCTGGAGGAGTACGATATCGGTCTGACACTGGTAGACGTGCGAATTCAGGATGCAGAGCCTCCCACACAAGAGGTTGTCGAGGCTTTTAAGGCGGTGGAAACAGCCAAGCAGCAGGCAGAAACCGTGGTAAATGATGCCAAGGCGTATCAGAACGCCAATCTGCCCGATGCCCAGGCAAAGGCAGATAAACTCAAGCAGAATGCGGAGTATCTCAAGCAAAAGCGTATCAATGAGGCGCTGCAGCAGGTGGCTATGTTCGAGGCAATGTATAAAGAGTATAAAGAAAACCCCGAAATCACGAGGAACCGTATGTATTATGAGGCGATCAGCGAAATTCTGCCCGGTGTGAAGCTGTATGTCAATACCGGCGACGGCTCCAATGTGGATATGTTGCTGCCTCTGGAATCCCTTGTAAAACAGCAAGGAGGTAACGAAGAATGAAAAAGACGATTATCATTGCGGCAATTGTTCTTTTAGTGCTGATCGTCGTAGGCAGCGGCTACTATACGGTTGAAGAAAATCAGTATGCCTGCACCTTCCGGTTTTCGGAAATTGTCAATACGGTAGACCAGCCCGGTCTGCATTTCAAGATCCCCTTTGTGGATTCGGTGAAGTACTTCTCCAAGGCGACCCAGTTTTACGACATCCCGCCCTCCGAGGTGCTGACCTCTGACAAGCAGAATATGACCGTGGATTGCTATGTTTTGTGGAAGATTTCCAATCCCCAGCAGTTTTACCGGGCCTTGGGTACGTCCCAAAAGGCAGAGGAACGGCTCAACGCCATTACCTATAACGCCCTGAAAACGGCTATGGGTACGCTGGCGCAGGCAGATATCATCAACATGAACGACGGCGCAGAGCGTAACGATATCTACGAAAGCATCACCACCACCGTGGATAAGCAGGCGGTTACCTACGGCATCCATGTGGAGGATGTGAAGATCAAGCAGTTTGACCTGCCGGAATCCAACCTTAACGCAGTGTATTCCCGGATGATTTCCGAACGCAATCAAATGGCGGAAAAGTATACTGCTGACGGCAACTACGAGGCCTCTATTATCCGCAACGACGTGGATAAGCAGGTAAATATCATCGTTTCCAACGCCGAGGCAGAGGCTGCCAAGCTGGAAGCTGCCGGCGAAGCCGAGTATATGCGCTTGCTTGCAAAGGCCTACAACACCAAGGACAAAAAGGAATTCTATGAATTTACCCTGGCGCTGGATGCGCTGAAAAAGAGCCTGACCGGCGAGGAAAAGACAGTCATTCTGGACAAGGATTCAGAATTGGCAAACATCCTGATGGGTAGCTAAAAAAGAAATGGGCGCATTGCAACAGTTTGCAATGCGCCCATTGTTGTATTTTACCATTCGATTTGCGCGATGACAGACTTTAACTTTTCTGCGCTGTTTTGCAGCTTTTTGGTTTCTTCCTCGGTCAGGGGGGTCAGGATTTTACCCCGGCAGCCGGACCGGTCCACCAGGGTTAAGGTGGAAAGGCACACATCGTCGATGCCGTACTCGCCGTGCATCATGGTAGAAAGCGTCAGGGCGGTGCCGGCGTTGGCGTAAATGCATTTGCAGATGTGGCAAACGGACATGGCTACGGCGTAGAAGGTTGCGCCCTTGTTTTCGATGATGGTGGCGCCGGATTTCTTGACGAACTGTTCGATTTCCTCGTAGTCCTTGTTCCAGCGAATCTTATCTCTGTCGGGGGATACAGACGGATAGGTGTCCACATGGTTGTTGGCGATATGCACCAAAGACCAGGGCACAAATGCGCTGTCGCCATGCTCGCCGTAAATGTGCGCGTGGACGTTCTTGGGACTGATGTGGAACCGCTTTGCCAGCTCTGCCTGCAGGCGGCTGGTGTCCAGAATCGTACCGGAGCCAAAGACTCGGCTTTCCGGCAGGCCGGTGCATTTCAAAAAGACGTAAGTCAGAATGTCAACCGGGTTGGAAACGATAATATAAATGGAGTCGGGGGCATGGGGAACCACGTTTTTGGCAACTTCTTTAATGATGTTGACATTGGCCTGGGCCAAATCCAGACGGGTCATGCCCGGTTTTCTGGCAAGACCGCAGGTGATAATCACAATGTCAGAGCCGGCAGCGTCCGCATATTCGCCGGGGCGGACGATGGCAGGAGACTGGAAAGGCGCGCCCTGATAAACATCCAGCGCCTCGCCTTTTGCCTTCTTGGTATTCACGTCCACAAGCACGATTTCTGTAGCAGTGCCGCCCAGAATCAAATCGTTAGCGATGGTTGCGCCTACGTTGCCTGCGCCGATTATAGTAATCTTTCCCATGTCAAAAACCTCCTATAAGTTTTTTTCTATCGATAGCATTATATTGAATAAAGCGCTGTTTGTCAACTGCCCCCGGTTATATTCTCAAAACAGCATAAAAAAATGCACATAAGCAAAGCGGCTTATGTGCATTTTGTTGCGTATGTGCTTACAGGTAGGGCTTTACGTCCTCAGAAGCTTCGGCGGGATTGTCGGAAACGGTGAGGGTGATGTTCATGTTGTTTGCCTGCGCAAACTGGGCGCACCACAGAATGAACGCCTCGCCGGTTGCCCGGTCATTGCCGATGGTTTTGTAAAGGTTGTCGATGTAGACATTGGTAATATCAAAGTTGCCGGCATGCAGACCGCTGAGGAAACCCTTCAGCATGTCCAGATTGTTGATGCCGTACTCCTTGGAATCCACCAAACGCACACGATAGCTCACGTCATAAGTCAGCTTTTTGCCGTATTCGATGCAGACCACATCGCCCTGTGCGCTGGCGACGGCCTCGTTAATGGAATCGATCAGCTTCTTGGTTTTGCCCGAGCCCTTCAGACCCATAATAACATTAATCATAGGAAAGTCCTCCTTTGGTTGCAGCTTTGTGCTGTAAGATAATTCTACCAGTAAATCGGCGTTTTTGCAACACCTATTTGGCAAATTCCTTGAAAATTTAGATTTCGTAACCGGGCTTGCCCAAAAGCTGGAACATATTACGCTTGTAGAATTCGACGCCCGGCTGGTTGAAGGGGTTCACATCCAGCATGTAGGCGGATACGCCGCAGGCCAGCTTAAAGAAGTAGAACATTTCACCCAGCTTCTCGTTGGTCAGCTGGCCCATGTCCATGGTGATCACCGGTACGCCACCGTCCACATGGGCGGATAAAGTTCCCAAAAATGCCTTTTCGTCCACAAAATCCAGAGTTTTGCCTTCCAGATAGTTCAGCCCGTCCAGATTCTTGGCATCGCCGCCGATGGTCAGCTTTTTCTCCGGAGCGTCAAAACGGACCATGGTTTCGAAGATGTTCCGTTCGCCTTGCTGGATCATCTGGCCCAGAGAATGCAAATCGGGGGTAAACTCGGCGGTTGCCGGGAAAATGCCCTTGCCGTCTTTGCCTTCGCTTTCGCCAAAGAGCTGCTGCCACCAGCCGCCCATCATCTTAAAGCCGGGCTCAAAGGATTCCAGAATTTCAATGCACTTGCCGTTGCGGTACAGCAGATTCCGGGTGGCGGCGTACAGCCACACGGGGTTTTCAAAGCTGCGCAGGTCATATTCCTTCTTTGCCTTGGCAGCGCCGCGCATCACTTCCATGGGGTCAATACCGGCAACGGCCATGGGCAGCAGACCCACAGCGGTGAGAACACTGTAGCGGCCGCCTACATTGGGGGGAATCACGAAGGTTTCCCAACCCTCCTCCTCAGCCATCTGGCGCAATGCGCCCTTGGCGGGGTCAGTAATGGCGTAGGTGCGCTGCTTTGCGCCCTCAGTGCCGTACTTACGCTCCAGCATCCAGCGCAGCGCCCGGGTGGCGATGGCCGGCTCGGTGGTAGTACCGGACTTGGAAATAATGGCAATGGAGAAGTCCTTGCCCTCCAAAAGGCGGCAAAGCTCGTTCCAGTAGCGGGTGGACAGGGTGTTGCCGGCATAGAAGATCTGGGGATTCCCTTTACCCTTGCCGATGTTGTGGTTGCCGCCCTGCATCAGCTCGATAGCGGCCCGGGGGCCCAGATAGCTGCCGCCGATGCCGACCACAACAAATACGTCGGAGGTCTCGCGAATCTTTTTGGCGGCGGCGCGGATACGGCAGATTTCTTCCGTTTCTTTCTCTACGGGCAGGTCCAGCCAGCCCAGAAAGTCATTGCCCTCGGAAAGACCTTCTGCCAAAACCTGATGGGCGTGGAATACTTCCTTTTCCGTTGCCAGAAGGTCCGGCAGGGAGAGCTTGCCCCATACATTGGAAATATCAACATTTATCATAAAAAAGATACCGTCCTTTCAAATTTCATTATACTTATGTTACATGAAAAACTTGCCAAACGCAAGTAGTCTGCAAAAAAATTATGATTCTTCTTTCGTTGGTATAGCTTTTTCCCTGCTTTTTGTATATAATGGTGAAAAAGAACGCAGGAGGCATCCCTTATGAAATATGGATTTGGCGTGGATTTAGGCGGCACAACCGTGAAAATGGCCTTTTTTGACCAGAACGGAAACCTTTTGGACAAATGGGAAATCGTCACCCGGACAGATGGCGGCGGCGAGAAGATATTGCCGGATATTGCCGAGGCAATCGATACATATTTAAAGGAAAAAGCCGTGGAAAAGTCTGCGGTTCTGGGAATTGGCATTGGTGTTCCCGGGCCGGTGCGCGCAGACGGCACGGTGAATCGGTGCGTGAATCTGGGTTGGGGCGTATTTAACATTCAAAAGACCCTGGAAGCTTTGTCCGGACTGCCGGTAAAGACCGGCAATGATGCCAATGTGGCGGCGTTGGGTGAATGCTGGAAAGGCGGCGGTCAGGGCTGTGAAAATATGGTCATGGCAACCTTGGGCACCGGCGTCGGTGGCGGCATTATTGTCGGTGGCAAGGTGATTCCCGGCGCGCATGGCGCAGGCGGTGAGATCGGCCATTTGAATTTGAATCAGGAAGAAACGGAATGCTGCGGCTGCGGCAAAAAAGGCTGCGTGGAGCAGTACTGCTCTGCCACAGGTGTTGTACGCCTTGCAAAGCGGTATTTGGCTGCAACAGATATCCCCTCTCCCCTGCGGAATCTTGCGGATTTGACCTGCAAGGATGTTTTTGACGCGGCGGCGGCAGGCGATGCAGCTGCTACGGCTGTTTTGGAGCAGGTGTATGATTATATGGCCCGGTTTTTGGTAGATATTTGCTGCGTAGTTGACCCGGAAGTAATTGTTTTGGGCGGCGGTGTCAGCAAGGCAGGAAAGCCGCTTCTGGAGGGCGTGCAAAAGGCCTTCCGGGAAAAAGTCTTCCATGCCTGCAAGGACACAAGGTTTGCTTTAGCAACCCTGGGAAATGACGCCGGTGTCTACGGCGCGTTTAAGCTGATTTTAGACGAAGTGGGATAAATGAGAACGAGGACACCGATCGGTGTCCTCGTTTTATCTGCGCGATTCAATTTCATAAAGGGGGGCCGGGGGGTCAAACTGTTGGGGCTTATATGTAACCGAACCGATGGGTTTGCCGCCAACGCCGTACTTGGGGTTATAGCCGAATAGGTTTACATAACGTTCCAAGTCCGCCCGTTCCTCCTCCATACACCGCATGACCGCCACCGTGGCGATCACATCGTCCACCGCCCGGTGGGAGTTGACCACCTGCCCGGCAAGACCATAGGCCTCAATGGCGTTGCATAGCCTGTGGGGATAGGGTTTGCGGTCCTTGTAGACGGTGAGCAAATCCAGCTTGTCTTTTCCTTTCAGGATGCTGACATCTCCGTGGCGCAAAAGCAAATAGAAAAGAAAGCTTAAATCAAAATGGGCATTGTACGCCAAAAGCAGGGTGTTTCCCCGGATCATCCGGGCAATATCGGCGCAAGCCTGGGCCTTGGGAATACCCCGTTCTTTCACATCTGCATTTGTGATGCCGGTAAGCTTTTCAATTTCCGGCGGCACAACATTTCCGGGCGTCAAGGCAATCAACTGGTCGTATTCTTCCGTGATTTCCCCTTTTCCTGCCCGCTTTTCCACCACAACGGCGGCAAATTCAATAATCTCATCCCGATCAAACTTCAAGCCGGTTGTTTCTGTATCGAACAGCACCAGCCGGTCATACCGGGCAAACAGCTTTTCAAATTCCATCAGTCTTTTCTCCCTCTGCCAAAGCTTTTGCCCGACGAAACTTGCTGCGGCTTTCCGGCGCAAGGCCGAACTTCTCCGCCAACGCCTTTGCGTAAGCAACTGCCGCCTCCCGGCTGCCCTGCTTCAGCTCCACTTCCGCTTCACACAGCGGCTGTGTCTTGTCGCCGCAGGAAAGCACGCCTTCGTCCAGCGCGACTTCCACAACGCAGTCCTCCAACGCAACGGTGATTGCCCGGCGGACAAACTTTGCCCCGCACAACGGCACAATACCGTCTTTGAGCAGCCAGGGCAACTCCGGAATTTGGGATAGTTTACATAACTCCGGCAACGCCGCTTCTATTTCCGCGCAGCGTACCTCAAATTCCCGACGGCCAAGGCTGCCTGCCGGGGTTTTTAGTGTGCAGACAGACAGATCGTTTTCCATCCGTCGCCGCAGGGTATAGTGCCGCCCGGACAGCGCTCCGGCGGGGGTGTCGTAATAGGTGGTTTCCATGGCGTAGGTTTGCACCCTTCCGGTAAGCGCCTTTGCCATTTTCTCCAAAATTTCCGGCGTTGCCCGGAATTTCAGTTCAAATTCGATGCCCATATTGCCAACTCCTTTTCGTTATTATACACCCATTACAAAATATGTGCAAGAATCTTTCCCAGGAAACGGATTTTGACAAAATACTCGCAGCCTTTGTGCTATTTATTAAGCAAGAAAGGTTGTGTTACATATGATCGACTCCCTACAGTCCTATATCCGCCAGGGAAAACGCACGTTGCGGAATTTAGCGGTAGACCCCAGCGTCCACACGTATCTGCGGGCAGGCCTTTATGTTTTGGCTGGTATTTGCTTCAGCGCCGCAAGTTTGAAAAACGCTGCATTGCCGCTTACCATGGCGCTGGTGATGGCCACCGGCGGCTGGTCGGCCCTGCTGGTAGCTGCCGGCGGCGCTGTGGGGTATCTGCTTTTTTGGGGCAACGCCGGACAGCAAGGTCTTTTATGGCTGCTGGCAGGGTTGGGGGTGTCCTTATGCTTTGGTGACCGGCGTACCATCCGTCAAACACCTATGCTGCTGCCTGCTCTGGCAGGTCTGATTGTATCTGCCGCCGGTGTCGCCTTCCAGGCATGGCTAAAAGACACCGCCCCGGTAGATGTCTATTTGATTCGGGTGTGTCTGGCGGCCTTTTCCGTCTGGCTGTTCGGCAAGGTCCTGCAGGGCAGAAATCCCATTACCGATTGGCTTGCCTGTGGTCTTGGGGTGCTGGCGCTGGCGCAGATTGCGCCGCTGCGTTACCTGAATTTCGGCATTTTTGCTGCCGGCGCTTTGGCGGTGGTGGGGGCATTTCCTGCCGTGGCGCTGGCCGGTCTTGCTCTGGATTTGGCAGGCCTTACGCCGGTTTCCATGACAGCGGTGCTTTGCGGCAGCTTTTTGGTACGCTTTCTTCCCAGACAGGGAAAATGGCTTTGCGCCGCCGCACCCGGCGCGGTGTTTTTGCTGGTAATGACCTTGACCCAGCAGTTGGATATCGCCCCTTTGCCGGGACTGTTTTTCGGTGGTCTGTTGGGGATCTTTTTGCCGGTACCCTCCAACATCCCCAGCCGCCGGGGAGAAACCGGCGTTGCCCAGGTACGGTTGGAAATGGCCTCCGGCGTCCTTGCCCAAACAGAGCAGCTTTTACTGGAAGCGCCGGAAGCGCCCATTGACGAGGATGCCTTGGTGGCCCGGGCGGCAGATGCCGCCTGCCGTGGCTGCCCTTGCCGCAACCATTGCAAAGACAGCAAAAAGTTCACCCAGCTCACCGGCTCACTGTTGCACAAGCCGCTGTTAAGTCCGGAGGAGCTGCCGATCACCTGCCGAAAAAGCGGACGGTTTTTGGCCCAGCTGCACCGGATGCAGGAGCAGCTGCGCTCCATCCGGGCCGACCGGGAGCGACAGAAAGAGTACCGGTCGGCGGTGTTGCAGCAATATCGCTTTCTTTCCGAGTACCTGCAGGACCTTTCCGACCAGCTGGCGCAAAAGGGACGCGCCATGGAGCCGCTTTACCAGCCAAAGGTGGAGATTTTCGGTAACCGTCCCCACCCGGACAACGGCGACCGGTGTTTTCTCTTTGCAGGAACCCAGTGCCGCTACTATGTGCTGTTGTGTGACGGTATGGGTACCGGCATGGGCGCGGTGCAGGAAGGACGCACTGCCGGAAGTCTTTTACAGCGGTTGCTGACCGCCGGCTTTCCCGCCCAACACGCGCTGGAAAGCTTAAACAGCCTTTGCGCTCTGCGCTCCCGGGCGGGCGCCGTGACCATAGAGCTTTTGGAGCTGCAGCTGGATTCCGGCAAGGCTTTCCTTTACAAATGGGGCGCTGCCCCCAGCTATCTGGTCACCAGGCTGGGCGCAGAAAAAATCGGGACAGCCGGACCGCCGCCCGGACTTTCCGTAACAGATAGTCAGGCGCACGTCTATCGGCTGTCCCTGCGCCGGGGAGAGCTGCTGGTTCTGGTCAGCGACGGTGTAGGACAAGAGGGGGCCCTACATTGCTGCACGCAAATGGCAGGTCAGCCTGCCGGGGATCTGGCAGCCAGCCTGCTGGCAAACGGTCAACTGGGCGGAGAGGATGATGCCACAGTTGTGCTGGTAAGCTTGTCGCCGCTGTAACACCAGCCGTCGCATCAACAGATTACCACAAATTCTTTGCAAAATTTGTCGAAACACAAGATGTAGACAAATATTTTAGAAAAAACTACAATATATTGGCAAAAAAAGCGTGTTGATTAGGGGTTGTGTCCGTAAGGACACAACCCCTAATCAACACGCTTTTCCTACAAGGGATTCTGTTTGATTTTGGCATACCGCCGGGGGTACTTGGCAGGCGTGGGGGCGACCTTTTTCAGCACAATCACCGTATGGGCGGTTTCCTCAATGGGGAACTGTACCGTCTTCAAAAGCTTCAGTCCCAGCTTGCCAATGGCGTTTTTCGCTTCGTCCAGCTCCTCCTGAGCAGCTGCGCCTTTCATGGCCAGCACCAGACCCCCCACCTTCACATAGGGCGCAAGCAGCTCCAGCAGGATATTCAGCCTTGCCACCGCCCGGGAAGATGCCACATCGTAGCTTTCCCGGCAATGGATTACCGCCTCCTCTGCCCGGGCCGTGATACATTTGGCATCCACGCCCAGCTGGGGCAAAATATACTCCAGCCACGCCATCCGTTTTCCCAGAGAGTCCAGCAAGGTCAAATCTGCTTCCGGACAGGCGATTTTCACCGGCACACCGGGAAACCCCGCGCCGCAGCCAATGTCAATGATTTTCTTGCCACGCAAATCTTCCACGCAAAGCAAGGACAAGCTGTCCAGCAGGTGCAGCTTTGCCACCTTTTCCGGCTGCGTGATGGCGGTCAGGTTCATCACTTCATTTTGTCTGACCACAGCTTTGCCAAAATCGCAAAGCTTTCTTTGGGTAGATTCCGTCAGTTCCAGCCCCAACCGGGGCAGCCCCGCACGCAGGGCGTTTTCCATTTCCATTACTTTTTCTTTTTGGCATTGACAATGCCGCTTAAATCCACCTGGTCAGGGTCATAGGGGTCAAAGACCTCTTCTTCCTCCTGATGCAGGGGCAGGATATAATTCTGAATATACCAGCTTGTCAGCAGGTCAGAAACGTCGGAGTACCTGGAAAAAGACATATCCAGGGTTGCCTGCGTTTCTTCCTTTTCCTCCGTATCCTTTTTGTCATCGGTACGCACGGAAATCTCTGGCTTGTGCTTTCCAAAGAATGCGATACAGTCCTCCAAATCCCCCCGCAAAAGGGCGTTGACTTTTGCGTCGGTCTTTTCTGCGCAGGCCTGGGCGGTGCTGGTAGGCACAGATGACAAAGCCTCATAGCAGTAGTAATAAGCCATCATATAGGCAGAGTATTGGAAGTTCTGGTCCGCGTTGCTGATGCCTGCCAAAAAAGCCGCAAAACGGGCGTCGGTGTCGGTGTAAATGGTCATCCGGTGAGCCATTTCCTTGCACATGGCAAAGGGCATTGCTGCCGTGGGCACCTTGGGATTTACCGCCGACTCACCGGTGAGGGCGACGGTAATACCGGTATCACCCTTTTTTGCGCCCAGGGTCAGCTTCTTTACCGGCGCAGTAGAGCCGGCAAAAACAGAAATGGCTTGATTGTAAGTCAAATCCTCGTAGCCGTCGGCCGCCTGTTTGGCCATATCCTCAAAGCTGCCAAAATCCGGCGTGCCGTCATCCTTTCGGGTCACCTTTTGGGCCAAGTCATTGGCTTTATCCCGGAAGAACAGGGCGGCTTCATTCAGCTCCGTCACGGTGTAGTCTGCCACATCCAGTCGCAGATCGTCTGCCAGGGGACTGGTATAGGCGTTGAGCTCATAAAGGGCGGTGTTGAGCATAACGATAAAGCTGATCACCGCCAGCACCCAGCCAAACCAGCGGATAGGATTCCACCGCTTGATAATCATCAGCACACCGGTACCGATGGCCGCCACAATCAGCAGCGTCAGCAGCATCTGCCAAACAAGACCGTTGCTGCCACTGGACGATTCTGCCAGAAAATTGATAATCAGTCGGGTGACGTAGGGATAAATCATATCCACAAGGACCTCATGGGCCATGGCAAACTGCTTCAGCGCCCACGCGATCAACGCAAAAATAACCGCCGACAAATAGCCCCACCAAGATTTCAAAGCAAGCACCTCCTTGGTACTTTTTGTTCGTAGCATATAGTATATCACATTTTCGGGCGCTTGTCTGCCCCCAAAATTTTTTAACGCAAAACGCCCACAACACCGTCCCGGAAAACCGCTGTGATTTCCACGGCGCGGAGCTGGTTGTGCAGTGCGTCCGCCTTTACATACACCTTCACATAGTTGGGCGCGTGGCCGGTAAAGAATGCTCCCGACTGCTCTTCAAACAAAACCTCCAGCTTGCTGCCCACAAGGCTTTGCCGGTAGGCAAGGGCCATGCTTTCGGCAACCTGAATTGCCCGACGGCTGCGGGTTTCTTTTGTTTCGTTGGTATGTTGTCCGGGCATTTTGTCTGCCGGCGTGCCGGGGCGGCGGGAGTAAGGAAAGATGTGCATCTGGGCGAAGGCGCATTTTTGGATAAAAGCCAGACTTTCTTCAAATTCTTCATCTGTTTCCCCGGGGAAAGCCACAATCATATCCGTGGTAACGGCGCAGCCGGGGAAAGCCTCATTTAATAATGTAACACTTTCCAGATACCGGGCGGTGTCGTATTTTCTGCCCATTCTTTTCAGCACGCTGTCACTTCCGGACTGCATGGAAAGGTGAAATTGGGGACACAGATTGGAAAGGGTTTGCAGCTTTTGACAAAACGCCTTTGTAACAGTCCGCGGCTCCAGAGACCCCAGCCGTACCCGCATGGAAGGCACAGCCTTGCAGACCGCCTCAATGAGCGTTTCCAGACCCGGCTTTCCGGGCAGGTCCGCACCCCAGGAGGCAATTTCAATGCCGGTGATTACCAGCTCCCGATAGCCTTGGCATTCCAGCTGCTTTGCCTGCTGCAGCGCCAGTTCCAGGGTTGCCGACCGTACCGGCCCTCTTGTGTAGGGTATGATACAGTAGGTACAGAAATTGCAGCAACCGTCCTGCACTTTCAGCATAGCGCGGGTACGCCCCTCCAGACCGCCGGCAGGCAGCACTTCAAAGCTGCGCCGCTTTAATGCTGTATCCAGCTGCTGCCGTGGCTGCCGGTCCTGCAGGGTTTCCAGCATTTGCTGCAGGAACGCTTCCCGCTGGGCGCTGCCCCCAACCACATCTACGCCCAAAACACGCAGCTGCTCCGGGGCGTGCTGGCTGTAACAGCCGCAAACGCCAATGACCGCCCCGGGGTTTTTCCGGCGGCATCTGCGAATCACGTTGCGGTTTTTTTTGTCAGCCACCGCGGTTACAGAGCAGGTGTTGATAATATACCCATCGCAAGCCTCATCAAACCGCCCCGGGGTGTGTCCCCACTGGGAAAGCAGCTGCTCCATGGCTTGGGTCTCATATTGATTTACTTTGCACCCAAGGGTGTAAAATCCGATTTTCATAGTCAATTTCACCAAAAAAGAGGACGCGTTTTTGTAATAATCGTCAAATCGTCCTATTGCGTATTGCAATATTTCTGTTATAATAAGACACGCTGCGCTTCGCGCACAGCTTCGCCCGCCCGCCTATTTTATACCGTACTGGAGACAAACGATGCATCAATTCAACATCACAATTCAATCGTTTCGCCAAGTGCAAAGCTTTGTGGCGCTGGCCATGGTGCAACCCTTTGACGTGTTTGTAGAAAACGAAAAGCAGCAGGTCAACGGAAAAAGCTTTATCGGCATGTTCAGCCTGGACTACAAGAAACCTTTGTTCGTCCGGGTAAATTGCTCCCAGGAAGAGTTTCTGCGCTTTCGGCAGGAAACCGCGCAAATTCTGGTTTAATACCCCCCGGGATTTCCCGGGCTTTTTTATGCCAATGGACCATTCCCCAAACGGAATGGTCCATTTTTTGTCAGGACTCTGCCTTGGGACGTCTGCGATGGCGGTAGGGGGGACGGCGTTTTTTCTTTTCCTCTGCCTGGGTGTCCTGGTTATGCCGGACCTTCGGCTGCCGGGGTTTTTGCTCGACCTTCTGCTCCGGTTTCGGGATGCGGCTGCCGCCTCTGCGTCGGCGGCGATTCCGGTTCTGCCGGGGCTGCTCGGCTGCCTGCTCCGGCGCTTCTGCCGGCGCTTCCGGGGCCTGGGTCTGTTCCACCACTTCTTCCGTGCTGTAGCGGAAACGGATGGGGTCTAACTGGGGCTCGTCCGGTTCTTCCCGGAACATTCTGCGTTTGCCGCTACCGGAAATAGGCGCCAGATCTGCCGGAATGGGCGGATCATTCTTCTTTGCCTTGCCGCTGCGCAAAACAGCGATTTCGCTGTTGACGTAAGAGCCGATGGTCTCGGGGCGGTCTTCCATACGTACCTTTACCCGCTGGCGAAGCAAATCCAGCTCCACCACCGTACCGCGGCCGTCAGGAGTGTCCACAAAAGACTCCGCCTTGGGACTGGTGCGAATTAAATCCTCATAGGCTTCCTGCTCATAGCGCAGACAGCACATCAGCCGTCCGCAGGTGCCGGAAATTTTGGTGGGACTTAAGCTTAAATTCTGGGTCTTTGCCATCTTGATGGACATGGGCAAAAAGTCATCCAGGAAGGTGCTGCAGCAGAAGGGGCGTCCGCAGATACCCAGACCGCCAACCATCTTTGCCTTGTCCCGGACACCGATTTGCCGCAGCTCGATACGGGTGTGCAGGGAAGCTGCCAGATTTTTTACCAGGTCCCGGAAATCCACCCGTTCTTCAGCAGTGAAGAAAAACAGCAGTTTGCTGCCGTCAAAGGCGCATTCTGCGCTCACCAGCTGCATATCCAGCTGCTGCTCGGCAATCTTTTCCGCGCACAGGGCATAGGCTTTCTTTTCCTTCTGCCGGTTTTCCTCGGCGCGCTTTTCGTCCTGGGGCGTGGCATGGCGCAGCACGCAGCGCAAAGGCGTTACCACCTCGGCTTTGGTGATTTTATGATTGCCTGCAGCGCAGATGCCGTATTCCGGTCCTCTGGCGGTGTCGATAATCAAATGGTCTCCGGCTTTGCAGGCAATGCCTGCCGGGTCAAAATAATAAACCTTCTGTCCGGTGCGGAACTGGATATCCACCACTTCCACCTTTTCCCGGACAATTTTTTCTTGGTCACTCATAGGTAATCTCCTTATATGTTCCACACCAGATAGCCGCAGATCGCGCCCACGGACACATTGCCCAAGGCGTACTCCTGCGCTTTATCCAGTTGGCGAATCGCTTCTAAAATTTCATTTGCGCTGCGGCTTTTGCCAACAGCCCGGGCCGTTTCCCACTGCGCCTGCATGCCGCTGCGATAGGAAAGGGCCTGCAGAAGCAGCGCTTTCCACTGCTGCAGCTGGGAAATCAGCTGCTCCCGGGGCATTTTCTCCATGCCGGCCAGGGTCTGCGCCAGACCAAAGGTGTCCTTTTGGGCAAAGCTTTGGGCAAAGCTCTGGGTGAGGGGACTTGTATCCTCTTGCTGCAGCAGCTGTTTTGCCTGCCCCAGATAGCCGCCGCTGCGGCTGATTGCGCCGCTGATTTCTCCTTCCGTTGCTTCGGGAAACGCCTGCTGCAGGGCGGTTTTCAAAACGGCTTCCGGCAGTCTTTGTAGCTTCAGCTCCACGCACCGGGAACGCACTGTAGGCAACAGCTTTTCCGGATTGTCTGCCAGCAGGAGAAACACACCGTAGGCCGGCGGTTCTTCCATCACCTTAAGCAAAGCGTTCTGCGCCTCTGCGCGCATATCCATAGCCCGGGGAATGCAATAAATCTTCTTGTCTGCTTCGTTGGGCCGGACGTACATATCCTCTCTTGCCTGACGGATAAGACCTACCGGCACGTGTTTTTTCTCCGGATCATCCACGGAGATGAAGTCCGGATGGGTGTCTGCCAGCACTTTCCGGCAGGCAACGCATTGCAGGCAGGGTCTTTGTTCTGACCGGCACAGGATTGCCGCCGCCAAAAGCCGCGCCAAGGTATGTTTTCCTGCGCCTTCCGGGCCGGAAATCAAATAACAATGGGAAATTTTACCACGGCCTACGCTTGCGCGCAGATTTTCTTTCAGCCGCTGATTTCCCAGCAGTTCTTCAAAACCCATGCCTGCCTCCTTTTTTCAAGATTTTCGTGATTTTAACCCCACAGAGCAGACAGCATGGGGATAACCTGCTTTTTTCGGCTCATAATATCGGGCAAAAATACGGTGTTTTCCTTAGGTTGCACACCAAAGGCCTGCTGAATGGTCTCGTCATTGCCTACATAAATCAGCTGTGTGCCTTCCAGCAAAACGTCGGTAAGCATCAAAATCACCATAGAAAGCTGTTTCTCTGTGGAAAGCTTGGTCATCAGCTTTACGAACTCGTCCTTCCGGGAAAGCATGTTGGGACTGTCCATACAAGTGATCTGGGCAACTGCCAGATCGTGACCTGCAATATGGAATTCCTTATAGTCCAGCTTCAAAAGGTCCTGGGCAGACTTGTTTTCCACGGAGGCGGAGAAGATCTCCCTGCCCAGCTCCTCCAAAGAAATATTGGCAATCCGGGCCATCCGCTGGGCCGCCACCTTATCCCGTTCGGTGCAGGTGGGGGATTTAAACATAACGGTGTCAGACAAAATCGCCGCTGCCATCATGCCCGCCATATTGGCCGAGGGCATCAAACCCCGGTCCTGGAACATGCTGGCAATAATGGTAGTGGTAGCGCCTACCGGCTCGTTACGCACATAAATGGGGTTGTTGGTCTGAATATCCGCCAGACGGTGATGGTCGATGATTTCCAGAATATCGGCCTCTTCCAGACCGGGAACAGACTGGGCAATTTCGTTGTGGTCCACCAGAACCACACGTTTGCGCCGGGGACGCAGCAGGTGATACCGGGTCAAAACGCCCACGACCTTTTCGTTCTCGTCCAGAATGGGGTAGCAGGAGGCGCGGAATTTCAGCACCTTTTCCCGGACCTCGTCCAGCCGGTCGTCCAGATGGAAGCACAGAATATCCTCGGTCTTACAAATTCGTCCGACTGGCACAGACTCGAAAATCAAACGGGAGGTACGGTACGCATCAAAGGGCGTTGCAATGATACATGTCTCGGTCGGCAGCTTCTGCAGCTGCGGACTGATTTCTGCCTGACAAATGATCAGACAAGCTACGTTCATTTCCAGCGCCCGGTGGATCATATCCGGCTGGCTGCCGCAAATGACGATGGAATTCCGGTTATTAAACAGCAAATTTTCCTGTTCCTGGGGCAGCGCAACGGTGACCTCGCCGGAAATCACATCGATCTTTTCACCGGCATCGTTGAGGATTCTGCCCTCCAGTACGGAAAGCAAATTAAACAGCGGCACATTCTCCAGCTTTCCGGAGAAGGTCTGGGTCATATTATAGCTTGCCACATTCTCCCGGGAGAGCATGCCATAAAGCGTACCGTCCTCGTTGACCACCGGCACGGCAGAAATGTTCTTCTGCTCCCGGAGCGCTTTCCATGCCACGCCAACAGTAACCCCGGTGTTGACAAGGGGAGGAGTGTCGTATTCCAGATCTCGCACCTGGGTGAACATGTTGCCAATGCGATGGGGCGGCTGGAAACCAAAGCGGTCCAGAACAATCTGGGTCTCGTCAGAAACCCGGCCCAGGCAAGCGGCCTCATACTCCCGGTCGCCCACAGCGTTGCGCAGGGCGGCGTAAGCCATTGCTGACACAATGGAGTCTGTATCAGGGTTGCGGTGTCCGGTAACATAAATAGGGTTCATCCCTGTTCCTCCTTCAAAAAGCATACTATCCCTTGTATATACCTATACATAGTAATTATACCCCCCAAGGCGCAAAATAGCAAGTGTTATGTTTGACATTCTTTTTATCAAGTGGTAGAATATTTGCAGCTTTTACGAAAGGAGATTGGGCATGCAGTATCTTCTCATGGCGCTGTTTACTGCGGCTGTGGTTGCCGCCGATCAGATGTCCAAGCTCTGGGTGGTGCAAAATATCCCGCTGCACACCCATGTTCCGGGGATTTCCGGACTTTTTAACTTGATGTACGTGCAAAATACCGGCGCGGCCTTCTCCTCTTTTCAGGGAATGCGCTGGCTGTTTGCCCTCATTTTCCTTGTGTTTACCGGGGGTATTCTCTGGGAGTTCTCCAAAAAGCGGCTGCCTTTTACCGCCTTTGAGCGCTGGTGCATTGTGGCAATTTTCGCGGGAGGACTGGGCAATATGATCGACCGGATACGCCTGGGCTATGTGGTGGACATGATCAATCTGGAATTTATTAATTTTCCGGTTTTCAATGTAGCAGACTGCTTCATTTGCGTAGGCTGCTTTTTGCTGATGGTCCATTTGCTGTTTTTCAACCGGGATTTCTGGAAGGAAGAAAAGAAATGATGTTGACGGCTGATTTGGCAGGGGAACGGCTGGACGCTTTTCTGGCCCGAAGCGTGGAAAATTTAAGTCGCAGTGGCGCCCAAAAGCTCGTTGAGGGCGGTCATGTAACCAAAAACGGCGTCCCCGGCAAGAAAAACGACAAACTTAACGAAGGCGACGAAATTGTTCTGACCATACCCGCCCCGAAAGAAACAGACATTGTCCCCAAGGACATTCCTTTGGAGATCGTCTATGAGGACCAAGATGTGCTGGTGCTCAACAAGCCCAAGGGCCTTGTGGTCCACCCGGCGGCAGGGCATGAAGATGACACCCTGGTCAACGGTCTTTTGTACGCCATGGGGGATAAGCTTTCCGGCATCAATGGTCAGCTGCGTCCGGGTATTGTTCACCGGATTGACAAGGACACCTCCGGCCTTTTGGCAGTCGCCAAAGACGATCACGCTCACCTGATGCTGGCATCTCAACTGAAAGATCACACCATGGCCCGGACCTATGAGTGCATCGTCTGCGGCGGCATGAAGGAAGATTCCGGCACGGTGGATGCGCCCATCGGCCGCCACCCCACGGACCGGAAAAAGATGTGCGTCACCCAAAGAAACAGCCGCCATGCGGTGACCCATTGGGAAGTAATTAAGCGCTACCGGGGCTATACCCACCTGCGCTGCCGGCTGGAAACCGGCCGCACCCACCAGATCCGGGTGCATATGGCCTACATTGGCCGCCCCATTTTAGGCGATACGGTCTACGGCCGCAAAAAGCCGGAGCTGGGGCAGGACAGTCAGGTGCTTCACGCAGGCCTTCTGTGCTTTCAGCACCCCAAAGACGGCCACCCGGTCATCGTGCAGGCGGAACTGCCGCCTTACTTTAAAGAACTTTTGGAGAAACTGGAAAGGATGCAATGATGATGAAAAACCTTCTGCCAGATGTACCTTATTATAAAGCGAATCTGCACACCCACTCCACCTGCTCTGACGGTGTGCTGACACCGGAACAGGTACGGGATGCCTACAAGGAAAAGGGCTACAGCATTCTGGCAATGACCGACCACAGCTATGCGGTCAACCACCAGCAGTTGAATCAAGAGGACTTTCTGATGCTCACCGGCGTGGAAATCGACCTGGAGGAGTTAAGCGAGGTGCGCAAATGGGGACACCTGCGGGTCAGCCATTATTGCCTCATCAGCAAAAAACCGGAAAACCTCTGGGTGCCTTTTATAGACCCCAACCCCATTCCCAACAGCAAGGTCTATGAGCCTACCAACATGATTGGCGACTGCAGTCGGGAATACTCCCCGGAAAACGCCAACAAAGTCATCGAAGAATGTATTAAGCACGACTATCTGGTTACGTATAATCACCCCTGCTGGTCCTTGGAGACCTACCCGGACTATTCTCCGCAGAAAGGTCTGTGGGCGATGGAATACCGCAACAGCGGCTGCATCGCCGAAGGCTATGACGAGGATAACGGCCGGGTCTATCAGGACCTGCTGCTGCTGGGCAACCGCCTGATGCCGGTTGCTGCTGACGATATACACCATCCGTTCCAGCCGGGCAACAATTACCCGGTTTTGGGCGACAGCTTCAATATGATCGGCGCAAAGGAACTGACTTACGAAGCGGTCATTGAAGCCATGGAAAAGGGCGACCTGTACGCCTCCTGCGGTCCGGAGATCACAAAGCTGACATTGGACGGGGCAACGCTGCATATCGAATGTTCTCCCGCCGCCAAAATCCAGTTGGTCAGTCAAGCGCGGTTTTCTTCTCTGGCCTGCGCCAACGAAGGCCAGCCGCTGCTGACCCAGGCGGATTTTGACCTGACCAAATGGCTGCAGATGTGTGAAAATGAGCAGGTAGCTTTTATCCGCCTGATCGTAACTGATGAAAAAGGTCGCTATGCCGTGACCCGGGCTTACCATTACGACGAACTGAAGGAGTAATTATGTTTTCTGATGTTTTGCTGACCGTAGATTTTGACCGGACCATGACCGGTCCGGACGGCCAGATCCCCCAGCGGAATCTGGAGGCAATTCAATACTTTATGGATAACGGCGGCAAATTTACCGTCAACACCGGCCGCAGCGCCGCCACCTTCTGGATGCACCTGGATACACTGCCCCATAACGCCCCGTGGCTTTTGTATAACGGCAGCGCCGCCTACGATGACGGCAAGCTGATCAACTGCGTCCCTCTTCAGATGGATGTAGCGGAAACCATGCAGAAGATGATTGAACTTTTCCCGGAAATGAATCTGGAAATTCAGGGTATGAAGGTCCATTATCTGGTCAATGCTACAAAAGAAATGGAAGAGCTCTATCAGAATCTGAACTGGCGCTATACCAGAGCGCCTTACGATGAAGCGCCGGGACAGTTTATGAAGTTTGCTCTCTTCGGGCAACCCCGAAAGCCGGAAATGCTCACCTTTTATGATATCACCGAGGAGGAGGAGCGCCGCTTCGTGGAGGCGGAGAAGATCCTGCATAAGCTTTACCCCGGCAAGATCGAGACCTTCCGGGCTGCTCCCCGAATCATCGATGTCCACGCAAAGGGCGTGTCCAAGCGGGCCGCCGCCCGGAATCTGCAAAAGCAGCTGGGAAGAAGGATCTTGGTGTGCGTCGGCGATGCAGAAAACGATATTGCCATGCTGGAGGGAGCAGATTACGCCTTTTGCCCCGCCGACGGCGTGATTGCAGACCGGTTTTGCAACGTGTGCGAAAGCGCGCAAGGGGCGGTTGCGGATGTAATTTATCAGGAAATCCCCAAAATTCTGGGGATTCAGCCTTGACACATGGAAATAATTGTGCTAGAATCTTCTAGCTGAATGTGCCAAGGCCTACGCGGGTGTAGTTCAATGGTAGAACACCAGCCTTCCAAGCTGGATACGCGGGTCCGATTCCCGTCACCCGCTCCAAGAAATGCGCCAGTAGCTCAGTTGGATAGAGCAACTGCCTTCTAAGCAGTAGGTCGGGGGTTCGAGTCCCTCCTGGCGTGCCATTGACACCTCCGGTGTCAATCAATGCTACGTGCCTACGCAACCTGCAGGGCATACAGGACTCGAACCATTTAAATGCAATATGCCGGTGGCATATTCCTGACACCAGTGCAAACACTGGTGGCTACCTTCATTTTTGCGTAGCAAAAATGCAAACGAGCCCTCCTGGCGTGCCATTCCCAAATGGCAACATTTAGCATTTACTGATCATGCAAATGAGCGCATCAGGGGCGCCAAGCAAAACGATACCTGGGAGTATCCTCTTACGGCTGCGCCGATGCTTTCCTCGGCTTTTCAGTAAACGCATAACGAAATATGGTGGGTGTGGCCTAGTTGGCTAAGGCGTCAGATTGTGGCTCTGAAGATCGCGAGTTCGAGTCTCGTCATCCACCCCAAAAATTCTCGTTCTTCGGAACGAGAATTTTTTATCCATTGGGAAAGCAATGGTATATCATTGCGTGTTAGCGCCCATACCATCCGCCGCAGGTTGCATGCCGCTTTTTCAATTTTGATCTGCCGCGAAGCGACACAATGTTTAACCCGCAATTTCTAAACAAGGGAAACGCTATGGACAGCTGTGAAAACGGCTGTCCATAATTTTTTGCATTTTCCAATTGACAAAAAGAAAAAAAGGGTGTATATTAACTGTACTAGTACGGTTAATACGCTTAATACACAAGGAGGGATGCGCATGGTACATTTGGATTATCGGGATGCCCGCCCTATCTACACCCAGATTACCGACGGTTTCCGTCAGCAGATTCTGGCGGGGGTGCTCCGGGAGGGGGATAAGCTGCCTTCTGTCCGGGAGCTGGCAAGTCAGCTGGCCATCAACCCCAACACCATTCAGCGGGCCTACCGGGAACTGGAAGGGCAGGGCTGGATTGCCACAGTTCCGGGGAAAGGCTGTTTCGTCTGCGGCGTGCCGGCAGGAAACGGTCAGCAGCAGGATTTACTGAAGGAACTGGACAAGACCGTGGTAGCGCTGGTTGCTATGGGCATGTCGCTGGCGGAAATTATCCGCCACATTGAAGGAGGGAACAAAAATGCTTGAATTAAAGAATATCACCAAGACTTTTGAGGGCTTCCGGGCGCTGGACGATTTGAATATGTTTGTTCCCAGAGGGGCGGTTTACGGTTTGGTGGGTCCCAACGGCGCAGGCAAGTCCACCGCCATTCGGCTGATGACCGGCGTTTACCGCCCGGATGAAGGAAAAATTACCATGGAAGGGCAGCCGGTGTATGAAAACCCGGCGGTGAAGGCGCGCATTGGCTACATTCCCGACGATATTTTCTACTTCCCCTCTGCCACCATGGAGGATATGCGCAGCTTTTATAAGGGCATGTACCCTGATTTTGATGACGAACTGTTTGACCGGCTGTTTGAAGTGTTCCGGTTGCCCCGGAAAGGACAGATTCGCCGGTTTTCCAAGGGTATGCAAAAGCAGGCGGCGTTCCATTTGAGCATTTGCACCCGGCCGGATGTGCTGGTTTTGGACGAACCGGTGGACGGTCTGGACCCGGTGATGCGCCGGCAGGTCTGGAGTCTGATTCTTTCTGACGTGGCCCAGCGGGGTACGACGGTGCTGATTTCCTCCCATAACCTGCGGGAGCTGGAGGACATTTGCGACCATGTAGGCATTATGGACCATGGCAAGATGCTTTTGGAGCGCTCCCTTGCGGATATGCAGGGCAACATTGTTAAGGTGCAGATGGTGGGCGATGCCCCGGAGGACATGGAGGTGCTGCACACAGCTGCTTCCGGGCGGTTGAACACCTATGTTATTCGCGGTACAGCAGAAGCGGTAACCGAAAAGGTGCAGGCAATGAACGTGCCGTACTTTGATGTGCTGCCCCTTTCTTTGGAGGAGATTTTCATTTACGAGCTGGGAGGTGTGAACTATGAAGTTAAGAACATCGTACTTTAACGGCACGGTACTGAAAAAGGATATCACCCGGTTTTCCCCGGTGTGGGCTCTTTACACTGTGTTTACCCTTTTATATGTGATCCTTTTATACGATGATATGTTCTACAGCGCGGACTACACTTTTTCTGTGATGGGCGCGGTGAATTTGGGCTACAGCGGCATCTGCGCGCTAATGCTCTTTGGGGACTTGTTCAAATCCCGGCTTTGCAATGCCCTCCACGCAATGCCTATGCGCCGGGAAGGTTGGTTTTTCACCCACCTGACGGCCGGTTTGCTGTTTTGTCTTGTGCCCAATCTGGTGGGCGCGGGTTTGGCGGCAATTTTGATCGGTCAGGTGCAATATGTGGCCTTTTTGTGGCTGTTGGTGGCGGTGCTTTCTTATCTGTTCTTCTTTGGCGTAGGTGTATTCAGTGTGATGTGTGCCGGCAGTCGGCTGGGCGCGGCAGCCATCTATGCCCTGATCAACTTCCTGGCGGTGCTCCTTGCCTGGCTGGTGGACACCTTTTATGCCCCGGCGCTGCCCGGGGTGGTGCTGGACCTTTCCTGGATGGCTAAGGTTTGCCCGGTGCTGCAGCTGAGCCAACTGGAATTTATTGATATTTCCATCCACAAATACCAGGGTGTGCAAGTAAACGAGATTCTTTGGGGAAGCTTTGGTTATGCGGCGATTGTGGCGGCAGCAGGCATCGCCTTTTTGGCCCTGGCGCTGCTGGTGTACCGCAAGCGCAAACTGGAAACGGCAGGGGATTTCCTCTCTTTAAAGCCTATTTCCCCGGTGTTTTTGGTGCTGTATACCCTGTCTGTCGGCGCGATCTTCTACCTGATCGCGGAGCTGTTCGGCGGTGAATTTGGATATGCCTTTTTGGTGGTTGGTTTGATCGTAGGCTTCTTCACCGGCTGTATGCTCCTGGAAAAACGGGTGATGGTGTTCCGTAAGAAAAGGTTTTTGCAGCTGGCGGTGGTGGTACTGTGCTTCTTCGGCACTGTTACCGTTACCTGGCTGGACCCCATCGGCATTACCCGGTATGTGCCGGAAAGCTCCCAGGTGCAGTCCGTCAGCATCAGTCCTTTCGGTACCCAGGAGGTTATGACCAGCATTAGCGACGATAAGTACTATTATCAAAGAGAAACGCTGACATTGACGGAACTCAAGGACATCGAAGCCATTCGCACCGTGCATCAGCAATGCATCGACAATCCTATTAACAGCAAGCCGATCCTTTCCGGCGGTGGATATGAGGTTTATGAGGATTCCTGGACACCCCTGACCATAGCCTATAAAATGAAGTCCGGGATGCAGGTGAAGCGGTGCTACCGGTTCAGCGCCAAGTCAGACCCGGGGGAGGTTTTAAAGCTTTATTTCAGCTCGGCACAGTACGTGCTGGGTACGGAAAAGGTGGAAAAACTCCTGCCCCGGATTGAACGGGTAGAGTTTGTTGCCTATAACGAGCCTTATTGCCGGGTCACTATCAACGCCCGGCAGGCGGCTACGGGAAAGCTGGATGAACAAGACGGCGTGATTTACAATGTCACCGGCGGTATGGAAAACAGCGAAGAAGCCAAGGGCTTGTTTAATGCCATCGTCAACGACTGCGAGGACGGTAATCTGGCGCAGCTTTGGGATTATCATGACGACAACGCTGTGTGGGGAAGTATTTCCATTGAGTACCGGGACGACCGGAACAACTATCAATATATGGATATCACCGTTTACGGCGACAGCGTCAACACTACCCGGTGTTTGCAGCTGCTACAATTGAAATAACCAAGAACCCCGGGGCGCTGCCCCGGGGTTTTTCACGGAAAAGGCTTGCCATGGGCGCTTTTTGCGGGTATAATGGTAAAAAGACCTTCCTGAAGGAGGTGCGCACGATGACCCAAAGAGAACTGGCCTGCTGCGGATGTTTGCTTGGACTGGCTGTGGGCGATGCCATGGGCTACACGGTAGACGAAAAAAGCTGGCAGGAAATCTGCGAAGATTACGGCCCCAACGGCCTGCTGGGTTACGATCTGGCGAACGGCGGCGCAGAGGTTACTTCCTATACCCAAATTGCCGCATTTGCCGCCAACGGCCTGCTTTTGGGGGTGAATCGGGGCAACCCGGAGCGCTATAGCCGCTACATTGCCATGAGCTTGAAGGAATGGCTGAAAAGTCAGCAGTTCCGCTTTGAAACAGAAAAGACCCATTGCTGGCTGGCGCAAGTGCCCGAGATGCGCCGCCGGCACTGTATGGATACCCGGATGCTGGATGCCTTGGGGCGGGAGACCCTGGGCGCGCCGGAAAAACCTACCTTCTTTTCCAATACCCCCGGGGCAATTACCGCGGCGGTGGCGGCGGGCCTTTTATACGGTCCGGACTGGATGAGCCAAAGCCTTGTGGGCAGACTGGGCGCGGAGGCGGTGGCCTTCAGCCACGGTGATCCGGAGACGTTCCTTGCCGGCGCGGTGCTGGCCTATGCCATTGCCGGCATTTTGCTGGACCCGGAGAAGCCGTTGGATGCCCGGTTTTTGCAGGCGGCAAAGGGCGTAGTAGCCCAGTTTGGGGAGGATTATTCCCAGGCGCAAAGTGTGTATGATAAGATCCAGCGGGCAATCACCCTTGCCAAAGACCCGGAATTGAGTCCTTTGGCGGCTATTTCCATGCTGGGCTGTACGACGGCGTCTGAATGCCTTGCCGGCGCGGTGTATGCCAGCGTGATTCACCCGGTGAACTTTGACGAAGCGGTAATCGTTGCTGTGAACCACTCCGGCCGCAGCGCCGCGGTTGGCGCAATTACCGGCGCGATTTTAGGCGCAAAGCTGGGACAGGAGGCGCTGCCGGACTTCTATCTGGAGTGTCTGGAAGCGGCTCCGGTGCTGGAGGAACTGGCCACAGACCTTGCCCAGGGGCGTCAGGTCATGCAGCTTTTTGACGACAGCTGGGACCAGAAATACGTCCAGGGTATGCCTGCCAAATAGTTTATTTTCAAGAAAAGTCCGGATTTCTTTGAAAAAGTCCTTGCAAAACCCGCAAAAGGGTGCTATAATGACGGTAATCTAAAGTAGACTTTACGAAAGAGAGGAGCGCTCGCTCCTCTCTTTTTCATGAAAGAAGGGAAACAATGAAGGTTACGGAAATGGTTGCCCAGTTTGCCCGGCCGGTAGTGGAAGGATGCGGCTGCAGCCTTTGGGACGTGGAATACGTCCGGGAGGGCGCGGACCGTTTTTTGCGGTTGTATATCGATAAAGCAGGCGGTGTGGATATTGACGACTGCGAGAAAATCCACCGGGCCATGGACCCGATTCTGGACGAAAAGGACCCCATCGCCGAAAGCTACCATTTTGAGGTCTGCTCCGCCGGTCTGGAACGGGCGCTGAAACGCCCCGGCGATTTTGAACAGTTTATGGGCAGCGCGATTCTGGTAAAACTGTATCGACCCAGAAACGGTCTGAAGGAAATCCCTGGCGTGCTTACCGGTTATGAAGATGGCTGTGTGGTCATGGCGTCCGGAAAAGAAACGTTGCGATTTGAAAAATCCGAGGTTGCTTTGGTGCGGCTTCGTGTAGAATTTTAACACCAAAAGAAATATACACTTGCGCGGCCCTGCGCCGATTGCAAGAACAGGAGGAAGTTATGGCAAGAACATCGAAATCCAAAAAGGCAATGCCCCAGGTGGACATCGGCGCGGAAATCTTCGCCAGCCTGCGGGATCTGGAAAAGCTCAAGGGCATTCCGGTGGAATATATGGTCGAGCGCTTAAAGCAGGCGCTGACCAATGCTTACCGGAAGGACCGGGAGGACAATCGGGATATCCCCGCCGAAAATGTGGTGGTGGATTTGAGCGAAAAGGGCCTGTTTATGAATCTGGTCAAAACCGTTGTGGAAGAGGTCGAGGACAGCACGGTGGAAATTCACATTGATGCCGCCCAGAAGCTGGACCCCAAGGCGGTGGTCGGCGGGACGGTTTCCATTCCCGTGGACATTCAGAAGTTTGGCCGTATTGCCGCCCAGACCGCCAAGCAGGTTGTCATTCAGGGTATCCGGGAAGCAGAACGCGGCGCAATTTACGAAAGCTACTCTTCCAAGGCCCAGGAAATGCTTACCGGTACGGTGCTGCGGGTAGATCCCTCCGGCGACATCTTCGTCCGTGTGGGGCAGGGCAACGACCAGAACGATGCAGTGCTTCGGCAAAGCGAGCAGATTCCCGGCGAGGAGTTCTGTCCCGGCGATATGATCCGGGTTTATGTTTTGGAGGTCCATCGGGCAAACCGTGGTCCGCTGGTCCATGTTTCCCGGACCCATCCCAATCTGGTTCGCCGGCTGTTTGAGCTGGAAACACCGGAAATTGCCGACGGTCAGGTGGAAATCCGCAATATTGCCCGTGAACCGGGCAGCCGCAGCAAGATTGCTGTCCGGGCCGCCATGGAGGGCGTCGATCCGGTGGGCGCTTGCGTTGGTCCCCGGGGCGGCCGTGTGGGCGCTGTGGTGGAAGAGCTTAGCGGCGAGAAAATTGACATCGTGGTCTGGAGCGAGGATCCCTGCGAGTACGTCCGGGCAGCTTTGAGCCCGGCAGAGGTGTTGAGCGTTACCCCCGTTGAGGGACAAAAGGCTTGCACAGTTGTTGTGCCTGACAGCCAACTCAGCCTTGCCATCGGCAAGGAGGGTCAGAACGCCCGGCTGGCTGCCCGCCTTACCGGCTATAAGATTGACATCAAGCCGGAATCTCAGGCCTAAAAACAAAAAACCCCTGCAAAAGCGAAGGGCTTTTGTGGGGAGAGGAGGAACCGGGATACAGGCGGCATTTTCCGCTTGCGGAAAATATAGAATTGTATCTTGCAAGACGACGAGGAGGTAGCCTTATGCAGAAAAAGATTCCCCAGCGGCAGTGTATGGGCTGCCGGGAACGGAAAGCAAAAAAAGAACTGATGCGGGTGGTCCGGGGTACGGACGGCGTGGTCAGTCTGGATTTCAGCGGCAAGCTGAATGGTCGGGGCGCATATATTTGCCCACAAATGGAATGCCTGAAAAAAGCGCAAAAGGCCAAAAGCCTGGAGCGCAGTCTGGAAGTTTCCATCCCCCAGGAGGTCTACGAAAGACTGGAAAAGGAAATGGGGGAAACGATCAGTGGATAAAGCCTTGAATTATCTGGCGTTGGCGCGAAAGGCCGGTCGCATCGAGCTTGGTGAAGAGCCGGTGGGCAGCGCAGCCAGAGCCCAGCATGCAAGACTTGTGGTGGTGGCCCAGGATGCTTCCGACCACACCTGGCGCAGAGCCAAAAGCTTTGTGGCAGGCACCGGGCAGATTTGTGTAAAGATTCCCTTTTCCAAGGATGAAATGGGGTTGGCTGTGGGAAGAACCAGTCTTGCCATTGCCTGCTTTACAGACCCTGCTCTGGCACTTGCTTTTTTGAAGGCGCTGCCCAATGCAGATGCTGCCGCGTTGGAAGAATTGGAAAAGCGTACCCGCCGGGTGCAGCAGCGGCAGGCAGAGGAAAGAGCCCATCAGCGCAACAAAAAGCTGGGTCGCAGCAAGCGGAAGAAGTAACGGAGGTGCTTATATGAGTTTGAAATATCGTTTAAAAGAGGTTGCGGCAGATTTCGGCGTAGCGCCCAAGGAAATCAGCCAAATCATGGAGAAGTTTTTTGAAAAGCCCAAGTCCAACACCCAGGTGCTGACGGACGATGAGCTGAATGTGATTTTTGATTATATCACCCAGACCAACCAGATCGAATCCATCGAGGTGGTCTTTGCGGTAGCTTCTGCCCCCAAGAAGGAGGCGCCCAAGGCTGTAGAGGCCGATGCCCACACAGACCCGAAGAAAGAAGAAAAGAAAGAGCCGAAACAGGAAGAAAAGAAAGCGGCTGCCCTCAAGGCAGAGCCTGTAAAGGCTGAAAAGCCCGAAAAGCCTGCAAAGCCCGCCGAGCCGGAGCGCAGAAGAGAGCGCCGTGTGGTGGACACTTCTGCGGTGCAGGTCAATACCCGCCGGTTTGAGGATGTGGACAATCTGGTTGACCAGCGAATCCAGGATTACCAGGGCGGTAAACAGAAGTTTGGCAAGAAGGGTCAGCAGCAGAACAAAAAGGATAACAAGTTCAAGGGCAACAAGGCCCGCAACGAGGAGCAGGAGAAGCTCCGCCGCTTGCAGATGGAGGTTGCCCGGAAAGCGCCGGTTACTGTCAAGATTCCCGACGAAATCACGGTTGGTGAGCTTGCCAGCGGGATGAAGAAACCCGCCGGCGAGGTCATTAAGTGTCTGATGAAAAACGGCGTGATCGCCGCCATTAACCAGACCATCGACTTTGATACTGCAGAATTCGTGGCGGTGGAGCTGGGCTGCAAGGTGGAAAAGGAAATCACCGTTACCATCGAGGAACGGATCATTGATGATCACCAGGATACTGCCGAGGAACTGGTCACCCGCGCCCCCGTTGTGGTGGTTATGGGTCACGTTGACCACGGTAAGACCTCTACCCTGGACGCTATTCGTAAGACATCTGTCACTGCCGGCGAGGCTGGCGGTATCACCCAGCACATCGGCGCGTATACGGTGGATGTCAACGGCAACATGGTCACCTTCCTGGATACCCCCGGTCAGGCAGCGTTTACTTCCATGCGCGCCCGTGGCGCAAAGAGCACGGACATCGCCATTCTGGTGGTTGCTGCCGACGACGGCATCATGCCCCAGACGGTGGAGTCTATCAACCATGCCAAGGCTGCGGACGTGCCTATTATCGTTGCCATTAACAAAATGGATAAGCCGGAGGCCAACCCCGACCGGATTAAAGAACAGCTGACCCACCACGACCTGATTCCGGAAGAGTGGGGCGGCGATACGGTGATCGTTCCCATCTCTGCCAAGACCGGCATGGGTCTGGACGATTTGCTGGAAATGGTGATTCTCACGGCCGAGGTGCAGGAGCTGAAGGCCAACCCCAACCGCCGGGCAAAGGGTACGGTTATCGAGGCCCGTCTGGACAAGACCAGAGGTCCGATTGCTACGCTGCTGGTGCAGAACGGTACCCTCAACCAGGGGGATATCGTCATTGCCGGTACTGCCGTGGGCCGTGTCCGCGTAATGACCAACGACAAGGGTCGCACCGTAAAGACTGCCGGACCTTCCGTGCCGGTGGAAATTACCGGTCTGGCAGAAGTGCCTGCTCCCGGCGACGAGTTTAACGCCGTTATCGACGAGCGTATGGCCCGCGAGCTGGTAGAACAGCGCAAGCAAAAGGCCAAGGACGATGCGGCCAACGCTATGCAGAAGGTCACTCTGGACAACCTCTTTGCCAAGATGCAGGAGGGTGAGATGAAGGAGCTGCCCCTCATTGTCAAGGCAGACGTGCAGGGCTCTGCGGAAGCGGTCAAGGCATCCTTGGAGAAGCTTTCCAACGAGGAAGTCCGGGTGCGGGTTATCCACACCGGCGCAGGCGCTGTCAACGAAAGCGATATTTTGCTGGCATCTACTGCCGGCGCGATTATTGTCGGCTTTAACGTCCGTCCCGATGCAGGCGCTCAGGCAAGCGCCCAGCGTACTGCTGTGGATATGCGTTTTTATCGGGTTATTTACGATGCCATTGACGAAATCGAGGCAGCCATGAAGGGTATGCTGGCACCCAAGTACCAGGAAGCCATCATCGGCCATGCGGAAGTGCGTATGACTTACAAGGTTTCCGCTATCGGCACCATCGCCGGTTGTATGGTCAAGGACGGCAAGGTCACCCGGGATGCCCAGGTGCGCGTGCTGCGTGACAACATCGTGATCCACGAAGGCGAAGTGGGCTCTTTGCAGCGGTTTAAGGATGCCGCCAAGGAGGTCACCGCCGGTTACGAGTGCGGTATGAGCATTGCGAAGTTCAACGACATTAAAGAAGGCGATGTCTTTGAGTGCTTTGTGATGGAAGAAATTAAGCAATAACCCAGAGCGCAGAGAAACCCCAAACCGTCAAAACGCAGTATTTCCCCACAGATCTCGCCAAAGCCTGCTCCTTCAGGAGAAGGTGGCAGCCCGCAGGGCTGACGGGTGCGGGGTAAGAAGCTTGATAGGCAAGGCGTTTTGACTTGGGGTAGTGCGATAAAGCCAAACTCGTTTCACAAAGGAGGGGTTTCGCGCTACCCTACTGCACAACGCTCCCTTCTCGAGTATCTATATACAATTCGGGGTCGCGTTGCTTGTCTTTGGCGCTTCTTTACCCTCTGGCAGTCTATCGAAAATAAGTTTAAGAATTGCCGTGTCGCGCTGCGGCACGGCGATTTGCGAAAGGAAGGATCTTATGGCATCCAATCGTATTGGTCGCATTAACGAGGAAATTCAAAAGGAGCTGGCAAACAGTATCCGGAATTTGAAAGACCCCAGAGTGCAGGACACCATGATTTCCATTACCCGGGTGGAGGCCACCCCGGATTTGCGCTATGCGAAGGTTTTTGTGAGCTTTTTGGACGAAAACCGGGCCAAGGACGGCGTAAAGGGTCTGAAATCTGCCGGCGGCTATCTGCGCCGGGCGCTGGGGCAGGCGCTGAATCTGCGCTACACCCCGGAGCTGGTTTGGCAGTTGGACGATTCTATCACCTACGGCGCGAAAATGCTGGATCTGATCAACTCTTTGGAGGTACAGAAAGATGAGGAGTCTGAACAGAGCTGAAACGGCGGATTTTTTGCTGGAAAAGGATAACTTCGCCATTATTACCCACCGCCGCCCCGATGGCGACACTTTGGGCTGCGCAGCCCTTCTTTGCAGAGGCCTGCGGCAGCTGGGAAAGACCGCTTTTGTGCTGGAAAATCCGGAAATTACCCACAAATACGCCTTTTTGCTGGAGGGACTGACCAAAAAAGTTCCGGAGGAAACGGACACGCTTGTGTGCGTGGATGTGGCGGCAAAAGGCATGCTACCCCAAGGCCTTTCCGATTTTGCGGACAAATTGGCGCTGCGCATTGACCACCATTTGGGAGACCGTTCCTTTACGGAAAAGGAACTGGTGGAGCCCCGGACCGCCGCCTGCGGCGAAGTGGTCTACGGTGTGTTGCAGGAAATGGGCGCAGTCCTGGACGCGGAAATGGCAAAAGCGCTGTATACCGCTGTTTCCACCGACACCGGTTGTTTCCGCTACGGCAATACAACCCCGGACACCTTCCGGACGGCGGCGGATTGCGCGGCAGTGTATAAGGAGCTGCGTCAGCTTAATCAGATGCTGTTTGAAACAGTTTCCCTGCCCCGGCTGCGGATACAGGGCTGGATGGTAGAAAATGCCAAGTTTTTGGCAGACGGCAAGATCTGTATCTGCCCCATTCCTCTGGAGGTGGAGCAGAAGCTCGGTGTTACCGAGGACGACATGGAAAACATCTCCGGCTTTCCCCGGACTATTTCCGGCGTTGTGGTGGCGGTCACCTTGCGGCAGGAGCCGGACCGGGTAAAAATCTCCGTGCGCACAGATAGCACAGTAGACGCCAGTGAAATCTGCGCAAAGTTTGGCGGTGGCGGTCACCGTGGCGCAGCCGGCGCCAATTTGGAAATGCCTATGGAGCAGGCTGTTTCCGCTGTCATCTCCATTATCGAAAAACTGTAAATTCCCACTTGTCGGTTAAGGGAGGGGCATAGCGCCTCCCCTACGAAAAGGCAAACCGATAAATTGGAACTTGAAAGGACTTGCCATGAATGGGATCGTAATTATCGATAAGCCTGCCGGGTGGACCAGCCAGGATGTGGTCAGCAAGCTGCGAGGCGTGCTTCACACCAAGCGCATCGGCCACGGCGGTACGTTAGACCCTATGGCCACCGGTGTTTTGCCGGTGTTTGTGGGAAGAGCCACCCGGGGTGTGGCGTTTTTCGAGCATGCGGAAAAGACCTATGAGGCAGTTTTGCGTCTGGGTATCACCACCGACACCGAGGATATGACCGGCAATGTTCTGCAAGAAAGGCAGGTTGCTGTCAGCCGGGAACAGCTGGAATCTGTTTTAGAGCAGTTTCGCGGGGAGATTTCCCAGATTCCCCCGATGTATTCTGCCGTTAAGGTAAACGGTCAAAAGCTATGCGATTTGGCGAGAAAAGGGAAAGAAATAGAGAGAAAACCCAGAAAAGTTACAATTTTCTCCCTGGAATGTTCGGAATTTGACGGTGTGGCTGCCAACTTGACGGTGCGTTGCTCCAAGGGTACCTATATTCGCACCCTTTGCAAGGACATCGGCGCGGCTTTGGGCTGTGGCGGCTGCATGGCGGCTCTGCGGCGCATCGCCGCCGGAGCGTACGCCATTGATGAGGCTGTGCCACTACAGACTTTGGTGGAAAGCGCTGATCCGGAACAGTATCTTCTGCCGGTGGACAGTATGTTCGCCCGGTACCCGGCGGTTACCCTGACGGAAAAACAAACCTTGCGTTGCCGCAACGGCAACAGCTTTTCCGTGGAAATGGAAGAAGGTACATACCGGACCTATGACCGGGCCGGCGCATTTTTGATGCTGGCGAAGGTGGAAGCCGGTGTTATGTCAACCGTGAAGAGCTTTTTTGAAGTGGAATAAAGTCCATTTTGTCGCTCATTTAAACAAATAGCCTTTCGTAGTGGTGGGGCAGCGCCCCACCTCTGCGAAAGGACTGCAGGATAAACGAAAATTCGAGCAGGAATTGTGTATGAAAGAGAAAACAATTTATGCCCTGGGGTTTTTCGACGGGGTGCATCTGGGCCATCAGGCGCTTATGCAGGCGTGTCGCCATTTAGCGCAGCGCACCGGCAGTAATACCGGCGTGGCCACCTTCAGCAACCACCCGGACGGCCTTGTTTCCGGCAAATTTCCGGACTTGATTAACACAAGGCAGGATCGGGGGCGCTTGCTGCGCGGCTATCGTATGGAAAAGCTGATAGAGCTGCCCTTTGACGAAAAGCTGATGCATACCCGCTGGCCGGACTTTTTGCAGCAGCTTTTGGATGGGGATGCGGCAGGCTTTGTCTGCGGCAGCGATTTTCGCTTTGGCGCAAAGGGTGAAGGAACGGCGCAAAAGCTGGAAAGCTTTTGTAAAGAGCGAAAGTTGCCCTATGCCATTGTGCCCCAACAGCTTTTGGACGGGGTGCGGGTGTCCTCCACCCATATCCGGCAGCTGCTGACAGCGGGAAATCTGAAAGATGCCAACCGGTTTTTGGGACATCCCTATACCCTGTCCGGGCAGGTGGTGGCAGGCAAACAGTTGGGCAGGACCATCGGCGCGCCCACCGCAAATCTGATTTTCCCGGAGGGTTTGGTGATTCCCAGGCGGGGTGTGTATGCCGCCAAGGCAGCGTTTGATGGACAAGACTACGGCGCAGTGGTCAACATCGGCACCCGACCAACCGTCAACGGCAAAGGGGTTTTGGCAGAGGCGCATCTGCTGGATTTTGCCGGGGATTTATACGGAAAACAGCTGTCGCTGTCCTTTTTGGAATTTCTCCGTCCGGAGCAAAAATTCGATTCCCTGGAAGAATTGAAGGTGGAAATTGAAAAAAATGCCTTGCAAACCCGGAAAATACTGGAAAAACATTGAAAGTTTTTCTTTACTTTTGGAAAAACTTATGGTAAGATAGTCGGGCTGGCTATGTTCAGCGCGTACCTGCGGCTCGGTTCCGGGAAGACACCGACCCTTTACTTGGCTGCAAGGAAACATAAAAGAAAGGTGAAAGTGAAATGATTCAGAAGGAAAAGAAGACCCAAGTCATTCTGGAGAACGCTACCCATGAGGGCGATACCGGTTCTCCCGAGGTACAGATTGCAATTCTGACTGCCCGTATCAACGAGCTGACAGACCATCTGCGTACCCACAAGCACGACAACCATTCCCGTCGTGGCCTGCTGATGATGGTTGGTAAGCGCCGCAACCTGCTGGACTATCTGGCAAAGAAGGACATCAACCGTTATCGTGCGATCATTGCGAAACTCGGAATTCGTAAGTAAGAAGGACGATGGGCGACGTTTGTCGCCCATTTTCGCAATTCCCCGGCAGCAAACAAGTAAGCTTTTCGGGAGTAGCTTTAGCAGTTGAAAGTGGTGCTGAATTTCGGCATCAGTTTCAAGTGCTAAAACCTCCCGACACACAAAAAGAATCTATTAGGAGGTACTACAAATGATTACGCGCAAGCAATATCCCAACCATCATGTTTACGAGATGGAAATCGGCGGCCGCCCCTTCACCGTGGAGACCGGTCTGGTTGCCGAGCTGGCAAATGCCGAGTGCATCTGCCGTTACGGCGATACCGTGGTTCTGACCACCTGCACCTGCAACCCCATTCCCAAGGCCGGTATTGACTACTTCCCGCTGACCATTGAGTTTGAGGAGAGAATGTACTCTGTGGGCCGTATCCCCGGCTCTTTCAACCGTCGTGAGGGCAAGCCTTCCGAGCGGGGCATTCTGAACAGCCGTATTATCGACCGTCCCATGCGTCCTCTGTTCGACGAGGAGCTGCGTAATGACACCGTCGTTACCTGCACCGTCCTTGCCAACGACGACGAGAACCCCGTGGAGATCGTAGCATCCCTGGGCGCTTCCATCGCCATCGCTTCATCCGATGTGCCCTGGAACGGACCGGTGGCTACCACCAATGTCGCCCATGTTGGCGAACGGTATATCGTCACCCCCTCTGCCGAGGAGCGTGACGCCTGCGATTGCTTTGTGTGCATCAGCTCCACCTTCGAGAAGGTGGTTATGATCGAGACTGAGGCAAACGAAGCGCCTGAAGCCATCGTCTACGAGGCAATTCGTATTGCCCATGAGACCAATATGGAGATCGTGAAGTTCATCAACGGTATCGTTGCAGAGATCGGCAAGCCCAAGTTCACCTTTGAGAAGGCCGCTGTGAACCACGACCTTCTGGACGATTTGATCGCGTACGGTCTGGGTCAGATCGAGGACGCTTTGGACACCGACGACAAGAACGTCCGCGAGGAGCGCCTGACCGCTGCCCGTCTGGACTTTGCCGAGAAGTTCGGCGAGAAGTACGAAGACTTCGAGACCCACATTGAGGTCTGCCTGTATAAGATGCAGAAGAAGGTGGTCAAGAAGTGGCTGCTCCAGGGCAAGCGCGTGGACGGACGCGGCATGGACGATATCCGTCCGCTGGACGCACAGGTTGGTCTGCTGCCCAGAGTGCACGGCTCCGGTCTGTTTGCCCGTGGTCAGACACAGGTTCTGTCCATCTGCACGCTGAACACTTTGTCCGCTGCCCAGAAGCTGGATACTATCTACGCCGAAGAGGGCAAGCGCTATATCCACCACTACAACTTCCCCGCTTTCTCCACCGGTGAGGCAAGAGCTGCCCGTTCCACCTCCCGCCGTGAAATCGGTCACGGCGCGCTGGCAGAAAAGGCGCTGCTGCCCGTGATCCCCTCCGTTGAGGAGTTCCCCTACGCCATCCGCGTGGTTTCCGAGGTTCTGTCCTCCAACGGCTCTACTTCCCAGGGCTCTATCTGTGGTTCTACCCTGGCGCTGATGGATGCCGGTGTGCCGATTCGCCGCCCTGTTGCAGGCATTTCCTGCGGTCTGATCTCCGACCAGGAGACCGGTGAGTGGAGAACCTTCACCGATATCCAGGGTGTTGAGGACTTCCATGGCGAAATGGACTTCAAGGTTGCCGGTACTACCGAGGGTATCACCGCCATCCAGATGGACCTGAAGAACAAGGGCCTGACCATGGAAATCATTGCCGACGCGCTGGAGCGTTGCCGCAAGGCCCGTCTGACCATTCTGGAAGAGGTCATGCTCCCCTGTATCCCCGAACCCCGGGCAGAGGTTTCCGAGTTCGCCCCCAAGATGATCAGCCTGACGGTTCCCGTGGACAAGATTCGCGAGATCATCGGCTCCGGCGGCAAGACCATTCAGAAGATCTGCGCTGACACCGGCGCAAAGGTGGACATTGAGGACGATGGCAGCGTGTTCATTTCCGCTGTTGACTCCGAGGCCGCTTACGCTGCCAAGAAGATGATCGACGATATCTGCTTCGTTCCCGAAGTGGGCAAGCTGTACTACGGTAAGGTCGTTCGCATCCTGCCTATCGGCGCTTTCGTGGAAATTGCTCCCGGCCATGACGGCATGGTGCATATTTCCAAGCTGGAAAACCGCCGGGTAGAGAAGGTGGAGGACGTACTGAACCTGGGCGATATGACTTGGGTCAAGTTCATGGGCTTCGACGAGAAGGGCCGCGCAAACTTCAGCCGCAAGGACGCTCTGAAGGAAATGGAAGAAAACCAGTAAAATCGCAAAAGACCGCTCGTTTGAGCGGTCTTTTTTGATTTTACAATTGATAATTGACAATTGATAATTGACAATTGCGGTGTCCACTGCGTGGACGGATTGAAATCCGGGAGAGCTGTGTTCGTCCGGAGGGTTAGTTCTTTTCTGCGTGTTTTCTCAAAATCAAATTGATGTACTGGGACAAGGAACGGTCATCCTTTTCCGCTTCCTTCCGGAGCTTTGCTAACAGATCGCTGTCAATGGTGATGCTGATCTTCTCTTTTAGTGCTTTCATTTGTAATTCACCTCAACCAAAGTATAGCATAATTTCCCACAAAATATTGACAAGTAGGATAAAGTAGGATATAATACTACAAAAGAGGTGAGGTTATGGGCGACGATAGAGAATTGATCACCTTTTGCGATAATCTGCGCTATCTGCGAAAACGGTATAGGCTCACGCAAACGGAAATGGCAAAAAAGCTGCATATTGGTATTGCTTCTTTACGGGCGCTGGAACGGGGCGCTTTTCCGCCAAGATTGGGTGTCGAGGTGTTTTTTTACATCCATAAGCACTTTGGTGTGCCGCCGAAAAGGATATTTGCTCCATTGCAGCAGATGGAAGAAAACCAGTAAAATCACAAAAAACCACCCGATTGGATGGTCTTTTTTGATTTTACAATTGATAATTGACAATTGATAATTGACAATTGCGGTGTCGGCAAAGCCGACGGTTTGGGAACTTATTTGGATTTTATGGTGGTAAGAGACGAAACCAACATTCTGCGAATAGCACCACAGTTGTTTTGAAAGGTTTTGTAGGAATCTTCAGTCAAACAATTGGTTTCAAAAAGAAGTTCCAACCAATATTCTGTTTCATAGCATTCCTTTTGCGCAATTTCCAGTTTGGAAACAAAGTCGTTTGTGCTTTGCGCGTAGTGCGCTTCGTGCAAATTTGCACCGATGGAGGTTGCGGAGCGAAGCAATTGGTTAATTAAAACAGCTTCTTTACGATTTTCCTTCATATTACGGCAAAGGAAAACCACATCCTTTGCGAAAATCTTTGCCTTGTCTCTTAAAATGCTATTCGACATACTATCACCTCAAATTTATTATATACAATGAGGAAAGCTTTTCAAGTGATATTCCGACGTTGTCGGAGTGATATTATTGCCTTCGGCAATAGTGATATTGAAACCTTGCGGTTTCAGTGGTATTTTATTCGCCACAACTGCCAAAGGCAATATCACTTGTCGACAGACAAATATAACTGCAAAGCAATATAACTCGCCGAAAGGCGAATAAAACTACCCGAGTGTCCGTAGGGACACTCGGGTAATATAATTAGTACATTCCGCCCTGGGCAGCGGCTGCCATGGCGGCGGCGTCTGCTTCGGGGTTGGGTTTGTCGGCAACCAGCGACTCGGTGGTCAGCACACAGGCTGCCACGGATGCGGCATTCTCCAAAGAGGAACGGGTGACCTTGGTGGGGTCAACGATGCCGGCAGAAATCATATCCACATATTCTTCGGTGTAGGCGTTGTAGCCGTAGCCGATCTTTTTGGAATTACGAATCTTCTCGTAAACCACGCTGCCGTCAACACCGGCGTTTTCCGCAATCTGGCGGATAGGCGCCTGCAGCGCGGTGGCGATGATTCTGGCGCCGGTTTTTTCGTCGCCGGAAAGCTTGTTAACCAGCTTTTCCACGGCAGCGATAGCATTGACCTGGGCAGTACCGCCGCCGGCTACAATGCCTTCTTCCACAGCGGCGCGGGTAGCATTCAGCGCGTCCTCAACCCGCAGCTTCTGCTCCTTCATAGCAACCTCGGTCTGGGCGCCAACCTTGATAACGGCAACACCGCCGGAAAGCTTTGCCAAACGCTCCTGAAGCTTTTCCCGGTCATAGTCGGAAGTGGTGGTGGCGATAGCGCTGCGAATCTGGTGGGCCCGTGCCTGAATGGCTTCGGCAGAACCTGCGCCGTCAACGATGGTGGTGGTGTCCTTGGTAACAACAACCTGACGGGCGCGGCCCAAATCGGTCATCTGGGTGTCAGTCAGCTCCATATTCAGCTGGCTGGAGATGACAGTACCGCCGGTGAGAACAGCGATGTCCTGAAGCATTTCCTTGCGGCGGTCGCCAAAGCCGGGGGCCTTGACGCACAGGCAGTTGAAGTTGCCCCGCAGCCGGTTGACAAGCAAGGTTGCCAACGCGTCGCCCTCTACATCCTCGGCGATGATCATCAGCTTCTTGCCGGTCTTGACCACCGGCTCCAGAATGGGCAGGATCTCCTGGATGGAGGAAATCTTCTTATCGGTAATCAGAATCAGCGCGTCGTCCAGAACGGCTTCCATCTTGTCGGTGTCGGTGACCATATAGGGGGAGATGTAGCCACGGTCAAACTGCATGCCTTCCACTACATCCAGACCGGTCTCGGCGGTCTTACTCTCCTCGATGGTAATAACGCCTTCCGTGCCAACCTTTTCCATCGCCTCGGCAATCAGCGCGCCAATGGATGCGTCGCCGGAGGAAACAGTACCGACCCGGGCGATATCTTCAGAGCCGTTGACGGGAACAGAGTGCTCCTTAATAGCGGCAACTGCAGCGTCCACAGCCTTTTCAATGCCCTTGCGCATGATAATGGGGTTTGCGCCGGAGGCCAGATTCTTCAGACCCTCCCGGGTGATGGCCTGTGCCAGAAGGGTAGCGGTGGTGGTGCCGTCGCCGGCCATGTCGTTGGTCTTGGTGGCGACTTCACGAATCAGCTGGGCGCCCATGTTTTCAAAAGCGTCTTCCAGCTCCACTTCCTTGGCGATGGTCACGCCATCGTTGGTAATCAGGGGCGCGCCGAACTTTCTGCCCAGCACAACATTGCGGCCCTTGGGGCCAAGGGTAACCTTTACGGTATTGGCAAGCTGGTCAATGCCGGCCTGCAGCTTCTTACGGGCGTCCTCGCCATAAACAATCAATTTTGCCATAGTTTTACCTCCTATTAACCGGTAACGATTGCTAAAATGTCTTCTTCCTTGACGAACTTGTAGTCCTGACCGTCAAGCTTCATATCGGTGCCTGCGTACTGGCCTACCACGACCTGGTTGCCTACCTGCACGTCCTTTGCGGCAGGGCCGGCGGAAACGACCTCAAAAATTGCGGACTTTTCCTTGTTGGTGGTGGCAAGAATAATGCCGGATGCGGTGGTGTCTTCTGCCACTGCAGCTTTCAGCACGATGTTGTCTGCCAAAGGTTTCAGTTTCATAATAGTTCCTCCCAATCCTGGATATTTAGACGGCAGCCGTTGGCCACCTGTATCTACATAATTGTTAGCACTCTTTTGTTTTGAGTGCTAACAGCTATATATTACTCCACATGGCAGGAAAAAGCAAGCCTTTTTTTGCAGTTTTTAATGAAAAAATTGTAAATAGTATTTAAAGAACACCTCATCAGTCAGATTCTCCGCAAGGAAAAGCCTTGTTGCGCTGCGACAAGGGGGGCGGTTTTTGGTTATTTTAATGAAAAGCTATTGAAAAAAGGGCGGATTTTTACTTGCTTTTTGTGCGTTTTTCCTTTATACTATAGAAAATAGGCGCAAAAGGAGGCGACAGCGTGGGCGAACTGATTGCAATACTTTCCGGCAAGGGCGGAACCGGCAAAACCTCCGTCTGCGCAGGTGTCGCCACGGCGCTGGCCCAGCGGGGGGAGCAGGTGTTGTGCATCGATTGTGATGTGGGCCTGCGGAATCTGGATATTTCCCTGGGTATTGACCAGCTTCCGGTCCTTTCCTTTGTGGATATGTACCAGGACGGCTACAGTCTGGAATTTGCCGCCAAGCATCCGGTATTTCCTAATCTGTCTTTTTTGACAGCCCCTGTGGGCTGCAGCGCAGACAGCATTGATACCCATGCCTTCAGCAAGCTGCTGCAGCAGGCCAGAAAACGGTATACATACATCTTTCTGGATGCGGCGGCGGGCATTGAGGCAGGCTTTCGCCTGGCCGCCAGATATGCCGACCGGGTAATTCTGGTCACCGGCGCAGACCCGGCATCTATCCGGGATGCAAACCGCGCCGGGCAGGTGCTGGAGCTGATGGGCAAGCGCAATGTAAGGTTGGTAGTCAATCGGATTAACAAGAAAATGGTCGAAGCCACCGGCTCGACCGTGGATGACATTATGGACCAGGCAGGTCTGCCCCTTTTGGGAGTGGTGCCGGAGGATAGCAATGTGGTGCTGGCCGCTGCATTCCGGCAGCCCCTTTTGGGATATACCGGTAAGGGTGCAGCCGCCGCTTGCCACCGGATTGCCCGGCGGATTCAGGGACGCAGCGTTCCTATTGGGATCAAATAGAGGGAGGAACAGCAGTGAATATTGCATTTTTGGCACACGACAAAAAGAAAGAACTGATGGTGCAGTTTTGTACCGCATATAAAAGCATTCTCATAAAGCACAGCTTGTGCGCCACCGCCACCACCGGTCGGCTGATTATGGAAAATACCGGACTGCCGGTTACTTTGCTCATGTCCCACAAGCAGGGCGGTCATCAGCAGATTAACGCCCGGATCGCCTACAACGAGGTGGATCTGGTAATTCTGTTCTCGGACCCCAACGGTACCGACCCCGTGGAAGATGAGCTGCTGGTAGAAACCATTCGCCATTGCGACCGGCAGCATGTGCCTATCGCAACCAACCTTGCCAGCGCAGAGCTTGCGGTTATGGGTCTGCAGCACGGCAATCTGGATTGGCGTGAAATGGTGCGCATGAAACCCCGGTTCTGAAAGAACTATTCCGGGCGGCCGAGGGTCGCCCGATTTTATCGACGCAATGGAAAGGAACGATTCTATGGAACGAATCAGACCCCGTACACTTTCGGGATTTATGGAGCTGCTGCCCCAAAAACAGCAAAAGATGGAAGCAATGATGGAGATTCTCCGGAAAACCTATGCCCTTTACGGCTTTGCGCCCCTGGACACCCCGGCCATCGAGGATGCTCAGATTCTCCTTGCCAAGGGCGGCGGCGAAACGGAAAAGCAGATCTACCGTTTTCAAAAAGGCGACAGCGATCTGGCGCTGCGCTTTGATCTGACGGTGCCCCTTGCCAAGTATGTGGCGCTGCACTATAACGATTTGTCTTTCCCCTTCCGCCGGTATCAGATCAGCAAGGTCTACCGGGGAGAGCGCGCCCAAAGAGGCCGTTTTCGGGAGTTTTACCAGGCAGACATCGACATTATTGGCGACGGTAAGCTGGATATTCTCAATGAGGCGGAAATTCCGGCAATCATTTACCGGGTGTTCCGTGGCTTTGGTCTGGAGCGCTTCCAGATCCGGGTCAATAACCGGAAAATCTTAAACGGATTTTACGCCATGCTGGACTTGACGGAAAAAAGCGGTGACATTATGCGCACCGTGGATAAGCTGGACAAAATCGGACCGGAAAAGGTGCGGGAGATCTTGCTGGAGGACTGCGGTCTGACAGCTGCCCAGGCAGACGAAATCTTGCGTTTTATTGCCATTTCCGGCAGCAACGGACAGGTCCTTGCCGCGCTGGAAGGCTATGCAGGCAAAAATGAACTGTTTGACACCGGTCTTGCAGAGCTGAAGGCGGTTACCGCCAATCTGGCAGCCTTCGGCGTGCCCGAGGGCAACTTTGCGGTGGATCTGACCATTGCCAGAGGTTTGGATTACTACACCGGCACGGTGTATGAAACCACGCTTCTGGACCATCCGGAAATCGGTTCTGTCTGCTCCGGCGGTCGCTACGACGACCTTGCAGGCTACTACACCGAAAAGGAGCTGCCCGGCGTGGGTATTTCCATTGGCTTGACCCGGCTGTTTTATGTGCTGGACGAGCAGGGCCTTTTGAATCCGCAATTGCACAGCGCCCCGGCAGATGCGTTGGTGCTGCCTATGACAGACACCCCTACGCCGGCGGTTGCTTTGGCGGAATCTCTGCGGGAAAAGGGCATCCGGGTGCAGCTGTACGGCGAGCAGAAGAAATTTAAGCAGAAAATGAGCTATGCAGACAAGCTGGGCGTGCCTTACGCTGTGCTGCTGGGCGAGGACGAGATCGCCCAGGGGGTCTGCTCGGTAAAGGATATGCGTACCGGACAGCAGGTGACACTGTCTCCGGCGGATGCTGCGGCGCATATTCTGGCAGGATTGGCTGCCAATAACGGGCCTATCATTTTGGAAAAATAAGTTGAAAAGCGCAAAAGGGGGGATATGGGTGAAAGGCTTTTATAAAGTGCTTGTAACAGTTATGCTGATTTGTATGCTGGCTGTGTCTGCCAGCGCAATGAGCATTACCAAAATGGAAAGCCACAGTACCGTAGCCACCGACGGCGCTTGCCAGGTGTCGATTAACGCCACGCTTCATCTGGACGCGGCGGCAGACAAGCTGACCTTCCCCATTCCTGCCAAGGCTACCGGCGTTACCTTAAACGGTTCCCGGGTCAGCGCGCCCAAAAGCGGTGATGTGCGCAACATTAACCTTAAGAAGATTACCGGCGGCATGCCGGGGGATTTTTCGGTGCATATCGCCTATTCTCTGGACGATGTGATTTACACTACCGAGGAAGACCTTTTGGAAATGCGTGTGCCGCTGCTGTCCGGCTGCGCCTACGGAGTGGAAAGCATAGCCTTTTCTGTGACCCTCCCCGGGGCGGTGGATACCCTGCCCAGCTTTGTCAGCGGCTATCATCAGGCAAGTATTGAGCAGTCGCTGGCTTTCCAGACAGAGGGCGCGATGGTCTCCGGCAGCACCCTGAAGGCACTGAAGGACCATGAAACCCTGACGCTGACTATGGTCGTGTCAGAGGAAATGTTCCCCCAGTCTATTGTAAAAACGCAGGACTATACCCCCACCGCCATTGCCATGGGCATTTGCGGCGGTCTGGCGCTGGTCTACTGGCTGATCGCCATGGGTACGCTACCTGCCCGGTGGCAGCGGGAGTCAGAGCCGCCCCAGGGCAGCAACGCGGGCAACCTGGGCAGCATTTTGGGTCTGCAGGGCATTGATCTGCCTATGCTGATTTTCGCCTGGGCACGGCTGGGCTATGTGCTGATTCACCTTGACCGGCGGGGAAAGGTAGTGCTGCACAAGCGGATGGATATGGGCAACGAGCGCAGCGAATGGGAACGCCGCTGGTTCGCAAAGCTTTTTGGAAAGCGGCAGACGGTGGATACCTCCGGCTATGCCTTTGCCACGCTTTGGCAGCAGGCAGCCGGGATGACCGGCGGCGTGCAGGAGCTGGTTTCCCGCCATGCCGGCAGTAAGAAGGTGTTTCGGGCGCTGGCGGCGGGGTTCGGTCTGTTCGGCGGCGCAAGCCTTGGCCTTGTGATGGGCAGCGGCGCGTTTTTGAAATGGCTGTTGATTATTGTGTTGTCCGTTGCCGGCGCTTACGCCGGTTGGGAAATACAGGACTGGGCGGCAGGCGCATACCTGCGTCACCGGAAGAAATTGTGGCGCAGCTTGTTTTTCGGCGGCATTTGGCTGTTGCTGGGTTTGATTTGCGGGGAGTTTATGCTCACGCTTTGGACGGTTTTGGGTCTGCTGGCGGCAGGTTTTCTGCTGTTCTGGGGCGGACGGCGTACGCCCTTTGGGAAAACCACCCGGGTGCAGGTGCTGGGCTTGAAACGGTATTTGCTGCGCATCAGCAAGGCCGAGACCGAGACCTTAAGTCAGGAGGATGCGGATTACTTCTTCCGGCTGGCACCGGAAGCGTTGGCGCTGGGTGTTGACCGGGAGTTTGCCAAAAAGTTTGGCGCTTTGCGGTATCCCGGCTGTCCGTATCTGACCACCGGCATGGATGCCCACATGACGGCGCTGCAATGGAACGCCATGATGCGCAGGGCACTGGAAGCTATGGATGACCGGGCGTTAAGTCTTGGATCAGAACGGTTCTTTACGCTGCTGCGAGCCATATTAAGAGGATGAAAATCCGCGTGGTTTCATACCATGCGGATTTTTCGTTAAGAAACGATGTAGGGAACGGTCTGTGCGCCGTTCCTTTTTGCGTTATGCATAAAAGCGTGTTGGTTTTTCCGGCGGTATTTGATAGATTGTGACAAAATATTTTCAGGCAGAAAAATACTGATAGACTTTTGCTTTTTTCTTGGTTATACTGTATATTGGAGAAAGTTAGATATCTAGTTAAAGAATAAACCCAAAAGACGTGGGGTTTACAAAGGAGAAATGAAATATGACACCTACAGATTACATTTTAAGCATTATCACATTGCTGGGCGGCCTGGCGCTGTTTTTGTTCGGTATGGATGTGATGGGCAAGGCCTTGCAGCGTACCGCCGGCGGCAAGCTGCAGACCATTCTGGCAAAAATGAGCTCCACTGTGTGGAAAGGCTGCTTGCTGGGTCTGGCGGTCACCGCGGTGATTCAGTCCTCTTCTGCTACCACTGTTATGGTGGTGGGCTTCGTTAACTCCGGTATTATGAATCTGAATCAAGCCGTTGGCGTGATTCTGGGCTCCAATATCGGCACCACCGTTACATCCTGGATTTTGTCGTTGACCGGCTTGGAGGGCGACAGCTTTATCATTCAGCTGTTTAAGCCCGCCACCTTCTCTCCCATTCTGGGCGTTGTGGGTATTGCTTTGTTTATGTTTGCCAAGAGCGAAAAGAAACAGAGTGTGGGTACCATTTTGCTGGGCTTTATGGCCCTGATGACCGGCATGGAAATTATGGGCGATGCCATGGCTTTTTTGGAAAGCGAGGCTTGGTTCGGCGAGCTGATGATTTCCTTCTCTAACCCTGTTTTGGGTATCATTTTCGGCGCGGTGCTGACGGCTATTATCCAGTCCTCCTCCGCATCTGTGGGTATTCTGCAGGGTCTGGCGTTGACCTGTACCGTGCCTATGTCTTCTGCAATCCCCATTATTCTGGGTCAGAACATCGGCACCTGCGTCACCGCAATGCTGGGCGCTATGGGCGCCAACCGGAATGCCCGCCGGGCATCGCTGCTGCACCTGCTGAATAAGGTCTTCGGCGCAGTGTTCTTCACCGTCATATTCTACACTTTGAATGTGTTTATTCGCTGGGAGTTCCTGAGCGAGGCCGCTACCCCCTTGAGCATCGCGGTTTTCCACTCTTTATATAATGTGGGTATGACCCTGATTCTGATTCCCTGCCGGAATCTGATGATCAAGGTTGTTTGCAAGCTGATCCCAGACGCGCCGGTGGAGGAAAAGGCTGTGCTTTTGGACGAGCTGCTGCTGGCGACCCCCACTGTGGCTATCAGCCGGGCAAAAGAAATTGCTCTGCGCATGGCCCAAAGCAGCCAGAAGGCTATGGAGCTGGCCTCCGGTCTTGTGTTTAATTATGACGAAAAGACGATGCGGCAGATTATCGAACTGGAAAACGAGACCGATCACTATCAGGACGCCATCGGCTCTTATCTGGTCAAGCTTTCCGGCAAGCGGCTGTCTGTTGCGGATAACCGAATACTCAATACGCTGCTTTACACCATCAGCGATATGGAGCGCATCGGCGACCACGCCCTGAATGTGGCGGAGGCTGCCCAGGAAATGCACGATAAGGATATCGTGTTCTCCCAGCAGGCCCAGCAGGAGCTGGCTGTGCTGCAGCAGGCCATTTCCGACATCGTCAAGCGTACCGTAAAAGCCTACGACAGCTATGATATGGATGTGGCGATGAAGGTGGAGCCCCAGGAACAGGTGGTTGACGCGCTGGTTAAGGAGATTCGCGCCCGGCACATCAGCCGCCTTCGTGACGGCAAGTGCAGCGTGGAATACGGCTTCGTGCTGGAAGACTTGCTTACTGCATACGAGCGCAGCGCAGACCACTGTTCCAACATTGCTGTGGAAATCCTGCAGGTTGCCGAGGGAAAGCTGGAGGCGCACGAGTATCTGAACGCGCTGAAATCCGGCGAACTGGAAGAAAGCGCAAAGTTTAACCGCCGCTTCAACCGCTACAAGGCCCGGTACACATTCCCCGAAGAAGAGAAATCAAAATCCGCGTGGTAAATCACCACGCGGATTTTTGGTTGAGCGTTGACGGTTGCGGTGTCCGCTTTGCGGACGATTTGGATTCCGGCCGGACAGTCCGGAGGCCTGTCCCTACATATAGGCGAGATGGATATCCGGAGGGACTGATCGTCCTCGACTGTACGCATTAGAATCCTTTGCAGCAGCAAATAATGAAATTCTTTGTTATATGGAAGGGGGAGCGAGTGGTAGCGGTCGGCAGATGACGCAGCCGCGCCGTCGGCAAGGAAGCTGCCGGGCAACGCTCCATAAGGAAGTAATGCCTGAAAATAGCGGTACTTTCCGCATATTTCAGAAAAAATACCGGTAATACACAAAGCGTTTCTGCGGTTTCCTTATCTGGCAGATACGATTGCCCATTTCAGGTGCGAAACAGTTTTGAAGGAGCAACTTTTTTCATTAATAAATAGCAAAATTGCCGAAATGCTAACGCATTTCGGCAATTTTTTATGCAGTTAAAGGGACTGCTTAAAACCAATACCTTCTTGTGGCGTGTTGCCCTTTGACATGTCTTTTTATAGGAAAGCTTACATATCGAAGGGTTCCATACCCAGAACCGGGTGGCCGACTTCGCCCAGGAACTCCAGCAGCTGCTCGGGATCTTCCTGGCAGACAGTTTCGTCTGCGATCATATCGGTGAAGTTCTCCACACCGTACATCTCCAGAACGGTCTTGTCCAAACGCTCCCGCATCTGGTCCTTCAGCATTTTGGGCATCCAGACGATACGGCCAGGGCCGCCTTCTGCTGCGATGAACTTCTTGGAAGAAATGAAGTGCTTGCCGTGACCCATAAAGCCGGGTGTCTGGACACCGCCGCCGGTCATGGAAGCCATTTCGGAGAAGCTCATACCCAGCGGTGTGATGCCGGCATGCTCACGGCAGGTGATAACCACACCCATGGAGCAGGGCTCTACGCCGCAGATACACTCGAAGCAACCGCAGGAAGTCATGGGGTCTTCGAACAAGGAGTACAGGGTGATCTTCTCAACAGCGCCGTGGGAGTACTTGTTGACGGCTTCGTCCATAGAATCGTAACGACCCAGTCTTTCGTCCTGGCAGCCGGTTTTGAGGATGGGCTGGCAGGGACCGTGGGGATCCAGCTCTTTGGTAGCCTTGGCATCCAGCCAGGAGACCGCGCCACACAGACCCAGACGCTCGGGGGTGACAATACAGACGTGGCTGGGGGAGAAGGCCTGGCACATAATGCAGGTGTAGAACTCCTTGACGGATTCGTCAGTCATGGAAGCCAGTCTTGCGTCACGGCTGTTGAAGATCTCGTTGGCGGCAGCGCGCAGCTCCTTGTTCTTCTCGGCATCCACAACGATCGTGACCTGACACTTGTCGGCGACAGCTTCAAACTCGCTCATAACCTTGGCATACAGAACTTCGCCCAGGTGCTTAAACTTAAAGCCGGCCTCGAAGTCAGCCTTGGAAATACGGACGCGGATCATGTCGCGCTGACCGGTGTGCATAACGCCTTCGATGCAGTTGATCCAGGCGTGGATCTTACGCTCGATAACAGACTCAAAGTCAGGCTGCATCGCCTTGCCCGCAACCTCCACGGTGTAGGAAAGGGAAATCTTGGAGCCAACCTCGATTTCGTCGATCTCCGGTCCGATGACCTCGATCTTGTGGTCCTCCACTTCCTGCATGGACTTGGTCTGCACCAGCTCGAAGCAGTCCACACGGGAGCCGTCCACTTCCACCTGCATATCGCCCTTACGGATGATTTCACCCTCAAAGGCGGTGGCGTAGGAAACGGGAATGTCAATGTTGGTGATCTTAATCTTGATGTCCCGGGCCTCCAGAGAAGTGGCGTTCCACTTGGCGGTGTCCAGCTGCTGGATCAGGCTCTTGGGAACACGGAACATATTCTCAGTTTCGTTGGAAACGACGGGGAAGCCAAGGCAGATAGCGCCGGCACCGTAGGAAACAATCTCGTCAGAGAGGGGCTTGTAGGCGTTGACGAACGCGCGGATGCGGTCCATGGTGTAGCCGTACAGGGCCTTGGTGTCGCCGGGGGTGACAGCGCCGAAGATCAGGGCGGCGCGCAGGGCGACGGAAACTACATGAATAACGCTCTGCATTTCGTAGCCCAGAGGCACGACGCGAACGCCTTCACCCAGCTTCATGCCTGCCTCAAAGCAATGCTTGATGGCATCGCCGGTGAGGGTGACCAGCAGGCCCTGGGCCTGGTAGGACTTGGCAAGCTCTACGGTCTCGGCTGCGTTCTCTGCGCCGCCGATGATAACGGCAACGCCGGGGATATCGCCGGTAACCAGGGGCAGACCCAGATTACGGACAAATGCGTCAGAAAGGAAACCCATTTCCGGCTCGGCATAGGGCTCTGCGCCGCCGATGTACTTCAGAACTTCCAGAAATTCTGCACACAGGGCAGATGCCACGCCGCTGTCAAAAGCGTCCTGCAGCCGGGGATTTCTGGTCATCATGGGCTTGATGTCATTTTCCAGAGCAGCCTTCAGCTCGCCCAGGTTGTTGATTTTCTTGCCTGTGATACTGTAGTAGCAGGGCATGTTGTAAGCAGTGTTGGGGAATGCGACGGCTTCGCTTTCGCCGTACTGGGCGATGGCGGCGTCAATGGCGGTTACGGTACGCTGGTAATTGTAATCGTTACCGCCGAATACTCTATCAAAAAGTGTCAACTTTTATTCCTCCTTTTTATATGGGTCACTTCTTAAAGCGTTTTTTGCTTGACACGGATTCGTCCACTGTCAAATCAAAAAACTTTTGTAAAGCGCCCTGGGTTATTCTTGGTCCAAAATCTCTTTGATTTTGCGTATCTCTTGGATGGCTGTTTCACTGAAATCGTAGGGCGACTTGCCTTGGCGGTCCGCGTCGATGATCTCCGGGTTGTAGTGGATGAAACCCAGCAAGTCTTCCTCCGGAATGGCGCTGCGGATAAATTCCTCATCGCCCTCGTCACGAATCTTGTTGGCCACCACCCGGACCTGCTTGACACCCAGGTCCGATGCCAGCCGTTTCACATTGCGGTAGGTCTGCACCGACCGGCTGCCCGGCTCAATGACCACGATGAACTGGTCCATGTTGGCTGCCGTACCCCGGCCCAGATGCTCCAGACCTGCTTCCATGTCCATAATCACCACATCGTTTTTGCGGTAGGTCATGGCAGACAGAATGGATTTGAGCATCACATGCTCCGGGCAGACACAACCGCTGCCACCTACATCCACCGTACCCATCACCAAAAGCTTTACACCGTTAATATCCTTGCTGAAGGTGTCCGGAATGTCGGAAACCTGGGGATTTAACTTGAAGAACTTGTTGGCTGCGTTGGCGCCGGTGCGTTCTTCCACCAGCGTGCGCATTTTGGAAATAGGAACGATTGTATCCACTTCCTCCTGGGAAAGGCCCAAAGCCAGTCCCAGATTGGCGTCCGGGTCTACGTCCGCTGCCAGCACAGTGCGGCCTTCGTCAGCGTAGAGCCTTGCCAAGGTGGAGGACAATGTGGTCTTGCCCACACCGCCCTTACCGGTAATCGCTACTTTCATTTCAGATCCTCTTTACTGCAGGGGTGAACCGGCTTAAGAAATTCCGGAGCGTATGCAACTTAAATTTCTTAACGCAGAGCTTTCGCCCGCGGGCGGGCACAGACCGCCCCTACATTCTTAATTGTTAAATGCCCAGAGCCTGACGCTTGGCTTCAATACAAGCGATCATCTTGTCACCCAAAGAGTCAATGTCGGTATCCACCACAAACTTGGCTTCTACCCACTCCTTGATGCCGGTTTCGCCCTGGAGCAGCTCGGTGACTTCGGTAGAACCCTTGGAGTAGGGGTCGACACCCAGGAAGGTCTCAATACCGGTGGCCACAACATAGTTGCCGATGGAAACAGCCTTCTCACTCATCCATTCGGGAGCGCAGCCTACAACGGGAACCTGGGAGATGTTGATGCCCCAGTCCTTGGCAATGTCGGATGCCAGAATCATCATACGGGAAATATCAACACAGGAGCCCATATGCAGTACGGGAGGAATCTTTGCCAGCTCGCAAACACGCTTCAGACCGGCACCGCAGTATTCCTTGGCCTGCTCGGGGTCCATCAGACCTGCCTTGGCAGCAGCCTGGGCGGAGCAGCCGGTGGTGATGACGATGATGTCGTTTTCCAGCATCTTCTTCATCAGACCGATGTGGGCGGTGTCGGGACGAACCTTGGGGTTATTACAGCCGACCATTGCCACTGCGCCGCGGATAACACCGGAGTGGACACACTCGATCAGAGGCTTGGTAGTGCCCATTTCGTCCAGCTGGGAGTTGGCAACGGTGTCTAGCACGCCCTTGATGGCTTCTACGGAGTAGCCCACTCTTGCCTTCTGCTTCTGGTTGGGGATGTGTACCAGCTCGGGGTTGCGGTTTTTGAAGTTTTCAATCGCCATCTTCACGATTGCCTTTGCGCTGACATCAGCGGTCTCGGCGGAGAACTGAATAAATTCAGAGTCCGGAATCCGGGCAACGGGAGAGGTGGTGATGAACTTGGTGTGGAAGCACTTGGAAAGGGGTCCCAATGCAGGGAAGATACACTGCACGTCCACCACGATGGCTTCACAAGCGCCGGTAAGTACAACGTTTTCCTGGTTTAAGTAGTTACCTGCCATGGGAATGCCGTGACGCATAGTCACTTCGTTGGAGGTACAGCAGACACCGGAA
>JAZOUW010000041.1:0-28419 GCA_045658385.1 Faecousia sp.
AATTTCCTTGCCATAAAAATAATCCCCTTAGCGTAGTCTCGAAAATTTTGTTATTTCGAGTGTCTACTCTAAGGGGACTATATCATTATCCTACATCAGGGGGCTTTTTGTCTATTGTCCGTTTTTACTGGTTCAGTTCAGTACAGCCATGCCGCTTTTGTCTTGGGGTAAAATGTGAAGTTTATCTTAAACTTTTGTGAATTTGTTTTTCGTACCATTGCCTTTTCCATAAAATTATGATAAGACAGTAATAACGATTGTAAGCAGGAGAATTGCTTATGGAAAAGACGTTATTTAAAAGAATAATGACGGCCTGCGCCAAGGTAGTCAAGGTGAGCGTTCCTCTTGGCTGCAGCTATTTTTTGGTAGAAGTGCTGGCGGCGGCCATTTTAAGACCGGAGGAAATGAACGGTCTGCTTTTTGCTGCCTTTTGGGCGCTGTTTCTTGGCGGCGCGGCGGCGTTGCTGCCCCGGCTGGCAGGTAGAATTTTCTATGGCATTACGTATTATTTCTTTTTGCTGTGGACCTTGGCGCAGCTTGGCTACCAAAGCGTTTTTGGTCGAATGATGTGGCTGTCGGATATGCTCTATGTAGGAGAAGGCGCAGACTACATTGGAGATGTACTGTCCTCTTTTCCACCACTTTGGTGGATCGGTGGTGTTTTATTACTGATTCTTGGGGCGGTTGTCATTGTGAAGTTCCCGAAGAGGGAAGAGAGATTCGTTAGACGCCTGCCGGCGCTGGTGGTGGCGGCAGTGGCTGTGGCAGGTCTTTGCTTTGTGCCGGAACTGGTGTTTTTAAGAGATCTGGATGTCTGGGGAACAAGGTCTGAATATGCTCAATCCTCTTCCTACCGCGCTACCTACAACACTATGTATGATGCCAAAAGCGTTTACAATGTCTGTGGCATGTATCAGCTGACTTTCCGGGACGTGTGGAAGCATGAAATATATCCCTTGACCCCCGGATATCAAAAGGAATTGCAGGCGCAGACCCAGCAGCTGAACGATTACTTCGAAAAACGGGGCGACCATCAGGAAAATGAAATGACCGGCATCTATAAGGATAAAAACGTGGTGTTGGTGCTGATGGAGTCCATGGACGATTGGATGATCACGCCGGAGGACACCCCCACCATTTCCCGGTTGATGGGCGAGGGAATTCAATTTACCAATTTCTACACCCCCGGCTACGGTACTGCCCGGACGATCAACTCCGAGTTTTGCATCAATACCGGCATTTATCTTCCTACCAACGGAGCGTATGTTTTCAACTATGTAACCAACGAATTTAACCAATCCTTTGCATCCCAGGCAGTGCAAAACGGCTATAGCGCGGAGGTTTTCCACTATAACGACCCCAATTTCTACAGTCGGGGTGTTTTTGAGCCGGCTATGGGTTACAATGCTTATAACTGCTACGCAGACTATACGTCTGACAAAAACGAACTGTATGATGATTCACTGTTGTTTGAGATTCCCCAGTTGAATGAACTGTTTTTCCGGGAGGGAAAAACCTTTAACACCATCATCACCAGATCTGCCCATTTGAGCTATACCTATAACGAGGTTTTGAGCCACTATGCGCTGCAGAAGTACCCCCAATACCGGGGCAAATATGCCAGCCAGGAGGAGGACTGCGCCCGGGTAAAGGCAAAGATGGTGGACGATATGTTTGCCCGGCTTTTGCAGGAGCTGGAAGAAAAAGGACAACTGGAAAACACGGTGATCATCGCCGTGACTGACCACTATACCTACGGTTACAAAAACATGGAGGAACTCTATAGCCATTCCGGTGTGCAGGAGAAGTTGCTTCTGGAAAAAACCCCTTGCTTTGTATGGTCGGCAGATGGCCATGGAATTTTGGTGGACAAGACCTTGAATACGTCAGATTTTCTACCCACCATGTTGAATCTGCTGGGCTATGACAGCCCGTATCATTACTTGGGACAGGATGCTTTTGACCCGAATTACGAAGGCTACGCGCTGTTTCCCGATGGCAGCTGGATTTCCGACGGCGTGGCATTTTGCGCAGATGCAGCAGGGAAGACCCGTATCGTCCAAAACGAAAAAGGCAAAGAGATTACCGATGACTATTTAAGAGAAATGGCGAATAAAACCAAAGAATTTATAAGCATCAGCAACCTTTTGCTTACTTCCGATTTTTATAAACGAACCCAATAACCCCCAACAGGCAGGTAGGAAACTACCTGCCCGTTCGCTATGTGTAGGGAATGACCTGTGTGTCATTCCCAAAAATCTTTATAAAAATGCGATTAGGAACGGCGCACAGGCCGTTCCCTACGTAGAGGCAGACGCAAAAGTCTACTCCTTGAAGAGGAGACACCCAGGACAGTATCCCCGGGGAAGGCTTGTATGTAGTGGGTGCATTTTGCACATGCTTTTTGTGATAAAAATACATTTTCTATAGAAATTTGTTCTGTTATGTGTTATAATAAAGAAAATATACTCAAAGCACAGCAGGAGGGAATACTATGAGCAAAGCTGACGAGATTTATATTACAACCTGCCGGGACATTTTGGAGAACGGCTTTTCTGACGAGAATTTGGAAGTGCGCCCCAAGTGGGAGGACGGAACTCCCGCCCATACCATTAAAAAGTTTGGCGTGGTAAACCGCTATGATCTGCGGGAGGAGTTTCCCATCATGACCCTGCGCCGTACCTACTGGAAAAGCGCGCTGGATGAACTTCTGTGGATCTGGCAGAAAAAGTCCAACCGGATTGCGGATCTGGGCAGTCATGTCTGGGACGAGTGGGCCGGCGAGGACGGCACCATCGGCAAGGCTTATGGCTACCAGCTGGGTATTAAGCATCAGTATAAAGAGGGCATGTTTGACCAGGTGGATCGGGTACTTTACGATTTGAAGCATAATCCCGCATCCCGTCGGATTCTGACCAGTATTTATAACTTCCAGGATCTGCATGAAATGAATTTGTACCCCTGCGCTTATTCCATGACCTTCAACGTTTCCGGCAATACCCTGAACGCTATTTTGAATCAGCGGTCTCAGGATATGCTTACTGCCAATAACTGGAATGTGTGCCAGTATGCAATGCTTTTGATGATGGTGGCGCAGGTATCCGGTCTGGAAGCCGGTGAGCTGGTGCATGTGATTGCCGACTGTCATATTTATGACCGGCACATTCCTGCGGTAAAGGCAATGATTGAAAGAGAAGGCTATGCCGCACCGAAGGTGTCCCTGGACAAGAGCGTTACCGATTTCTATGACTTTACCAAGAATAGCTTTACGGTGGAGGATTATCAATTCCACCCCTTTGATTTTGAAATTCCTATGGCAATTTGAGGTAGCAAATGGAAGCAATCGTAGCAGTTTATGATGACTGGGGTATTGGAAAAGACGGCACGCAGCCGATTGCCTTATCGGCGGACAGAAAGTTTTTCCGGGAGACCACCCGGGGAGCAATGGTGATTGTGGGTCGGCGTACCATTGAGGACTTTCCGGACAAGAAACCTTTGCCCGGCAGAGTGAATGTGGCAATGACCCGCAGTAACCAGGAAATTCCCGGATTTACGCTTTGCCACAGCCCCGAGGAGGCGGCAGCGCTGGCAGTCAGGGCTGACCGCGCTTTCGTGATTGGCGGTGGAAGTGTTTATAAGCAAATGCTTGCTTTTTGCGATACGGTCTATGTTACAAAGGTCCACTGCAGCGTGCAGTCCGATACATTCTTCCCTAATCTGGAGGAAGACCCGGCGTGGCATTTGGAAGAAGTTTTGCAGTCCGGTGAGGAAAACGGCATCCAATATGAAATGTGCCTTTACAAGCGGTAAACAATTTGCAGAAAGAATGATTTGGATGACCAAAAAGAATCTCCGACTTTATATAATAGGCTGCGCTTTGGCAGCGCTGTTTCTTACGCTGGTAACAGTGGGAACAATGCATATCAAAAAAGCCGGCCAAAATGAATATACAATGCGCCTTGGGATAAAGGGTGAAAGTGTAATTACACTGGAGTATGGCGAAAAATATGAAGAGCCGGGTTGCAGCGCGTACTTTTCCGGCACACACTTTTCCAAGGAACCGATTCCGGTGGAGGTAACTACAGCCAGCGAGGTAAACGACCAAACACTTGGCGATTATTTGCTAAAATATGTCGCTTCCTACAAAGGCGTTACCGGCACGGCTTACCGTCGCGTGCGCGTGGTGGACACGGAAAAACCGGTGATTACGCTGGTGGATGATGAAAAGACCTATATTCTTCCTACGAAAACATATCAGGAGGCGGGATTTTCTGCTTCAGACAATTATGACGGAGATCTCACCCAATCCGTAAAACGCACCGAAACGAAGGATGCTATCACCTATACGGTTTCTGATACCGCCGGTAATGTAACGACAGTTACACGAAAGCTTATTTACGATGACCCCATTGCACCGACCATTGTGTTAAAGGGCGGGGACATCATTACCCATCCTCTGGGCGAGGTATTTGAGGATCCGGGATATACTGCGATGGACAACTGCGATGGCAATTTAACAAAAAAGGTAACCGCCAAGGGTAGCGTAGATGTCAATGTGCCCGGGTACTATACCCTGAAATACACCGTTAAGGATACCTACAAAAATAAGGCCACGGCGATCCGTGTTGTGCTTGTAAAATACGGCGACGTCACGGAAAAACCAATGGTGGTAAAGCCGAACGGCAAGGTGATCTATCTGACCTTTGACGATGGTCCCGGTCCTCGCACACCGGAACTTCTGGATGTTTTGAAAAAGTATGATATCAAAGCTACTTTTTTTGTTATGAACACAGATCATATCGATACGATAAAGCGTGCGGCAGACGAGGGCCATACTTTGGCGATTCATACAGCAAGCCATAACTACAAAAAGATCTACGCCAGTGAGAGTACCTATTTTAAAGACCTGCAAAAAATGCAAAAAATCATTAAAAAGCTTACCGGCGTAGAAACTACGTTGATTCGCTTTCCCGGCGGCAGTTCCAATACGGTCAGTAAATTTAATCGGGGAATTATGACCCGGTTGACCAAGAAAGTTGTGAAAGAGGGCTATCAATATTTTGACTGGAATGTGGATAGCGATGATGCCGGAAAGGCGCGCACAGCAGAACGGGTGTATCAAAATGTAATTGATGGCGTTAAGGAAAATGATGTATCGGTTGTGCTTCAGCATGATACAAAGGGATACAGCATTGATGCGGTAGAAAACATTATTGTGTGGGGCTTGACAAATGGCTACACTTTTTTGCCACTGGATGCTGCCAGTCCCGGTTGCCACCATAGCGTCAACAACTAAACCAATAGTGTCCGGCGAGGTTTTTATGGAATATACGATTATACGAAGCGCCCGCAGGACCATTGCGCTACAGATTCAGCCAGACGGACAGGTGGTGGTCCGTTGCCCTTACGCGATGGGCAAGGATGCCATCGATACTTTTGTAGCTGGCAAAAGCAAATGGCTGGAAAAGCATTTAAAGAACATGCAGTGTCAAGAACCGCCCCTTCTGCCAGGGCAGATACAAGCGTTGGTCTCCCGGGCAAAGGAAGTAATCCCACCGAAAGTTGACTATTACGCCAATATGCTGGGTGTTGACTATGGGAAGATCACTGTTCGTTGCCAGCAGACCCGGTGGGGCAGCTGCACAACAAAAGGGAACTTAAGCTTCAATTGCCTTCTGATGCTTGCACCGCCGACGGTGCTGGATTACGTGGTGGTCCACGAGTTGTGCCACAGAAAGCAGATGAATCATTCCCATGCTTTTTGGGAGGAAGTGGCAAAGGCAATCCCGCATTATACTGTTCCCAGAAAATGGCTGAAAGATAATGCAAGGCGTCTGATTGGCAGAGTAAAAACCCGGTAGGAGATACCTACCGGGTTTTAATTATACGCAAGCGCTTTCTTGCTTATTTGCCTTTTTGTCCTTACAGTACCAAGGCAAATACGATATAGCGAACAACAGGAAAACGGCTGCTGCCATAATACAAATACGCAGGGAAAAGTTAGGCGGCAGAATGTCCAAAATCGAGGGCGTGGATTCCGGCGCAGCCATGAACAGATAATTGGCGCCGGGCCCCAGAATCCTATTGGCAAAGTAGGCAATCAGCGCCAGAATCACAAGCCAGAATGCAGATCGGAGTGCGGACTTCACAGTAGGACGCATGCCGTGGACAAAGATCATATAAAACACGCCAATATAGCCCAGGGTGTGCTCCAGCCAGAACTGGTAGTAGCGGAAGCGGGTCGGGCCGGTATAAGTAATAACCGTGGGTGTGATCAGCGCGAAAATTGACCCCGAGAACAGCCAGAAATAGCAGATATCAAACAACCGCTGGGATTTTGTGACTACCATATAACTGCAAAGGGTAACTGCCCAGCCGCACACAGTGATGGGCAAATGGTCTATGGGATTCGCACCAAGGGACGGAACGGCTACAAGACGCCAGAAATAGGACATCTCCGAAAGAATCAGTGCAAAGGCCAGAAACATACGGAGCTTGCTTTCGTGGCGATAATTTTGCAAATGGCTTCTGAATCTGTAGGTCAGCCAAATTACGGCAACCATCAATAGAATTGGCAGAAAGTGCGCCAGCGTGAAGTTTTGAAATTCCACCTGCGTACCTGCGCCCAGAAAATACTTTAAAAAAGCTTTCACAGGCATTCCCCCCAAAAAATAAGCTTGAGAGCATTATACCATTTTCTACAGGTTTTGTCATTAAAAAATTTTCAGCGACATTTCAGAAAAAGACGCCTCCGCTACGGGAGGCGTCTTTTGGACGTTTGGATTAAAGGGCAAATTGCAAAGCGCAGAAGCAGGCGTAAATGCCAAGCAGGGCAATGCCTTGCCAGCGGTGGAGCTTTTTCGTTAAGAGCGCGGGAACTGTCAGCAAAAGCATGACTGCGATCATCAAAGGAATGTCCAGCACCAACGAAGAGTTGATTCCAAAAAGCAGATTACCTACGGGAACGGCGAAAGGCGCAAGGGTAACAGAAACACCGGACACCAGCACCAGATTGAAAATGTTTGCGCCAATCACGTTACCAATACCAAGGGCGGCGTGGCCTTTCCTCAGACTGGTGATAGTGGTAACCAATTCCGGCAGGCTTGTGCCCAGCGCTACAAAGGTGAGGGCAATCACAGTTTCCGGTACACCCAGTTCGGTGGCGATGATTGTACCGTGGTCTACCAGCAGGTCTGCACCTACGGCAATGAAAGCAGCACCGACGACTAAAAGAAGCAGTTCCTGCCATAGCTTTTTGGGAGCAGATTCTTCTTCCGGTTCTTCCGGGGACGTGGAATTTTTCAATCCCTGTCTTACGGTGATGATGATATAAACAGCAAAAATCAGCAACATCAGAATACCCATGAATCGGGTAAATTCTCCCATCAAATAAGCAGCAACGCAGTAAATTGCGGCAGATAAGAAGAAGAACAGTACCGGCATTTTCATAGTCTTTACAGATACCGGACCGGGATTGACAGCAACGGAGATTGCGGCAATCAAAGCAGTGTTGCAAATAATAGAGCCGATGGCGTTGCCGTAAGCCATGGAGCCCTGGCCATTCAACGCGCCGGTGGTGGAAACCATGACCTCCGGCAAAGTAGTACCGATGGACACCACGGTAGCACCTACAATAATATCCGGCAGGTGAAACCGGCGGGCAATGCCGGCTGCTCCATCTACAAACCAATCCCCGCCTTTGATCAGCAGGACAAGACCCACAGAAAACAGTAAAACAGATATAACCATAGTATTCGCCTTTCTTTTAAAGTGGGTATAGTATACTATATTTTGCACCGAATATCAAGAATGTGCAGATGCAAAATATGGAAACCCGGAATTTTTGTTGCTGCGTCCAAAGTTAGACATTAAAAATGGCGGTTTTCCCGCAATCAAGAAGACGATATAACCAAAAGATTATGATATATAACTAGGCGTTTGTGAAGAAATTATATACGAAAATAAGCGAAAAACGTTAAGTTATTTATTAAGTTTTTGTGAAATGTTTGGTTGACATTGGGGGGCTTGAAATGCTATAATAAAATATCCATAATCGGGTAGTTGTAGGGTTTACAAAAAGCCAACCAGCAGTTACCCGGAGCATTCTGGGCTGTAGGGCGATATCAATGCCAAGCAGCGCAAGAACGAGAAGCAGGAGGAGTCGATCAAATGAAAGCGTTTTTCGAGAAGTTCAAGCGATACCTGGCGATGTTCCTGGCAGTAGTGATGCTACTGACATCCAGCCACATCGGCATCTTCGTCCCCGCACATGCGGTGGAGCAGGAGGCTCCTTCGGTAACGCTTGGCGTGCTCATCAAGGAGAATATTGATGGGCTGAGTACGGAGGAAATTGCGATTATCACCTCCGGGTATTTGAATGCGGATAAGTCCTATTCGTACCTCAGTCCCGGCGATGATGATAATCTGCTCACCGTAGACGAAAAGACGGGCACCGTTACGGCCAAGAAGTATACGGACCCCAAATACGGCACCCAGTGGATTCCCGTATCCTTTGATCTGACAAATGGCGTCGGCGCAATTGCGGGCTATGATGATCTGCCCTTGCAAGCGTCCGGTGACGAGTTTGTCGGTACATACGAACTGGAGAAAACAAACCCTGGTAATTCCTTTACCGTGGAGGTTACATATTCTCTGGATCTGACCATGAATGGCGAAGATATGGCTGCCCAGCAGGAAATGCTGGATGCGTCCTACGCGCTGGCGCAGGACATCGCTGTGATGAAGTATCTGGATGCTGTGGGTGTTATTGGTGATGACCCCGAACTGGCAGAACAGATTATTGAAATCAGCGGCGGCTTGATTAAGGACCCCACAAAGATTTATGCCGACACTACTCTGGAATTTCTGACTATGAATCTGGAGCAGCTGGGCGGCGTGTCCGCTGTGGACCTGATTTATGAGCTGGTTGCGGGTATTGACATTCCTTATGTTGAGGAAGTGGACTTTGAAACCGGCGAAGTGGTTCTGTCCAAGGAGACCCTGCGTCTGGGCAGAGAGGGCCGTAACGCCGCGACTGCGCTGTATAACCAGAAGCACAGCGCAAACGGAAACCTGGACTTGGTCGCTTTCCTGAACAACTACAGCGGCGCCAGCTATCTGGAGCTGTTGGTTGCCCATGGCGATGAACTGGAAGCAGCCCTCACCGGCAACTATGCAGACATCGACTATCTGTCCAATTTGAGCAGCGCCGGCGGCTTAAAGTCTATCAGCAATCAGATCACCATTTTGCTGGAGGACTTCCAGGCCGTTGAAGAAGATGTTTATACAGAAATGAATAAATATCTGGTTGATCTGGGTCGGCGTGTCAACAACATTCAGCAGCTGCAGGCTTTGATTGCCGAACTGGAAGCTGCGGATGATGAGGTTTATACAGCCATCGACGAAAAGCTGGACCAACTGGACGATGATGCCAAGGAGTTGCTGGTTACTTACGGCGGACCGGAAAAGGTTGAAAACGCCCAGGACATGGATTTGCTGAAGAATGCCCTGGTTAAGGCTTATAAGGAAATCCTCGGCACCATTAACACTACCATGAAAGATATGGACGAGGATACTGCAAAGTTGCTGAAGGATGCCGGCGCTCCCGACAGCATCACCATTGCAGAAACCAGCAGCTATGAAGCTTTTGTAAATTCCGGCGATCAGGATATTGCGGATTTGACTGCATTGGAAAACGCGCTGAAGTCTGTCCGCCAGGATGTTCTGAACGGCGCAGATGATCAGCTGCAGGAAATCTATAAAGATTCCAACATGAAGAGTACGCTGGTCGGCAAGGGCGCCCCCCAGAAGATCGAGGACGAAGATGATCTGACTGCATTGGAAAATGCGCTGAAGTCTGTCCGCCAGGATATTCTGGATGGCGCAGATGAAAAGCTGCAGGAAGTCTACGAAGACGCCAGCATGAAGAGTACGCTGGTCGGTAAGGGCGCTCCCGAAAAGGTTGAAGATGAAGCCGACTTGGTTGCATTGGAAAATGCGCTGAAGTCTGTCCGCCAGGATATTCTGGATGGCGCAGATGAAAAGCTGCAGGAAATTTATAAAGATTCCAGCATGAAGAGCACGCTCGTCGGCAAGGGCGCTCCCCAGAAGATCGATGGCGAAGACGATCTGACTGCATTGGAAAATGCACTGAAGACTGTCCGTCGGGATATTCTGGACGGCGCAGACGATCAGCTGCAGGAACTTTATAAAGATTCCAGCACAAAGAGCACACTCATCGGCAAGGGCGCTCCCCAGAAAATCGAAAACGAGGATGATCTGGCTGATTTGCAGACTGCATTGTCTACTGTCAAGGCGGATATGCTCAAGCAGATCGACAATGCGCTGCAGGATATCTACAAAGATTCCAGCACGAAGAGTACATTGATCAGCAACGGCGCCCCTGCCAAGGTGACAAAGACTGCCGATCTGGCCACTTTGGAGACTGCTTTGGTTAAGACCCGTCAGGCAGTGCTCAAGAAAACCTTGGAAGAGGCCAACGCCAAACTGGCAGAGCTGCATGCGGATGAAACTTATGGATTGTTGCTGGGCATGGGCGGTGTTCCCAAAAAGGTGAACACCGAGTCCGAATTTAACAACCTGGTTACCCAGCTGGCAGGATTCGGTTTTGTTCCCAGCACGTATATGAATTCTTTGTATGCTGCCCAGGATGCATTGGCAACGCTGGACGAGACCATCGAAACCGTCGGCAAGGCCAAGGATGCTGTCAATATGCTGGAAGAGGCAGAGGCGGCACTGGAAGAAGCCAATACTGCGCTGACTACGCTGAACGAAGTTCTGGACGCTCTGGCTACTGCCAAGAACGCGCTGGCTACTTTGAACGAAGTCCTGGACGCTCTGGCTACTGCCAAGGATGCCCTGACTACGCTGAATGAAGCTCTGGATATACTGGCAACTGCAAAGAGCGGTTTGGCTACCTTGAACGAAGTCTTGGATAGTCTGGCTACCGCCAAGACGGCTGTGCAGACAGTTAAACCTTACATCAGCCAGGTTCTGGAGGCCCAGGAGCAGATTGCACTGCTGAACGAGACTTATCTGCCTATTCTCAAAGAAGTAGAGAGCGGTCTGATTCAATTGGAAGAAGGCGTTGATCTTCTGAAAGAGAAGCATCTTCAATTGAATGTACTGATTCTGGTAATGCAGGCATTCTGCGAAACAGTAGCGCCTGCAAACAACGCGTTTGTCAATAATAGCTGGAAAGCACCTGACTTGATTAACGCCGCTGCAAACCCCGATTACGGAAAGCTGACTGCTTTGGCAGACGGCATGGAAGAAACAAACCATGTGGCCCAAAAGGTTATGCATGTAACAGAAGCGGTTGTTAAGCTGAAAATTGATATGTACGATGTAACGGTGGAATACAAGGCTGTTGTGGTCGATCCTGCAAAAGTCGACTCCCAGGACACCATCGACCTTGCAACCAAAACGTATGTTGTTACATTGAGCAAGGGCGCTACTGCCCAGGAAATTCTGGCAGAAATTGCCGAAAAGATTGATGAAGATGCTGTTTTGGCCGGTTGGGCAATCAGCACAGATAACTATAACCGCAGCACCACGGCTCTGCCCGAGGAACTGACGGAGAATATTACCTACACCATTTCCTACGCGCCCAAGACCCTGACGGTGTCCTTCGGCGAAGGTTATGAGGCAGGTACGGTTGATATGCAGGTACCTTACGGCTACCGCATGACACTGCCGCTGCTGGACGATGTATCCGGCGAATATACCTATACTGTAAACGATCAGAGCAATCTGGATCAGGGTACAGTTATCACCATTACTGAAGATACGGCTATCTCCCGTGAGGAAGGCGATGTTTCTGCAAAGCAGTATCTGACTGATCTGGTCATCAACACAGATCCCGACATGGATGAGCTGATCAAGAATATTCTGCGTAACGAGGCGCTGAATAAGGGTTCTGCTATTAGCATCCGCGTTCCCGGTAAGGATCAGGTTGTGGTCACTCCCGCATCGGATGCTTCCTATACAACCATCACTGCATTGCCCTACGGTTCCAGAATTGGCAACAAAAACTGGACTGCACAGACTGCAATTATCGATGGCGTGAAAGTTAATATGGTGGACGGTGTCCATATGGAAAGCGACAACCCCGGCTTTGATGCAGTTGTTGTCAACTATCAGCTGGCAATTACCGCCGCCGCTTTGGGTATTACCGATGAGCAGCTGCTGGCAGCCATGAACATTCCCTATGAGCTGGTTACCGATTATCAGTTCCAGAAGGAAAGACTGGACGCTTTGGCAACCAATGAAATCATGGACCTGCTGACACAGGTGAATGCCCAGGACGTGATCATTGACAACCCCGAGCTGACTCTGAAGGGCGTTTTGGGTAAGATCGAGGACCTGAACGACACACTGGAACTGGGTCTGGGTCAGGGCGCTATTGATGCAGCAAAGAAACTGTATACATTGATTCCCGATGCAGGTTATATTGCGCTGTACTACACCTTGGAGCAGTACAGAGAGCAGGGAATGCTCCACTACTACAAAAACGAGCAGACTTATATCAACCAGATCGTTGAGCTTAACGACATTTTGAAAGCTTTGGTGGCAGATGAAGGCTTTATTAAGCTGATTCCTGCTAACAGAATGGCTAGCTTTGAAGTAATTCAGGAAGTGTTGGGTGAGGCGGCTTCTCTGGCTGAATCGGAGCATGGTGTCAATAAGACATTGATCAATGTTTCCAGTCCCTATTTGAACAGCCTGCTTACAACTATGGAAGCTGCTGCAAAGGATGCAGAGCTGACCAATTACACACAAGTTCCCGAGGCACTGATTTGGACTGCTGCTGTTGAGCAACCCGGTCCCGGCAAGCGGACAGCAACGATGAGCGTCAGCTTCAACGGCGCAAATAAGTCCAACACGAAGAATGTGGACTTCGGTGAGAAGATTTCTTATGCAGAGCTGACCGCATGGGCGCAGTCCTTGGCAAAGGAACTGGGTCTGACAGACGAGATTGCTGCATACTATACTGCCAGCTATGACTTCAGCGGCGCTGTAGTTGTTGCAGACAATCTGGAGCTCAATGCAGCCTGGACACTGAAGGATTATACGGTTTATGTGGGTGGCGAGCCCATTGGTACTGTTAACTACGAAAACCGCAACATTACGCTGGCACAGCATTCCGACGCCAAGTATCAATACAGATACTATATTAATAATGAGTTGTACGGCGCCGGCACTCACACGCTGACACTGGCACAGTTCAAGGCTTTGAGCGAAGAAAAGCTGGTTATTACCCGCGAAACCATCAATCTGGCAGAGGAAAGCCTGATCAAGCTGGTTGACAGCATGAACGGCGCAGCTGTTCTGACCAAGGATGCAAACGGCGAGTACGCGATCGTACTGCGCGTTGATCCCAACGCTATGCAAGACACATTTGTGAACTTCGCATTGGGCTTGTTCATGACCGAGTATAAATACATCGGTCTGGATGGCAACGAGTTCTACAGCGGTCAGTTCCATCTGCAGGCTTTGATTGACGCTTTGATGAACAGCGGTATTGGTACAGAATCCTTGCTGAAGCTGATCGACAGCAACGGCAATATCACCAGCAACCTGACATTACCCGCTGAAACCGAAGTTCTGAACACCACCAAGCCTGATTATCTGGATAAGCTGGGCGGCGTTCTGATGGAATCCACCATGGACTTTGGCGCAGATGCAAGCAACACCGTTGATGCTAAGTTCTACATTACTTTGGCTGGCAGCGTTGATGCAATGCGTAAGATCAGAAAGGGTCTGAATAAGGCGCAAGAGCTTGGCGTTACCTTCCTTTGTGAAGATGGCCGCGCTAATTTGAAGGTGTCTTTGCCCGATCAGGTATATGGCGCATATCTGGCAGCTTTGAGCATGGTTGGTGAAGTTGACATTCATGACCTGAACAAAGTAAATGCACAGATCGCAATCGGTTATTGGTTCGAATTGTTCAATCCCCTGCTGGATGAAGAGGTTACTACCGATACCATTGAAAACACAATCAACAAGCTGGGTCGTGATGTTGATCTGAGCAGATTCAGCAACTACCTCGAAGTCTTTAAGCGCTACTACAACGCTACAGAGATTGTTTACGAGGAAGATACCTGTATTGTACCGGTTGAGAATATTCTCATTAACCGGATTGTGGATAAGCTGCAGGGCAGAGTTGACAACATGGATATGCCCGAGGGCATCAATGTGGTTCTGTCCAAGCTGATCTATGAGTACGATGATCCCGCAACCTACGACGATGATGAATCTGCCGGTCTGGATATTACCGCAGCTGTGGAAGTTACCAATTTTAGCACTGATTATGCTGCGCTGTTCCTGGATGTGCGGGCAAAAGGCGTTCTGAATAAGTTCGGCATGTGGACGGAAGCAGAACTGCTGGCAGGCTCCAATGACTTCTCCGGTGTTTCTGTGGTTGTTCTGGTTGATGATATTAATGGTGACCTGAACTTCAACGCCAGAACGGTTCTGGACCTGAACGGTAAGACTGTTAACGGTAATATCACTGCCGGCAATAAGGCAAACCTGATTGTTATTGACAGTGCTTATGAACAGACGGTTCCCGGCACGGTAACCGGCACCGTTTCCGGCAACGTCAGCATCCTGGGAGGCAAGTATGCAGGCGATGTCGCTGCATTCCTGGACAATGGTTACACCCAGAATGCAGAGGGCGTTGTTTATAACAAGCTGTATTCCATCAGCACGGATGAAAACAAAAACATCACCATGACCCTGAATGCAACACCCTCTGAAATCAGAGAGCTGGCAAATAAGCAGGGCGTGATCGATCTGGCGATTGAAATAGTTGCCGGTCTGGTAATCAATAACTACAACAAGGCAAGCTTCAGCGTTGAGGACGGCAAGATCTACAATTGCTGTCTGAACGATGTGGTAGGTTTGTATGCCAGCGACAACAAGCTGAATGCGGCAATCGACACCGGTTTGAGCTGGATTTCTGTATCTGACCTGACTGATTTGATCAACCAGGTTGTTGATGATCTGACCGACTTTGCAGCATTGCAGACTGCGTTGGAAGGCGACGGCATGATCGTTTCCTACTCCACAAAGACTGCTCCCTGGAAACTCGCGTTTGAGCATATTAAAGAGGGCAATTATCTGACGATGAACCTTGGTGCTTCCGATGAGGAAGATGAGGCTACACTCAATGTAGTTATCACTGGCGAGTTGCAGGATAACCTCGCGCAACTGGCAGGGGCCCTGGCAGAAACCGTTACGGTAGATGTAAATGCTGACATGGATGATATTGTCAGAGATGAGAATTCCGTAATCAATGTATCCGGTTCTTTCAGCGGTGTTTTGGAAATTGACTTCACCCAGGATCCCAACTACATTATTATGATAGCTGCAATCCTGGCGCACGGCGCCAAGGGTGAACTGAAGGCTGAACTGGAAGCCGGTATTGAGTCCTTCTACGAAAGCAACTCTATGTATGCGTTGGAGCAGTGCATAAAGCATATGAGCGTAAAGAAGATTACGGACAGCCTCATTGCTTATGATCGCAGCGAGACCTTTACCGATATCGTTAACGGTCTTGCCCTGTCTGCGCAGACCAAGGCAACCATCATTGCTAATATTAGCAATGAAGAGATGGGCTACGGCATGGTAATTGATACCCTTTGCATAGTTCTGCGCCAGCTGAAGGCAAGAGATCTGCTGGAGACCTTTACCGAAAATGGCAGGTCCTTGAGCGATTTTGAGCATACAGACGATATCAGCAGCTTCTTCGGATTTAGCCGTGATAAGGTTTTCTCCGGTCAACGTAAGGTGTTCCGGAATTACAAGATTGGCGTAAATCTGAATTTGAGCGAAGTATCTGTTAAGCTTCGTATGTTCCTGGACCATGTCCATGACTTTGAAGAAATTGCAGATGATAAGTACCTCAAGAGCGAAGCTACCTGTACTGAACAGGCAGTATACTACAAGAGCTGTAGTGTTTGTGGCTGGGCACACAACTATGATACCTTCGCCTATGGCGAGCTGAAGCCTCATGACTTCACCGCTGAAGTGGTGGATGAGAAGTATCTGAAGTCCGGCGCTACCTGCACCGAGCAGGCAGTTTACTACAAGAGCTGTACTGTTTGTGGTAAGGCAAGCGATACCGAGACCTTTGTCTACGGTGAGCTGAAGTCCCATAACTACATCAACTTTGTGCATGCTGACTACTGGATCAGCGATGCCACCTGTACTGAGGCAGCAACCTACTATCAGAGCTGTTCTGAATGTGGCAAGAAGGGTACGCAGACCTTTACAGTAGGCGTATCTCTGGGCCACAGCCCTGTTGCAGTGGTTGATGAAAAGTACCTGGTAAGTGAAGCAACCTGTATTGCCTACGCTGTATATTACAAGAGCTGCTCTGTTTGCGAGGAAGTTATTGAAACAGAAACCTTCGAAGATGTAGCAGCTGGCTACGGCAACCATGATCTGGAATGGGCAACCGATAAGACCCATCACTGGGAAGAGTGTTCCCTGTGCGATTACACATCTGTTGAGAATAAGCAATTGCATATCTTCGGTGGCATTGAAACAGACCATGCATGTATTGCCTGTGGATTTGCACCGGAAATAAAGTACGATGTTGTGCAGGAAGACCTGACTGATGCGCACATCACGGAGAATTTGGCTGACGCAGGCTTCGATACAGCCGAGAAGGTCACTGACAAGCTGACCCATGTGCTGCAGAATGTACTGGAGCAGCAGGACATTGAGCTGCTGGACGGTAACAAGCAGGCCTACGAGGTGGAGCTGAAGTACAGCTTGGATGACGGCAACAACTGGATTGTTGCGGACAAGGATCATTTCCCCGCTGACGGCAAACTGACAGTCAGCTTGAAGGTTCCCAGCGGTGTTGACGCAACTAAGTACAACTTCCATGTTGTCCACATGTTCTCCGAAAATGCCTTCGGCAAGGTCGCCGGTGAAACTGAAAGACCCGAAGTCACTGTGGCAGAAGGCGAGATTCGCTTCACAGTAACCGGCTTGTCTCCCGTTCTGCTGGGTTGGACCTGTAATACCAACCATGCCCAGACTTATAAAGTGGGCGAGGTTGCAGCCTCCTGCACCGATGGCTACACCGGCGATATCTACTGTGCAAACTGTAACAAACTGCTGCAGGTTGGTACTGTAATTCCCGGCAGCGGTCATACCGATGCAGACAATGATGGATTCTGTGATGATTGCGGTGAGGATCTGACATGCCAGCACACCAGCTATATTGAAGATCCCAACCGGCAGTATCTGGAATCCCAGGCAACTTGCACATCCCCTGCAAAGTACTACAAGATCTGTGCACAATGTGGTAAGCCCAGCACTACCGAGACCTTCACCTACGGTGAGAAACTGCCCCACAACTTCACTGCTGAAGTGGTGGATGAGAAGTATCTGAAGTCCGGCGCTACCTGCACCGAGCTGGCAGTTTACTACAAGAGCTGTACCGCTTGTGGCGAAAAGAGCACCACCGAAACCTTCACCCACGGCGAAAAGCTGCCCCATGACTTCACTGCTGAAGTAGTGGCAGATAAGTATCTGAAGTCTGGCGCTACCTGCACCAAACTGGCAGTTTACTACAAGAGCTGTACCGCTTGTGGCGAAAAGAGCACTACTGAGACCTTCACCTACGGCACATTGGGCGCACATGCTCCCACCTATGTGCAGAAGAAGCCTGCTACAACGGAAACTGCAGGTAACATTGATTACTGGTACTGCGATACCTGTCAGAAATACTTTGCTGACGCGGCATGCACCAATCAAATTACCAAGGCAGATACCGTTATTGCTGCGCTGCCCACTCTTGGCGCTCCCAGCATCCCCGTAGGCGGCAATGTTTACGGATTCCTGCTTGATACGCAAAAGGGTATTATCTACCTTGACACCGTTAAGGACTGCGTGACCGTGGCTACCTTCAAGAGACTGATCAGTGCAGCCTTTACCAACGATGCGGATAATAAGGTCGAAATCAGTGTTACCGGCGCTTATAACGACGGTACATCTGACCTGATCTGCACCACAGCCAAGGTTACCTTGACTGCGGAAAATGTGGATGGCGTGAAGGCTACTGCTACCTACGACATCGTTGTGATGGGCGATACCAACTGCAACGGTCGTATTGAGTCCGGTGATGCTGTTAAGATCGACAGACACTTCAAGGGCCAGAAAACACTGACTGGACTGGTATTCCTGGCTGCTGACAGCAACAGAAATGGCAGACTGGAGTCCGGTGATGCTGTTAAGATCATGGTTAAATACCAGAACAGTGCCAAATATGTAACAGCATTGAAAAAATAATCGACAGTGAGAGGGTTATTAGAATGAAGAGATTTTCAAGATTTATCACAGTGCTGATTGTACTTGCACTGGTTATTGCTACAATACCTGCCGCTTTTGCGGCAGGTACCACCGCAGAACCGGGTGAGAAGGCCTCCGTTAGTTTCACAATTAAGAAGGTTTACGGAGTTGACGGCGAATTTACTTTTAGCAATTCCAGCATCATTTCCGGCGACGTGAGCTATAAAGCAAAAACCGATATGATGGGTAGTGTTCAGGATAATGTCGCATTTTTCTATGGTAGCGATGAAGATTCTATTACCATCACCGCAAGCTTTAAGGTCAGCGCTTCCGCCAAGGATGGCGACAAATGCGATGTTTCCTTCAAATATGAAACTTCTGATATCGATGGAAACATGTCTGCCTGGAAGACTGTTACCAAGACTGTAACAGTAAAGATTCCTACTGTGCCGGAGGAAACCACCGAGCCCGAAGAAACCAAGAAACCCAGCAAACCTAGCAAGCCCAGCGAACCCGCTGTTACTGTGGATGTTACCGCACTGAACGAGCTGCTGAATAAAGCTAACGAGCTGAAATCTGACGATTATACTGCTGAAAGCTGGGCAGCTTTGCAGGCAGCAATCAAGGCTGCTGAAGAAGCACGCAAGTCCGGAGACCAGGCTACTATCGACGCGGCTGAAAAGGCATTGGCTGAAGCCATCGAGAATTTGAAGAAGCTGGATTACAAGCCTCTGGAAGATGCAATTGAAGCTACTGAAACCTTCCTCAGCGCCGGCACGCTGGATGGTAAATTCGGCGCGCTTCTGGATGCCCTGACTGATGCCAGGGAACTGCTTGGCAAGGCCAAGGATCAGGCGTCCATTGATGCAGCAGCAAAGGCGCTGACCGATGCGCTGGCAGCACTGGAAGAAGCTTTGACACAACTGGGTAAGGACCAGATGGTGGAAGTGGAAGTAGAACCCTCCGGTGACTACTGCAACATTTCCATCCACTATGTATGGCCTGTCCTGTTCTTTATCAGCCTGGCAGTTAATGTTGCTTTTGTTGTACTGGCAGTGCTCTATGTGCGCCGCAAGAAGAAGGAAGCCGACAATACTCCGTTGGCTGACTGAGATATTACTGACGACGCAGAATAATTATCTATGAACTATGTCCTGGCACGGCTCAAGCTTTGAGTCGTGCCAGGACAATGGCATTTTTAGGGCGTTTGAAAAATGTAGGAAAAAGCAAAAAATCCCATAATGGGAATGAATAAAGTATATTACAAGACCGCTGTTTCGTTAAAACAGCGGTCTTGTGCTTGTTGGTTTAATTACAAGGCACACTGCCGTAAAATTATTGGATAATTCAAAGGGAGAAAATAATGGTATAACAAAAAATAAAATTCAAGGTTTACATACAACGCTTGTTAAACTATACTGTAATTAGTGAAAAAAGTGGGGTAAATTATTATGAAAACTTATCTTAGACATAAAATTCATAATGTTATCAGCATCAAAGAACTTGCAGCAATGGAATACCTCGATTTTAATGGCAAGTACAAAAACTATGAAGACGAGCATAATTTTTGGGAAATGTGCTACGTGGAGCAGGGCAGTGTTGAACTGACGCTTGACGGAGACAAGATTCTGCTGAAAAGCGGAGATGTGGTTTTTGTGCCGCCGGAAAAAATTCACGTCTACACCACGGACCAACCGGAGAGCTGCAGCGCATTTGTTGTATGCTTTGAAACCTTTTCCTATGAACTTAAAAGCCTTGGCGCAATGGCGGTTCCTTTAAATGAGGAATTGAAAAACTGTGTCAAAATCATGCTTGACGAGTATGAACATACCTTTTTTATGAACGAGGAAGAACACCTGCAGGTTTTGGAGAAACCGAATTTTGGCGGTCAGCAGGTCATTATTTTGCAATTGGAGTATTTGATTATTCGGCTGCTGCAAAGACTTTCGGCAAAAAAGAATCCCCAAGTAGTTTTTTTGGACAAAGATGATTTTTACGCAAAGCTGTCGGATGTTATCATTGATTATTTTCAGACCAATATTTCTGCCAAGCTGTCATTGACGGACATTTGCCACAAGGTGAATTATTCCAGATCATTCCTGTGCAGAATATTTAAAGAGCAGACAGGAGAAACATTATCCAATTGCTTTAACAGACTGAAAATCAATGAGGCAAAAAACCTTTTGGCGGAAACGGATATGCGCATAACAACCATTTCTAAAGAGCTGGGGTTTTCCGATGTGAAGTATTTTGGCGCGCTTTTTAAAAAGACAGAGGGGATGACACCATCACAGTATAAAAAAACAGTGACACAAAACTCTCAGAAACGATAGGTGACAAGCTGTGAAAAAAGTGAAAATTACCGCTATACGCAAAACCTGCTATCCTGATTTGATGGCAAAGTACGAAAATCCAATCCAGCATGCCTGTGACGTAAAAGAGGGACAGGTGTGGATTGCTGACAGAGGAGAAAAACCGGAGAGTCTTTGCAATAGCGCTTGGGAAAGCATGTCTGCTTTCGTGAAGGTGCTGGCAGAGGGCGGAGGAAATTTTTACGACGGCTGGATGAAAAATCCAAAATCTGCCATGATTTCCTGCAACGATGGCTTTCGTCCGGTGAGCTTTTATGTCGAGACAGTAGAAGATGAAGCCACAGACCTATGAACGCACCGCGGAATCCTTGGATTCCGCGGTGCTTGCGTATCCGGACGGCGCTCATGGTGCTGGGTACGCCGTCTTCGTTATAAGTGCCGGCTTTGTTCCAAAATTTTTGCGTATAAAATCCTCCTAAAAGAAATATTGTGTTATGTTATACGGCAAAATCAATCGTCGTTGCAAGTGGCGTTTTGGCATGCTATAATAAAAATGAAATTATTTGTGCAGATGGACTGCGATGAAAATATCGGCGCTGTTTTTATGGGAAGGTTATACGGGAAAACGCATTTTTAGGTCGAACTATTGGACGATGGACAGACTGTGGCAGACACCGGCTTGTATAGCATTGTCCGGCATCCTATGTATATGGCAACTATCCTGCTGTTCCTGATGATTCCCGTGGTACTTGGCTCCCGGTATGCGTTGATCGCTTTTGCGTTCTGTCCAGCGATTATCATCGTCCGATTAAAAGGCGAAGAAGAACTGCTAACCCGGGAACTTCCCGGCTATGTCGAATACAAGCAGAAGGAAAAATGCAGAAAGTTCCCGTTTGTCTGGTGAGGTGAATGTATGTTGATAGAAGGTTGCCAGGAGGGGAAGAAAACGCCCCGGCTGGCGGAGGTGAAATGCCCCCAATGTGGAGGATATGTGGAAGTGTTTATTAAAATGGGCGGTGCTATCGGCGAGACAGGAACGCTAATAAGTGACGAAGCCTGCGCCTGCGGGCATATCCTTCCTGCGGGAAGCTATGAAACAGATTATGAATAATAAGTCCCCTGAATTGGACAACGCCAATTCAGGGGATGTTTAAGATTGCGGTGAAACGGAGGGGAGATTGCCCAAATTGTTGTTTTCGCTACCGTCGGGGATGGATTTCAGATATTCGGTATCTCCCCGGTGGGCGATGCCGACCCCGGCAATCTGTCCCTGCCTTGCCATGTTGACTGCCTGCTGTTTTTCTACAATTGTATTGTCAGACAGCTGATAACCGGTGATCTTGCCGCGTTCCTTAACCAGACCTACAATTCGTCTTGCGTTGGAATTTGCTTGGGGGATTTGATCCAATGTCTGCCGTACAAGCGCTTGTCCGTCCATAATAACCACTCCTTTTTGCCATAGTCTTTGCACAAAAGGGGAGAATATGCAAAAAGTCCAAAACCTGCTTATGCAGGTTTTGGACTTTGCTCCGGGTTGTTTTATAGGATTTTACAAAAATGGAGCAATCAAAGCTTTATCTATCGTATACGTATTATACTTGATCAGGTTTTTTCGAAATGCTCTTTTTAACGCTGCGCCGTGCTTGTACGATTCGTACAATGGTACTAACCAATAGGATTCCAACAGCCATAGCGCCGGCAATGGCCAGAGTTTTGTAACCATAAGAAATGAATCCATCCATATTGCCCTGCACAGCTTGCTGTGCAGTATGGTAAATGCCGGCGCCGGGTATCAAAGGAAGCAGGGAAATGACAAGATAGGAGATGGCGGGGTATTTGCGCACCCGGGCCATTGTTTCAGCAAAGATTGCCGCGGTTACGGTGGCGATAAAGTAGCACAGAAGATCCGCACAACCAAAGTGCAACGCAATGCAATAAGCACCCCAGGCAATGCTGCCGCCCAGTGCGCACAGAAGATTGCCGTAGCCGTGAATATTGAATACAATTACAAAGCCTGCGCAGGCCACGAAACTGACCAAGCAAGTAAGTATTGGACCATAGGACAGGAGTGATGTGACAGTTAAAGGACCCCAGAGAGAAACATTCAAGTTCCAGGCAGCGGCAGTACCCAGCGCAACCGCTGCGGCAATCAACAGAACCTCTACAATCCGGTTGATACCGGAATTGGTGTCGCCAAAGATAATATCCCGAAGGGCGTTCGTGAACAATAGACCCGGCACCAAAAGCATCAGCGGGCCGATGACCACAGTATCTACATTGTCTGCAATGCCCAGCGCTCCAAGGGTATAGGCGCAGAAGGCCATTATAAAGGCTGCCGCAATTTCACGGAAGAAAGTATTGGTGTTCACCTTATTCAGACAATGCGTCACAAGACCCAAAAGAAGGCCACACAGGCTGGCACACAGACAATCCTTCAGACTGCCTCCAAAGAAAACGCAGAATCCGCCGGCCACCAATATGTGACCCAGCAATGTCATGGGAAGACTGTAGCGTTTGCGGGCTTTTTCAGTGTGTTGAAGCCATTGCAGCGCCTGCTGGGGAGGGGGCACTTCAGCACAAATACGGCGGCTGAGGTTATTATACTGTTCTACTGCATCTAAATCATTTCCACGCCTATCTACTCGGCAAAGCTGGGTAATGGGAGGCCCATCCGGGACTAAAATAGTGATAATCAAGCTGTTTGGAACGGAATAAACCTTGGCTGTAAGCCCGTAGGCGTTGAGAATACGGATAACACTCTCCTCTATCCGATAAGTCTCTGCGCCTGCCATGGCCAAACGGGAACCGATTTCCGAAACCAAATTCATCAAAGCGTTGTATTCCATAGTAGTACTCCTGGTTAAATTAGCGTGAAATATAATTAGTAACGTAGAAAAGCAAAACACAAAAAGTCAAAGAATATGGGTAAGACCAAGGGTCTGCAAACTCACGCCTTCCGGTAGGTTGTCGCCGGTTACAAAAACACAGCTAACACCTATGAGTACTATACCATATTATGACAAAGAATGCATCAATAAAATTAAGACAATAAAGCTTGCAAGTTATCCGCAAAGCGGATACCACACTTTTCACTATTACTTTAAAGACCTAAATGCGTATTTAGTGAAAAGTGAAGAGGTAATAAGTAAAGCCCTAAAGGCTCTCGCCTTTAGGGCTTTGGTGCGAGTTGTTTTATAGGATTTAAGCAAAAAGTGAGTAATATCAACGGTTTTGGCAGTCAACAAACAGTACATTTTTCATTTATTAAACCATTAAGTCCACTCAAAACTATATGGTCTTTTTTCTTGATAGTTAATCGCTAGCAATAATCCAAATATACTTACTGTTGTTAGGTAAGGAATGAGCAATCACACTTTATCTTTGTTGTTTTTACGAAAAATATTGCTTAAATACTTCATTTACAGCTTTATCTCTTTCGTGAGTATCGCTTTTTATTTTATCTGTAACAGTCATACCCATCAAAATAAAGCCCAACACAGCAAACGATATACAAATTGTCCATGCCATCCCTGTGACAAATTCAGCGCTAATCTTGCCAACGGCACCAAAGGTCGAGGTAAGCAGCGATAAAAATAATGTACCAGATATCGATAAGAATACACTATAAAACTTGCGGAATTTGACGGCGTTCATATCCTTTTGTGCGCGTTCATATGTGCGAGAGAGCATGTTTCTTAGCTTTTCATCTGACAAACGTACTGGGGTTTCCTTTGCGACAATACCAGGGTCGCTCTGTTCAATAATGTTATTTGACATCTTCGCTCTCTCCTTCCTTGTTTAGAAGGCCAAGACTGCCAAGGGCAAAGAATTCGACATGACCGCAATTCTCGCAGATAACCATGCCGGAAGGAATGTTGGGGCCGAGATTAATTCCACTTAGTTCGTCGCCAATTAATATGGTTGCAAATTTATCGGTTGAAGTAAACTTTCTTCCGCCACAATATTGACAATTTGGGATGTTTCCCCCTTTTATTTTCTTTCCTAGCGCACTAATAAAATCTTTAGGTTCATATTTAGACATAATAATCACTTATCTCCTTTCAAATTCTCATTTAATCACATGGTTTTGCCTATTTATTTAGTAGCCAATCGATGGCGTTGACAACCTGAATACCCTCGTAGTTACCCAGTGTAAAACGATCAAGTGTGATTACGGTCTTAGGGTAATTGTCATTGATGCTTCTCAGCGGAGCCATTTCTCTTTCGAATGTAGATTCTTCCACCATAGATGCTGTAACTTGATAGTAGTAAACGTTGTCATTCTTACGGGCGACAAAGTCGATTTCGGTTGCCCCAACTTTGCCAATTGACACTTCATAACCGCGTCTAAGGAGTTCTAAGAACACGACGTTTTCCAGTGAGAATCCAAGGTCATATTTTTTTCTGGGCAACAAATGACGGCGGATGCCCAGATCAACGATATACATTTTCTGGTTCGTTTTTAGAAGCTGTTTGCCAAGAACATCGTATCGTTCAACTGGATAGAAGATATACGGTTCAACCAATGCCTCTACATAATCATCTACTGTATTGTAGGATACGCTTCTGCCACTGGATGTGATATAGTCTGCAATGCTCTTGATTGAAATGGGATTGCCAACAGAACTTGCCAAGAATTTGGATATATTCTTTAACAAAGCAATATCTGTTATCTTTCGTTTATTGGGATCTTGCTCCTTGCGCTTTTGCCGATCTTCAATATCTTTTACGATGATCGTGTTATAGATTCCCTCCAAGTACATATCAGCCTTTTCTGTGGAACCATCCAGCATTGCCACATAGGGCAAGGAACCATTCTTCATATATTCAGCCAACAGAGGATCCTTGTCGTTTCCACCTTTTATTTCACAGAACTCGGCAAAGGAAAGGGGTAACATATTGATCTCTATATAGCGTCCGGAAAGAAGCGTTGCAAGTTCACCAGAGAGAAGATAAGCATTGGAGCCGGTGATATAGATGTCTATATTCTTTTTGACATACAAGCTGTCAACGGTTTTTTGAAAATCAGCAACACGCTGAATTTCATCCAAGAAAATATAGGTAGTCTTCTCCGCGTGTAACCGCTGCTTGATATGGTCATACAACGCCTTGTAATCCAAAAGAGATTCGTTTTCCAATTCCTCAAAGTTAATAGATATGATTTGATCTTCTGTGATACCTTGTGTGTGCAAGTAATCCTGATATAAAGTAAGCAAGGTGGACTTACCGCATCTGCGTATGCCAGTGATGACCTTAATAACCTGCTCATCCTTCCAGTTCTTAAGTACATTTAAATATTCTATTCGCTGCACCATTGTGATTGCCTCCTTATAAACACTTGTAAGTGTATTTTACTATAGTATATCCAACAAGTCAATAAAGTTTTCCGATTTCGGAAAACTTTGCCCAACAACCAACGCGGTTTTCCCAAATGGGAAAATGAAAAAATAATCCCAAGGACTCTCATCCTTGGGATTATGGTACGAGTTGTTTTATAGGATTTAAGCAAAAAGTAAGTAATACCAACTGTTTTTGCGGTCAAAAAACAGCACATTATGCCTTTTGTTAATAATTTTCCTCTATGTATGTTTTTAATTGCTGGCAGTTCTTGATTCCACCGAAAGCAAAAACGGTGTTCTTGATCATTAAACTGCAATAATCATAATGTTTTTCGCTTTTTGATTGCGTAATAACAAAATCGGATGCAGGAATATCTGAAACCCAGTATGATTCATTTGTTGTAAGGTTTGTTATAGTTAGCATGTCGTTCTCAAATGACAGCTTCCAGTAATGACCTTTTTTGCTATTCCGGAAAAGGCTAACAACGCAGGAAATAATGACAATCAGTTCAAAGAATATGAATGTCTGCCAAGCAACAAGGGAACCAAGACAAGCAATTAGTGAAAATACAAAAAAGACAATGGCTAGAGATTTGTTTGACTGTAGCCGTACATATACGGGGTCAGTGGTTGTCGAAAAAGTATTGTTGTTCATTTCTTGCACCGCCTTTCTTAATATTAAATATATCATAAGTTTATGGTGTTTTCAAGAAACAGGAGTATAATCTGTGTTGAAAGCTATAAAAACACCTACCCAATATCAATTATTCCGGTGAATAACAAAACATTTAAGTTGTCCGCGAAGCGGATACCACAACTTCTTCACTATTCACTATTACTTATTACTTTCCAAAAATCGGCCTTAGTTTTTAGTGAAGAGTGAATAGTGAAAAGTGAATAAGTAAAATCGGCAACCCTCTGTCGAGGATCGCCGATTTTTGGTCCGGATGACAGGATTCGAACCTGCGGCATCTTGCTCCCAAAGCAAGCGCTCTACCAAACTGAGCCACATCCGGATATACTATAGAAATTATAAAGAAAGAAGAAAGCGCGCCCCTGTTGCGGTGTTCTGTGTGCGTCTTGCCGACGGCGCAGCTGCGTTGCACACAAACCGCGGCCACTCGCTCTCTAAAATGTGCTACACCTAGTTACCTTAAGCATTATATACGATGAATATGAAAAAATCAAATGAAAAATGAAGTGGACGAAAAATTTACTGGCAGGAACTACCGGGCGCGCTTTGCTTGACTATTTGACCGGAATGCTTATAATTATATGTAGGAAGTTTTCTCAGGAGGTACATAAGATGCGAGGAATCCCATCTTTGATCACAGATATTCGTAAAAACGTTTTTACAGAGGTTGCCCGGATGGCCTATTCCGGCCGTGGCTACGAGGGCGTGGACGAGCTGCCTTATATTATTGTGCCCGGTGATCAGCCGTTACACCGGGAGTCAGTTTTTTTGGAGCGAGCCATTGCCAGTGAGCGTGTACGTCTTGCTATGGGTCTGAATATCCGACCCATTCAAACCCGGCACTTAATGACCGAGGGAATGGATGAGGCGGCGGTGGCAGAGCAGTATTATAAACCGCCACTGATCAATATTATTCCTTATGCCTGCCATGCCTGTCCCATCAACCAGTACCGGGTGACGGAAAGCTGCCAGAACTGCCTGGCGGCATCCTGCCAAAAGGTTTGCCCCAAGGAAGCAGTTTCCTTTGTCAACGGTAAAAGCTATATTGACCCGGAAAAGTGTATTAAATGCGGTAAGTGCGCCAAGGCGTGTCCTTATCATGCCATTATTCATTTGGAAAGACCTTGTCAGGTAGCTTGTGGTATGGATGCTATTGTATCTGATGCGCAGGGCAGAGCAACCATCAATCAAGACAAGTGTGTGGCCTGTGGTCAGTGTCTGGTCAGCTGTCCTTTTGGCGCTATCGTAGATAAAGGTCAGATATTTCAGGTGATTCAGTCTATTTTGCAGGGGAACAAGGTGATTGCCATCGTTGCCCCGGCATTTATCGGTCAGTTTGGCAAGCACTCCACCCCCGGTAAGTTTATTGCGGCTATGAAGAAGCTGGGCTTTGAACGGATTACGGAAGTTGCTGTGGGTGCAGACATGTGTAATATTGAGGAAGCCAAAGACTTCCTGAAAAAAGTCCCGCAAGAGCAGCCGTATATGGCAACATCCTGCTGCCCTGCGTGGCATGAGATGGTCTATAAACTCTTCCCCGAACAGGAGAAAAACCTCTCCATGACGCTCACGCCCATGGTCTTTACCGCGCGGATGCAGAAAAAGAACGATCCCGACTGCAAGGTCGTGTTCGTCGGTCCGTGCGCGGCAAAGAAACTCGAAGCGATTCGCGAAAACATCCGCAGCGATGTGGACTTCGTTCTCACGTTTGAAGAACTGATGGGCATGTTCGAGGCAAAGGACG